>NZ_CP083539.1:799755-1105882 GCF_025144335.1 Jannaschia sp. W003
GCGCGCGCATGAAGCCGCCGGTGTTGGTGTCGGACCGCGCGAGGCGCTGCTCGGTGCGGATGTTGGGGCTCGCGTACATGGCGCGCGTCATGTGCGTGCCGGGGTTCACCACGTCGTCGAAGCGCGAGGTCTGGGCGATCTCGACGTGCTCGAACGCCGTCAGCTTGCCGTCCGCCGCCGCGCCGAGGCGGAAGCGCTGCACGCTCTCGGGCCGGAAGGTCGCCACGGTGTACATCTGCGGCCGCGTCACCACGAGGCGCACGGGCTGGCCCACCGCCTTGGCGGCGGCGATGGTCAGCATGGTGTAGGGCGTGATGCCGGCCTTCGAGCCGAAGGCGCCGCCCACGAAGGGCGAGACCACGCGAACGGCCGTCTCGGGCAGGCCGTAGGCCTTCGCGATCCCGCCGCGCAGGGTGCGCACCGACTGCGAGGGCATCCAGACCGTCAGGTGCTCGCCGCGCCACTCGGCGGTGGCCGAGAACATCTCCATCGGATTGTGGTGCTGGAACGGGGTCGTGTAGGTGGCGTCCACGGTCTGGGCGGCGGCCTCCATCCCGGCGGCGACGTCGCCCACGGTGGTGACCATGCCCTCGCTCTCCTCGCCCGCGCCCACCACGAAGCTCTCGCCCTCGTCCATGTGGATGCGCGCCTCGCCCTCCTCGTAGATCACGGCCACGAGCGCGGCCCCGCGGCGCGCCGCGGCGGCGGTCTCGGCGACCACGTAAGCCACGGGCTGGCCGCTGTAGCGCACCTCGGTGCCCTCCATCGGCCAGAACGAGGCCGAGCCGGGGCCGCCGGCGTAGAAGCCCTTCACGGTCCTGTAGTCGGGCAGGGTCTCGTGGGTGAACACGGCCACCACGCCCGGCTCGGCCTCGGCCCGCGCGGTGTCGATGGATGCGACGCGCCCCACGGCAATGGCCGAGCATGCCAGCGCGCCGTGGAGCATGCCGGCGGGCACGACGTCGCCCGCGTAGGTGGCGGTGCCCGTCACCTTGCGGCGGGCGTCGACGCGGGTAACCGCGGTGTTGAGGGTCTGGGCCATCATTCGCCTCCCGGGCGGGATTTCGCGGTCAGAAGGGCACCGGCCACCACGTCGGCGCCCAGCGGGATCTTGTAGGCCGAGCCTTCGAGCGGCACCGCATCCGCAAAGGCGATCCGGCCCGCCTCGCGCGCCGTCTCCTCGGTGAGGGGGCCGCCGCGCAGGCTCTCCTCGGCGGCACGCGCCCGCCACGGCACGGCGGCCACGCCGCCCAGCCCGATGCGCACGTCGCGCACCGTGTCGCCGTCCATCTCCAGCCCCACCGCGGCCGAGGCCGAGGCGAAGGCGTAGCTCTCGCGGTCGCGGGCCTTGAGGTAGTGGCTGCGCGCCATCGCCGGGATGCGCCGCACCTCGATGGCGGTCACGATCTCGCCGGGCTCCAGCACGGTCTCGCGGTGGGGCGCGTCGCCGGGCAGGAGGTGCAGTTCCGCGAAGGGGATGCGCCGGGTGCCGCCGGGGCCGCGCGTCTCGACCTCGGCGTCGAAGGCCACCAGCACCTGCGCGAAGTCGCCGGGATACATGGCGACGCAGGCATCCGAGCCGCCCAGGATCGCGTGGATCGTGGTCTCGCCCCCGTCGAGGGCCGCGCAGCCCGAGCCGGGCACGCGCTTGTTGCACTGAGCGAAGGCGGTGTCGCGGAAGTAGGGGCAGCGGGTGCGCTGGAGGATGTTGCCGCCCAAGGTGGCCGCGTTGCGCAGCTGCGGGCTGGCCGCCTTCCAGAGCGACTCGGTGAGGGCCGGGAACGCCCGGACCACGGCGGGGTCGTCGGCGACGTTCGCCATGGTGGCGAGCGCGCCGAGGCGGAGCGTGTCCGTGCCCAGCTCGTGGCCGCGCAGCTCGCCCAGCCCGGTGATGTCCACCAGGGCGTCGGGCTCGACGACGCCGATCTTCATCAGGTCCACCATCGTGGTGCCGCCCGCGATGATGCGGGCGTCCTCGGCTCCGGCGGCCTCGACCGCGTCGGCCAGGGTGCGGGCGCGGGTGTATGCGAAACGCTTCATGGGCTCAGCCCTCCATGCCGTCGCGCACCTGCACGATGGCGGCGACGATGTTTGGATAGGCCCCGCAGCGGCAGAGGTTGCCGCTCATGTACTCGCGGATCTCGGCCTCGTCGCCGGCGTGGCCCTCCTCGATGCAGGCGATCGCCGAGAGGATCTGCCCCGGCGTGCAGTAGCCGCACTGGAAGGCGTCGTTCTCGGCGAAGGCGGTCTGCATCGGGTGCAGCGTGCCGTCCGGATCGGCCAGCCCCTCGACGGTGACGACCTCGCCGCCCTCGGCCATGACCGCGAGGGCGAGGCAGGAGTTCACGCGGCTGCCGTTCAAGAGCACCGTGCAGGCGCCGCACTGGCCCTGGTTGCAGCCGATCTTGGTGCCGGTCATGCCCAGCCCGTCGCGCAGCGCCTCCACCAGCGTGGTGCGCGGCTCGACCGAGACGTGGCGGGTCTTGCCGTTCACGCGCATCTCGATGGTGCGCGCCTCGGCGGACATCGCGGGGCCTTGGGCCCGCGCCTCGCCCACGGCCAGCCCGAGCGAGCCGGCGGCGACGGAGCTGCCCTGCAGGAAGTTGCGGCGCGACACGCCGGGTCGGCGCAGATCGGGGGGACGTCCGGGCATGGGCACTCCTGCTCGATCCGCGGGGGACCGACTTGCGGGTATCTGGGAGACCCCATCAGCTAGCCCGCAACCCCGGTCCGGCAACGCGGGGGTGGGCATGCCCCGGGGGCAGGACGGTCCACCGGCCCGGGCGCGGCGGGACTGGCGGGCCTCGGGGGAGGCGCGATCCGGCGCCCCGCGGGGGGCGGCCCAGGGTGGAGTGGCGTCCCGTGCCGGCCGCCGACGACCGGGCGGTGCCCCCGCCCTCAGTCGGGCGCCAGCATGTACCCCTCGCCGCGCACCGTCTGCAGATAGCGCGGCTGCTTGGGGTCCGCCTCCAGCTTGCGCCGCAGGCGGGTCACCTGCACGTCCACGGCCCGCTCGCTCGCCGGCTCGCCGTCGGCGCCGCGGCCCAGGCGCTCCACGAGGGCGGCGCGGGTGACGGCCTCGTGGGGGGTGTCGGCGAAGATGCGCATGAGCTGCGTCTCCGTGGCCGTGAGGCGCACCGGGTCGCCGCCCTGCCACAGCTCGCCGCGCTCGGGATCGTAGCGCATCGGCCCGAGCTGCAGCATCTTCGGCGTCGCCGCCGTCTCGCCCTGGGGCGCGCGGCGCAGGATCGCGCGCAGGCGCAGGAGCAGCTCCTTGGGCTCGAAGGGCTTCGAGAGGTAGTCGTCGGCGCCCGCCTCCAGCCCGCCGATCCGGTCCGAGGTCTCGGAGCGCGCCGTGAGCAGCAGGATCGGCATGTCGCGGCTGGCGCGCAGCTCGGCGCAGAAGGTGATGCCGTCGTCGCCGGGCATCATCACGTCGAGGATCGCGATGTCGAACTCCAGCCCCGCGAGGATGCGCCGGGCATGGGCCGCGTCGCGCGCGGTCGTCACGAGGTACTCGTGACGCACGAGGAAGCGCTGCAGGAGCGTGCGGATGCGCTCGTCGTCGTCCACCAGCAGGACGTGCACGGGGGGCGGGGCGGCGGGGGTCATCGCTCCTCGCGGGCGGCGGCGTAGTGGCGGCGCATCTCGGGGTCCATCATGTGCTCCAGAACCTGCCGGAAGCCCGCCACCGACTGCGGCCCCGCGGCGCGGAAGGCGGCGCGCATCCGCGCACGTTGGGCGTCCGAGAGCTGGGCCTCGAGCGCCGCGCCCCGCTCGGTCAGGCGCAGGCGCCGCTCGCGCCGGTCGCGCTCGCCCACGCGGCTCTCGACCAGCCCGTCCTCGACGAGCGCGCGCAGCACCCGGTTCAGCGACTGCTTGGTGACGCCGAGGATGGCGAGCAGGTTGTTCACGGTGGTGTCCGGCGCGCGGCCCACGAAGTGCAGCGCCCGGTGGTGGGCGCGTCCGTAGCCGCGCTCCGCGAGGATGCGGTCGGGATCGGCAGTGAAGCCCCGGTAGGCGAAGAACATCGCCTCGATCGCCCGCCGGAGCTGGGCGTCCGTGAGGAAGAGAAGGGTGTCGCTCTCGCCGTCCTGCATGGGCGCAATTTACGTCAGCCTTGTTGACATTCCAAGGGCCGATTGCTAGCCCGGACCGCAATCCGCGCAACATTATGTCCCGGAGGGACCGGTTGCGGCAACATTCGCTAGGGAGGCGACGATGGCGGGGTCATACGCGGAACGCGAAGGCAAGATCTGGATGGACGGCAAGCTGGTGGAGTGGGGCGACGCCAACGTCCACCTGCTGACCCACGCCATGCACTACGCCTCGTCGGTGTTCGAGGGCGAGCGCGCCTATGGCGGCACCATCTTCGAGAGCCGCCGCCACTCCGAGCGCCTGCTGGCCTCGGGCCGCGCGCTCGACATGGAGATCCCCTGGACGGTCGAGGAGATCGAGGCCGCCAAGTACGAGACCATGAAGGCCAACGGGCTGTCGGACGCCTACGTGCGTGCGCTGGCCTGGCGCGGCGCGGGCGAGGACATGGGCGTCAGCTCGGCCCGCAACCCCGTGCGCCTCGCGATCGCCACCTGGGGCTGGGGCAACTACTACGGAGACGCCAAGATGAAGGGCGCCAAGCTCGACATCGCGAAGTGGAAGCGCCCGAGCCCCGAGACCGCGCCAAGCCACGCCAAGGCCGCCGGCCTCTACATGATCTGCACCATGTCCAAGCACGCCGCCGAGGCGAAGGGGTGCTCGGATGCCATGATGTTCGACTACCGCGGCTACGTGGCCGAGGCGACGGGCGCCAACATCTTCTTCGTGAAGGACGGCGAGGTGCACACGCCCGACCCCGACTGCTTCCTGAACGGCATCACCCGGCAGACCGTGATCGGGATGCTGGAGGACCGCCAGATCAAGGTCCACGAGCGCCACATCATGCCCGAGGAGCTGGAGGGCTTCGAGCAGTGCTGGCTGACGGGCACGGCGGCCGAGGTCACCCCGGTGGGGCAGATCGGGGACTACAACTTCGAGGTGGGGTCGCTCACGCGCGACATCGCCGAGGGCTACGAGAAGCTGGTCCGCAGCTAGGGGTTGGACGGCCCCGCCACTGGGAGGCGGGGCCGCCACGCGCACGGAGGTTCCGTGCGGTCGTCCTCCTGCGGAGCGGGTCGCCAGGTGGGGGCCTTGGGCGCCCGCCGCCGCCGGAGGGTGGAGCGAGCGTCGCTCCGATGCCCCCTTGTGGCCGGGCCCCGTGGCGCGGCCGGGGCGGGCACGGCCCCCGGATGTGACCGCACCGGGGCCATGTCGTGGCGGCGGGGGCGCTCCGGGGCGCCAAACGCGGCGGAACATCTTGAATCGGTGACGAGCGCGCGCAAGTCTGAGGGCAATGAACGCGCCCGTCCCCGAGATCGTCCACTTCCAGCGCCCCGAGCTGAACGCGATCCTGCGGCTCTACGGACGCATGGTGGCGGCGGGCGAGTGGCGCGACTACGCGCTGACCGGCTCGCGGGAGTGCGCGGGCTTCAACGTCTTCCGCCGCACCGCCGAGCAGCCGCTCTACCGCATCGAGAAGCGCCCGAAGCTCGCGGCGCGGCAGGGGCAGTACGCGGTGATCGGCATGGACGGGCGCATCCTGCGCCGCGGCCACGACCTCGGCGCCGTGCTGCGCGTGCTCGAGCGCAAGCTGATCCGCGCGGTGGAGTAGCGCGCGGGCGCCGGACCGACCGGACGCATTCGAGGCTTCACCCGATCTCAACACCCAGCCGGCATCGAGGCGCCGCGGACGCGATCCGCGGGCGGAGGGCGGGCCGAGGGCGATGGCGACCTACACGATCGTGGCTTCCGGAACCACGCCGCTCGGCCCGGGCGAGATCGCGGCGGGCGGCACGATCACCGTGGCCGACGGCGACGTCTACGTCATCGCCCCCGGCGCGGATGCGAACGTCGATTTCGTCGCCGGCGGCGGCGGCCCCGCCGCGGTGGAGCTCCGCTTCGACGCGGGCAACGCGAACGCCCTGACGCTCAAGCCGCAGGCGGGGATCGATGTCACCGTGATGCTGGCCGACGGGGCCGACGCCGGCGCGGTGCGGCTGGACGCCAAGGCCGCGGACGGCCTCGCGCTGCACGCGGGCGACGACGCCGCGTTCGGCCAGCTCGAAGGCTCGCAGGCGGGGCCGAACACCGCCACCGTGGGCGACCGGTTCACGGCCACCGACCACTGGACCTTCGGCGACGCCGCCGACAGCCTCGTGGCGGGCGACGACGCCTCGTTCCAGCGCATCACCGCGAAGGCGGGCGACGACACGGTCACCTTCGGGCACCGCGCCTCGATCCGCGACGTGGAGGGCGACGACGGCGCCGACGTGCTGGGCTTCGCCTCGGGCCTCGCGATCACCAACATCAAGGGCGGCGGGGGCGACGACGTGGTGAACGTCGGCGCGAACGCCACCGTCGCCAGCGTCGACGGAGGCTCCGGGAACGACCGCCTCGACACCTACACCACGGGCCTGTCGGTCAAGAACGTCGAGCGGACGAACGTGGTCTGCTTCGCCGCCGGCACGCTGATCGACTCCGCCCGCGGCCCCCGTCCGGTCGAGACGCTGCGCCCCGGTGCCCATCTGCGGACCGCCGACCGCGGGCTGCAGCCGCTGCGCTGGGCGGGCGGCATGGGGCTGGACGCCGCCGCGCTGCGGGCCGCGCCGCGCCTGCGCCCCGTGCGCATCGCGGCGGGCGCCCTGGGCGGCGGCCTGCCGCGCCGCGCCCTCGTGGTCTCGCCGCAGCACCGGATGCTGGTGCGCTCCGCCATCGCGCGGCGCATGTTCGGCTCGGGCGAGGTGCTGGTGCCCGCGCGCCTGCTGGCAGGCCTGCCGGGCATCGCCGCCGTGCTGCCCGCGGGCGGGGTGCGCTACGTGCACCTCCTCCTCGCCCGTCACGAGGTGATCTTCGCCGAGGGCGCCCCCGCCGAGAGCCTGCTGCTCGGTCCCGAGGCCCGTGCGGTGTTGGGAAGCCGCGTGCCCGGCGGCGATGCCGTGCCGGTCCGCCCCTGCCCGCGGCCGGCGCGCCTGCGCGGGCTCGTCGCGCGTCACCGCCGCCACGCCCGCGCGCTGCTCGCGCGCGCGCCCGCCTCCGTCTGACCGCCGCCTCAGAAGCGGCGGATCGCGATCGGGTCGCCCGCGCCGCGCCCCGCGCCGCCGGCGCCCGCGCGGATGCGCTCCAGCGCCTCGCCGAGGGGCTCGTAGGCCACCGCCATGTGGTGGGCATTGGCGTGCAGCAGCATCTCGCCGTCGCCTATGAAGCCCACGTGGCCCTCCCAGAAGATCAGGTCGCCCCGGCCCGGCGTCTCGTGCTCCGCGAGGTCGCGGCCGAGGGCGGCCATCTGCTGGTCGCTGTCGCGCGGGCAGTCGCGCCCGGTGGCGAGCACCGCCTGCTGCACCAGCCCCGAGCAGTCGATGCCCCAGCGCGACGAGCCGCCCCAGAGGTAGGGCGTGCCGAGGAACAGGTCGGCCACGCCCACCGGATCGCCGAAGCGCGCGCGCAGGGGCTGGAGGTGCGCCGAGGGGACGAAGTGCCCGGTGGAGACCTTCTGGAAGTCGCCGAGGTCGCTCGTCACCCGCACCTGGGAGCCGAAGAAGATCGCCACCTCGGGCGGCGCCTTGACCTGCGCGCGCGGGTAGAGGTGCGTGGCGGGCGCGGCGACCCAGTGGGTCATGGTCTCCTGCCGCCCGAGGGCCGCGGCCAGCACCCAGCCGCAGTAGCCATCGCGCATCGCCTGTCCGAAGGCATAGCCCTCGCGCTCGTCGATCACCCGGAACCCCTCGCCGTAGAGCAGCTGCGAGGTGCGGTCGCCGCGGGGCCGGGCGCTCATGTTCACGAGGGGCTGCTGCACGGTGCGCACCGTGCCCTTCACGTAGCGCGCCGCCTCCACCACCCCGCGCAGCTCCGAGGCGGCGGCGTGGCCGTTCGCGGGGGTCGCGCGCGGGTCGAGGGTGGGCACGTTCACAGCGCCAGCACCCCCGGCAGCGCGTCCAGCAGCGCCCGCGCGCCCATGCCCACGCCGCCCCGCGGCCGTCCGGGCGCGGCGGCGGGCTGCCAGCCGTAGATATCGAAATGGGCGTAGCGCGTGCCATCGGCCACGAAGCGGTCGAGGAAGAGGGCGGCCGTGATCGCGCCGGCCATGCCCCCCGAGGGCGCGTTGTCGAGGTCCGCCACGGCGGGCTCGATCATGCGCTCGTAGGGGCGGTGGAAGGGCATCCGCCAGACCGGGTCGCGCACCCGCGCGCCGGCATGGGCCAGCGCCATGGCCAGCGCGTCGTCGTCGGTGAAGAAGGGCGAGAGGTCGGGCCCCACCGCCACCCGCGCCGCGCCCGTGAGCGTGGCCATGGAGACGAGGAGGTCAGGCCGCTCCGCCTCGCAGGCGAAGGCGAGGGCGTCGGCCAGCACCAGCCGCCCCTCGGCGTCGGTGTTGTTGATCTCCACGGTCTTGCCGGCGCGCGAGTGCAGCACGTCGCCGGGGCGGAAGGCGTCGCCCGCCACGCTGTTCTCCACCGCCGGGACCAGGACGCGCAGCCGGACGGGCAGCCCGAGCGTCATGATCATGGAGGCCAGCCCCAGCACCGTGGCCGCGCCGCCCATGTCCTTCTTCATCAGCGCCATCGACGCGCCGGGCTTGAGGTTCAGCCCGCCGGTGTCGAAGCACACGCCCTTGCCCACCAGGGTCACGCGAGGGCCCGCCTCGCCCCAGCGCATCTCGAGGAGGCGGGGCGCGCGGGGCGAGGCGCGGCCCACGGCGTGGATCAGGGGGAAGTTCTCGGCGAGGAGGTCGTCGCCGCGGACCGCGGTCACCGCGGCGCCGTGGGCGTCGGCCAGCGCACGCAGGGCCGCCTCCAGCTCGTCGGGGCCCATGTCCGAGGCGGGTGTGTTGATGAGGTCGCGGCTCAGCGCCTCGCCGGCCGCGATCGCCTCCAGCCGCCGCGCGTCCACGCCCCGGGGCGCGCGCAGGCGGGGCGGGTCGGGGCGTTCGGGCCCGGCCTTGTAGCGGTCGAAGCGGTAGTCCGAGAGCAGCCAGCCCAGCGCCGCCTCCTCGAGCGCGTTGGCCGTCAGCTCCGGCGCGTCCAGCGCGTAGGTGCCCCCGCGCAGCCCCTCGGCCGCACGCGCGAGCAGGAAGCGGTCGCGCCGATGGTCCGAGGGCGTGCCCCAGCCGAACAGGACGCGGGCGATCGCGAGGTCGGGGCCGGGCACGCGCAGGATCTCGCCCGCGCGGCCCCGGAAGCCGTTCGCCGCCGCCCAGTCGCGCACCGGCTCGTCCTGCCGCGCGAGCCAGGCGCCCACCCCCTCGGAGGGGACGAGCGAGAGCGGGATCGCGCGGGTGTCGGGATCGGCGAAGCGCACGGGCATCCTCCTCGGGATTGACCGGGGGACATTACCCGCAGGGACGGGCGCTTCAAGGCGGGGTCGCGCGCCTCGGGCGCGCCGTCACTCCGGCGCCTCGCCCCGCTCCAGCCGCCAGTGCTCCAGCCGTCCGCCCTCGCCCAGCCGCGCGAGGCGCGCCGCGCAGGCGGGCAGGGCGACCGGGTCGTTGCCGTGCAGGCAGTCGCGCACCGCCGCGGCGGCCCGCACGAGGGTGGTCATGCCGATCCGCGCGCCCATCCGCTCCAGCGCCCCGGCGCTGCGGCCGAGGCCCTCCCACTCGCCCTGTCCGCCCTGCCAGGCGGCCAGCACCAGCCGCTCCTCGATCTGCACCAGCAGGTCGCCGATCGCGGTCTCGGCGTTCGCGCCCTCCCGGCGGCAGAACCGCGCCAGCACGGCCGCGTCGAAGCGCACCGGCTCGGAGGGCGCGAGCGGCAGGAGCGGGGCGGCGCCCCGGGACGGGGCCTGCGGGGCGGGCGAGGGGGCGGGCATGGGGCAGGCTCCTGGGCTTCGGATTCGGCGGTTGCCCGCATCGGATCGCCGGGGATCGGGGCGGAAACGGGGCGCGTCCCCGGCGCGCGTGCGGGCGGATCGCTCGAATTGCGCGGAACGCCCCGGTCGGCTAGGCCGGGGCGATCCAGCCCGGGAGGCCCCATGAAGCACGCCAAGCCCCTGCCGCAGAACCTCGTCCAGCGCTACCACGGCTGGAAGGCCACCACCCACGCCGAGAACGCGGCTTGGTACCGACGACTGGCCACCGAGGGGCAGCGCCCGCGCGCCATGGTGATCTCGTGCTGCGACAGCCGCGTGCACGTCACCTCGATCTTCGGGGCCGAGCAGGGCGAGTTCTTCATCCACCGCAACATCGCCAACCTCGTCCCCCCCTGCGAGCCCGACGGCAACCGCCACGGCACCTCGGCCGCCATCGAGTACGCGGTGACGGCGCTCCACGTCAGCCAGATCATCGTGATGGGCCACTCGCGCTGCGGCGGCGTGGCAGGCTGCGACGCGATGTGCTCGGGCAAGGCGCCCGCGCTCGACGAGCCCACCAGCTTCGTTGGCCGCTGGATGGACGTGCTGCGCCCCGTGCATGCCGAGGTCGCGGGCATCAAGGACGAGGCCGAGCGGCTGGAGGCGCTGGAGAAGCGCGCCGTGCTGCGCAGCCTCGAGAACCTGATGACCTTCCCGTTCGTGGCCTCGGCCGTGGAGGCGGGCACGCTCGCGCTCCACGGCTGCTGGACCGACATCGCCTCGGGCGACCTGCAGGCCTTCGACCCGGCCCGCGGGGAGTTCCTGGCGGTCTGAGGCGCGCCTCAGGGGCGCCAGTGGAGCTCCTGCCCCTCGGGCCAGTCGATCTCCACGGCGATCTCCACGCGCCGGGTCTCGCCGGGCGCGAGGGCCATCCGCCAGCCCGCCACGCCGCGCAGGTCCCGCCAGTCGCGTAGGTCGGGCGCGGGGCGGGCGTCGACCTCCACGCCCACGTCCTCCTGCTCCGAGAAGGGCAGCGCGTGGAGCGCCAGCACCTCGCGCGCCGCCGCGCCGGTGTTCTCGACCTCGAAGGCCAGACGCTCGCGCAAGGTATCCGAGCGGCGGAACACGCCGGCGTCGCCCTCGCCCCGCGCGAGAGGCAGCCAGCGCAGCCGCACCGTCTCCACCGCGCCGAAGCCCAGCTCCACCTCGGCGCCGGGGGCGAGCGCGGCGAGGAACGTCTCGCCCACCCGCGCCCCGTCGCGCACCAGCACGGCGGGGCCGGAGGGGATCGGCTCCGCGCCCGCGTTGCGGGCCTCGGCCACCAGGAAGGCGGTGGCGTCGCGGCGCGGCACGGCGCGCAGCTCCGTCTCGGCAGGCAGCTCCACGGTACCCAAGGCCAGGGTCAGCGGCGCGCCGGGGCGCACCGTGACGGGGCGGGGGTACTCCAGCCGCACCGTGGCGCCCTCGAACACCACCTCGGGCGCCATCGCCCTGGCAGTGCCGAGCGCGGCCACGTCCATCTCCAAGGGCGCGTCCATCGCCTCGGGCATCGCGCGCGCCTCGGCCACGGGCGGCGGCGCGGGGGGGCGGGCGCGGGCCGGGTCGGGCATCGGCGGCGTCGGCTCGGCGCGGGCGAAGGGGTCCTCGGTGCTCAGGCGCAGCGCCACGTCCCGCCAGATCTCGCCGGTGTCCTGCCGCAGCTCGGCCCGGCGATCGAGCCGCACGGCCTCGGCCCCGGTGTCGAGCCGCGCCTCGTAGCGCGGCTGCCAGCGCGCCGCATCGGTGCGCCCGTCGAGCGTGAGGCGCACGGGGCCGGCGGCGTCGGCCACCAGCGAGATGGCCAGCACTGGCGTGCCCTCGGCGAGCGGGCGCAGGCGCTCCAGCGCGCGGCGGGCCTCGGCCTCCCGCGCCTCGGCCTCCTCCAGCGCGCGCTCCGCCGCCTCGACCGCGGCCGCGGCGGCGACGCGGTCGGCGGCGGCGTCGCCGCTCGCGGCGGCCAGCGCGCCGAGCGCGGGGCCCAGCGCGGCGGGGTCGGCGGGCGGCCGCAGCGTGCCCTCGCCGCCGCCCGCCAGCGTGTCGAGCCAGCGCGTGCGGATCGCCGCCCCGGCGAGCGCGCCCCGCGCCCGCTCCACCGCCGCGCGGGTCTCGCGCACGACCTCCTCGGCGGCGCGCAGGGCGCGGCGGGCCTCGCCCTGCGCGGGCGTGTCGAGCGCCTCGAGGTCCAGCCCCGCGTCGTCCAGCAGAGCGGCGCCCAGCAGCTCCGCCCCCTCCAGCGTCGCGCGGGGGAGCTCGAAGCTCGGCACCGGCATCGACGTGCGCGCGAGGGGCTGCACGGGGGCGTCGGCGAGGGGCACGAGCAGGCGGTGCTCGCCCGCGGCGGGCACCTCCGCTTCGGCCCGGCGCACGGTGTCGGCGCCCGCGAGATAGACCGTCGCCGCCACCACGTCGGCGCGCAGCGGGATATCGTCGGCGAGGGCGGGCAGGGGCAGGAGGAGGGCGACGAGGGCGAGGCGCATGGGACGGCTCCGGGGGGCGGTTCGGCGGGAGCGTCGCGCGGGCGCGGGGGCGCGGCAAGGGGTATCGGATAGCGGGGGCGCGGCGGTGGAGCGAGGCGCGCCCCAGCCCTGAGCCGGGGCCTCCGGGTGGGGTGGCGATGTGGTTGCGGAGAGGGGTGCGGCGCGTGGGGCGGCGCCTATGCCCGGGGGGCGATGGAAGCGCCGGTGGAAAGCAAAGGCCCCGGCTCAGGGCCGGGGCGTTCTACGCTGGGCTGTTGCACGGGCGCGGGCACTTGCGTGCCCGCGTTCGGCGCTCGGATCGGTCCCCGTTCGGCGGGGCCGAAGCCCACCGGGCTTCGTCCTGATCCGCCTCACCCATCCGTCCGGCTCTACCGGACCAGCCCTCATCCTTTTTTGAGCACCCGCTTCCCCAGCGTCTCCGCGATCTGCACCGCGTTCAGTGCGGCCCCCTTGCGGAGGTTGTCGGACACGCACCAGAGGTTCAGGCCGTTGTCGATCGTGGAGTCCTGGCGGATGCGGCTCACGAAGGTGGCGAAGTCGCCCACGCACTCGACCGGCGAGACGTAGCCGCCGTCCTCGCGCTTGTCGACGACCATGATCCCGGGCGCCTCGCGCAGGATGTCGCGCGCCTCGTCCTCGTCAAGATGGTCCTCGAACTCGATGTTGATCGCCTCGGAGTGGCCCACGAACACCGGCACGCGCACGCAGGTCGCCGTGACCTTGATCGCGGGGTCCACGATCTTCTTGGTCTCGGCCACCATCTTCCACTCCTCCTTCGTGGAGCCGTCCTCCATGAAGACGTCGATGTGGGGGATCACGTTGAAGGCGATCTGCTTGGTGAACTTCTCGGGGGCCACCTCGGAGGTCGGGTTGTAGACCGCCTTGGTCTGGTCCCACAGCTCGTCCATGCCCTCCTTCCCGGCGCCCGACACGGACTGGTAGGTGGAGACCACGACGCGCTTGATGCGCGCCCGGTCGTGGAGCGGCTTGAGCGCCACCACCATCTGCGCCGTGGAGCAGTTGGGGTTGGCGATGATGTTCTTCTTCGAATAGCCGTCGACCGCCTCGGGGTTCACCTCCGGCACCACCAGCGGGACGTCCGGATCGTAGCGGTAGAGCGACGAGTTGTCGATCACGACGCAGCCCGCCTTGGCGGCCTTGGGCGCGAACTCCTTCGTGGCCTCGGAGCCCACCGCGAAGAACGCGATGTCGTAGCCCGCGAAGTCGAACTGCGCGAGGTCGCGGCATTTCAGCGTCCGGTCGCCGTAGCTCACCTCCGTGCCAAGCGAGCGGCGGCTGGCCAGCGCCACCACCTCGTCGGCCGGGAACTGGCGCTCGGCCAGGATGTTCAGCATTTCGCGGCCCACGTTCCCCGTGGCGCCGCAGACGACGACCTTGTAGCCCATGTGGTCCTCCTATGGAGCCGGAGCCGCCTACACCCGCCGGGGGTGGGCGGCAAGGCGGGGTGCTCCGCGCCGCGCCGGACCCGATCCGGGGCCTCCGGGTGACGGAGGCGCTTCGGCCCGGAGTGATAGCGCGATCGGCAGACGAGGCCCCGGCGCAAGGCCGGGGCGCGGCGTGCGGGGCGGCTACTCCAGCGCCTTGCGCAACTCGTCCTTGGTCATGTCCGAGCGCCCCTCCACGTCGCGGTCCTGCGCCATCGCGTAGAGCTCGTCGCGCGTCTTGTCCGCGAGGTCGCCGTCGCCACCCCCGGCCAGCGCCTCGACCAGCTCCTCCTTGGTCATCCCCGACCGCCCCTCGACGTCCCGCTCGCGGGCCATCTCCATCAGCTCGTCCTTGGTCTTGCCCTCCAGCGCCGCGGAGCCGCCCTTCGCGCGCCCGTTCTCGTCGGTGGCATCCTCGATCGCCTCCAGCAGCGCGTCCTTGGTCATCGAGGACCGCCCCTCGATCCCGAGGTCGGCCGCCCGCTCCTCCAGCGTCGCCTTCGTCGGGCCGCTCTCCTTGATATGCGCCACCTTCTCGCGCACGTCATCGGGCTGGTCCACGAACTGCTCGTCCGAGCCCTGCTTCTTCGCGGTCGAGCGCCGGTACTCGTCCTCGGTCAGCAGCATCCGCACGCGCCTGGGCAGGTACCGCTCGCCGGTCTCGCCCGACTCATCCCCGGACTTCGTGCCCCAGTCCTCCTCGGTCCACTGGTGCAGGTGCGTGTCTTCCTGCGCGGCGCCATCCTCGTCGTAGCCGCCGCCGCGGCGCTTGTACTCCTGCACCGCCATCTGGGCCTTGCGCGCCGACCACTGGCCGGGGTCGCCGCCCTTGTCCGACTCGGTGATCTCGCGCTTCACCGTCTCCCACAGCTCGGGATCGGTCCGCTTCGCGTCGCTCATGGGGGCACCTCCGTTCGGGGCTGAACCCCGGAGGCGCCGCCCCGGTTCAGTCGGTCGAGTCGGGCGCGAAGCTGTAGACGGCGCAGCCCGCCACCAGCACCAGCGCGAAGAGGCCGAAGAGCGTGCGGTAGCCGTCGACGCCCCCGCCCGCGGCCTCGAAGATGGGCCCCGTCGCGAACTGCATTATGCCCACGCCGCCGATCGAGAAGAGGTTGAGCAGCGTCACGCCCCGGCCCGTCAGATGCGCCGGCACGAAGGCCCGGCCATGCGCCACGCCCACCGCGTAGGAGGCGCCCAGCGCCCCCACGAGCGCCAGAAGCGCCGTCGCGGTCCACAGGCCCGGCACGGGCATCCACCACAGAACGCTCAGCACCGCCGCGCCCCCGAGGTTGCCCGCCAGAACCACGCCCTTGCGCGTCCCCGTCAGCCGGTCGAGCGGGCCGTAGAGGAAGTTGCCCGCGATCATGGCGAGGCCCATCAGGAACGTCACCGTGCCCACGTGGGCGGCGCCGTAGTTGTCGGCGACGTAAGGCCCCGCCCAGAGGCCCCGCAGGCCGGCCGAGGGGGCGTAGTTCACCAGCAGCATCGGCGCGATCAGCCAGAAGGCGGGAATGCGCAGCACGTCGAGGAACGAGCCGCGCGCGCCGCCCGGCGCGGCCTCGGGGTCGCGCACCAGCGCCCAGCAGGCCACGGCCACGGCGAAGGTGATCGCAGCCAGCGCCAAGAGTGCGCCGCGCCAGCCCACCGCCTCGGCGGCGAGGCTGAGGGGGACCGAGGCGGCGATGTTGCCGATCGAGCCCACGCCCACCAGCGTCGCGGCCAGCGTGGCGAACACGGCGGGGCGGAAGGTGCGCGCGAAGATGTAGTAGCTCGCCATCAGCACGGGCGCGCAGCCCGCGCCGATCAGCCCCATCGCCACGTCGATCTGCCACGCGGCGGTGGCCGAGGCGAACAGGAGCGCCCCGCCCGCGCCGGCCAGCCCCAGAAGGCCGGCGGCGGTGCGGCGCGGGCCCACATGGTCCAGCAGCCAGCCCACGGGGATCTGCATCGCGGCGAACACCAGGAACCAGATGCCGCTGGCGCGAGAGAGGGCGGCGGCCCCGATGCCCAGCTCGGCCTCCATCTCGGGCGCGAGCACCGCGAGGAACGCGCGGTAGAACTGGCTCAGCACGTAGGCCAGCGTGAGCGCGGCAATCCCTGCCTTCATCGGTGACGTCCTCCCCGGGGCGCGGCGTGGCACGGGGCGCGGGGCGGCGCAATCGCGCGCGCGCCTTCGCGCGGGGGCACGCCTTCCTCGCCGCGGCCCCCGGAGGTCTTCGTTCCCGGAATACCTCGGGGGCGGCGCGAAGCGCCGGGGGCGGCCCCCCGAACTCGACAACCCGCGCCCCCCCGCGCTACCCCCGCGGAAACCCGCCCGGAGCCCGCATGCATCCCTTCCGCCGCCTCTGGCGCGAATACCTCGGCCGCTACGTGCCGCTGATCCTCCTCGCGGCGCTCCTGATGGCCGTGGAGGGCGGCTCGGTGGGCCTGCTGACCTGGATGCTCGAGCCGATGTTCGACACCGTGTTCACGGACGGGCGGCTCGACCTGATCCCGGTGGTGGGGGGCGCGATCTTCGCGCTCTTCGCGGTGCGCGCCGTGGCGGGCGTGGTGCAGCGGATCATCATGGCCTCCGTCAGCTTCCGCGCCTCGGCGCGCCTGCAGGGCGACCTCCTGAGTCACGTCCTGCGCCTCGACAGCGCCTACTTCGCCCAGAACCCCCCCGGTCTCCTGATCGAGAGGGTGCAGGGCGACGTGCAGGCGATCCAGACGATCTGGACCGGCATCGTCACCAACGCGGGCCGCGACGGGATCGGGCTGGTCTCGCTGATGGTGGTGGCGATCCTCGTGGACCCGGTCTGGACGCTGGTCGCCATCGTCGGCGCGCCGCTGCTCGTGCTGCCCTCGCTGGTCGTGCAGCGCTACGTGCGCCGCAAGGCCCACCGCCTGCGCGACATCGCCGGGCGCCGCACCACGCGCCTCGACGAGATCTTCCACGGCATCGCGCCGATCAAGCTCAACGCCATGGAGCGCTACCAGGAGGACCGCTTCCGCACCGCCACCGAAGAGATGGTGCGCGCCACCGTGCGCACCCAGGGCGGGCAGGCGGTCGTGCCGGCCATGGTGGACCTCGCCGTGGGCTTCGGCTTCTTCGCGGTGATCCTCTACGGCGGGCCGCAGATCGTGGCGGGCGAGAAGACCATCGGCGAGTTCATGAGCTTCTTCACCGCCATGGCGCTGGCCTTCCAGCCGCTGCGCCGCCTCGCCGGCCTCTCGGGCCAGTGGCAGACCCTGCTCGCCTCGCTGGAGCGCATCCACGCCCTGCGCGACACGCTGCCCACCATCGTCTCGCCGGCCACGCCCCGCGAGCGGCAGCCCGAGCGCTGCGACATCGCCTTCGAGGACGTGCACCTGAGCTACGGCGACGCCGAGGTGCTGCGCGGCCTCGACTTCGAGGCGCGCGAGGGCACCAGCACCGCGCTGGTGGGACTGTCGGGCGCGGGCAAGACCACGGTGTTCAACGTGCTGACCCGGCTCGTCGACCCGGGGGAGGGCCGGGCCCTGATCGGTGGATACGACATCCGCGACTACACGATCGAGGACCTGCGCGGCCTCTTCTCGGTGGTCAGCCAGGAGACGCTGCTCTTCGACGAGACCATCCGCGAGAACGTGACCCTCGGCCGCGACGTGCCCGAGGACGCCCTGCGCGCCGCGCTGGAGGCGGCCCACGTCACCGAGTTCGCGGACGCGCTGCCCGGTGGGCTGGACGCGCCCGCGGGGCCGCGGGGCGGCAACCTGTCGGGCGGGCAGCGCCAGCGCATCGCCATCGCCCGCGCCATCCTGCGCGATGCGCCGATCCTGCTGCTCGACGAGGCGACCAGCGCCCTCGACACCCGCTCCGAGCGGCTGGTGCAGGAGGCGCTGGCGAAGCTGTCGGAGCGCCGCACCACGCTGGTGATCGCGCACCGGCTGTCGACGGTGCGGGGCGCCGACCAGATCCTTGTGATGGAGGCGGGCCGGATCGTGGAGCGCGGGACGCACGAGGAGCTGACCGCGGCGGGGGGACTCTACACGCAGCTCTCTGGGGCGCAGCTGGAGTAGCGGCGCTCTGCCACGCCCCGGCCTTGCGCCGGGGCCTCTGGCCACGACGGGCGCTTCGCTTCGAATGGTTCGCGCCATCGGCATCCGGAAGCTCCGGCGCGAGGCCGGGGCGGGGCGGTCGTCGGCGTGTGCCCTACGCCACCAGCGCCCGCGACCGCATCGCCTCGTAGAACGGCAGGCACGCGTCCAGCAGGTCCCGTCGCTCCACCGCCGGCAGGGGGCCTTCCGCCCCCGCGAACCCCGTGGAGCGGTGCACCGCGCCGTACCAGTGCGGCGCCCAGGCGCCGTCGAAGGGCTTTGGGCCGGCCTCCCAGCCGAGCATCCGGTCGGTCCACTCGAGCCCAAGCGCCGCGCAGAGCGTGCGCAGCATCCCCTCGGGGTCCTCGCGCAGGGCCGAGGTGTCCACGATCACGCCGCCCAGCCGGTCGTGCAGCGTGGCCTGCGCCGCGAAGCCGAGGTCGGCCTCGGTCGGCCCCTCGCGCTTGGCCTCGTAGCTCGCGATCACGCGCGCCGGGTGGCGGATCAGGTGGACGTGGGCCCAGTCTCCGGCCCAGCCGAGCGGCATCCCCTCCATGTGGTGCGCCATGAGCTTGGCGTAGCGGTGGGGCAGGGCGCCCCCGGCGGCGAGCGCCGCGGCCACGGCCTCCGGGTCCGCGGGCTGCGAGCGCACCACCGCCTCGTGCATCGGATGCCGCAGTCCCGAATGCGCCAGGAAGGCCGCGTAGAACGGCTCGTCCAGCGCCTCCGTGTCGCCGCGCGCGGCAAAGGCGTACATCATCGCGGTCGAGAGGTTCCGGGGGCCGGACCAGGCGGCGATCTTCATGGGGCGGCGTCCATGGGGGCGACGCTAGCGCGCCCCGCGTCACGTGCAATTGATTCGGCACGCTGCCCCGGGGGGGTATGGTCGGCGCAGGGCAGATTCCGGGAGGATGCCATGACCAATCGCCGATACGGCCTGCGCATCGCGATCCTCGCGCTCGCCATCCTGGGCGGGCTGATGCTGCAGCACGGCGCCGAGGGCCGGGTGGCCCACGGCGAGGCCGCGATCGATGCGGCCGCGCTGGGCTAGAACCCGTAGCAGGCCGCCGGCAGGTTGTTGCGGATCAGCGTCTGCGCCACGAACACGCCCAGGATCACCACCAGCGGCGCGAGGTCGAGCCCGCCCATCGGCGGCAGCGCGCGGCGGATCGGGCCGTACATCGGCTCGAGCAGGCGCTGGAGCCCGTCCCAGACGCTCGCGACGATCGGCTGCCCGAGGTTCAGCACCCCGAAGCTCACCAGCCACGACACGATGATGTGGACGATGATGATCGTCTGCAGGATCGACAGCAGGAACGAGAGGATCTCGAGGATCGAGCACATGGGGCGGCGTCTCCGGCAGGGCGTTCGGCCCGATCTAGGGGCGCGGGGCAGGGGCCGCAACCGGAGCGGGCAACCTGACGCCCCGTCGCGCTTGACGCGCGCGTCACCCGCGCGCAGGGCCGGCCCATGTATCCCTTCGTCCGACTCGCCTGGCAGCTATGGCGCCACCGCAACGACCCGCCGCTGGCCCTCGACGGGGTGCACGTCTCGCATCACCGCTGCCTGCCCTGGGACCTCGACGGCTTCGGGGAGATGAACAACGGCCGCGTGCTGACGCTGTTCGACCTCGGGCGCTTCACCTCGGCGCGCCGCTTCGGGCTGGGCGCCGCCATGCGCCGCCACCGCTGGGGCCTCGCCGTGGCCGGCTCCTCGGTGCGCTACCGGCGCCGCATCCTGCCCATGGCCCGCATCGAGATGCGCACCCGGCTGGCGGGCACCGACCATCGCTTCTTCTACATCCTCCAGGAGATGTGGATCGGCGGCGAGTGCGCCGCGCAGGCGCTCCTGCGGACGGCCGTGACGGAGCGGGGCCGCTCGATCCCCTCGGCGCGCGTGCTGGAGGCGCTGGGCCGCACCGAGCCGCCGCCCCCGCTGCCCGCGTGGGTCGAGGCCTGGATCGCGGCGGATGCGCAACGGCCTTGGCCGCCCCTGCCCTAGGCCGAACGTCCCGATTGCGCCCGGCGCGGGCGGCGGCTCTAGAGGGACGCGGGGGGCGCCGCCGATGACCACGATCACGACCGAGTCCGCCACCGGGGCGGTCACGCTGCGCCGCCGGGTGCGCGGCTGGATGATGTTCGACTTCGCCTCGCAGCCCTACAACACGCTGCTGATCACCTTCGTGTTCGGCCCCTACTTCGCCTCCGCAGTGATGGACGACCCCGTGGCCGCGCAGTCGGCCTGGGGCTTCGCGATCGGCACCGCTGGCCTCCTGATCGCGCTCATGGCCCCCGTGCTGGGCGCGCTGGCCGACGGCTCGGGGCGGCGGATGCCGTGGATCTGGCTGTTCTCGGCGCTCTACGTCACGGGCAGCTTCGCGCTGTGGTGGGCCGTGCCGGGGGCGGACCCGGTCTGGCCGATCCTCCTGGCCTTCTGCATCGGGCTGGTGGGCATGGAGTTCGCCACGATATTCACCAATGCCATGCTGCCCGACCTCGGCCCGCGCGACGCCATCGGCCGCATCTCCGGCTCAGGCTGGGCGCTGGGCTACGTGGGGGGCGTGCTCGGCCTCGTGATCATGCTCCTCTTCCTCGCCGAGAACGGCGACGGCGTGACGCTGCTCGGCACCGCGCCGCTGTTCGGGCTGGACCCCGAGGCCCGCGAAGGCACCCGCACCGTCGGGCCCTTCACCGCCCTCTGGTACGCCGTGTTCATGATCCCGTTCTTCCTGTGGGTCCGGGAACGCCGCTCCGCCGCCCCGCGCGTGCCCGCAGGCGCCGCGCTGCGGGGGCTGGGCAGGACCATCCGCGCCCTGCCGCGCACGCCGGGCTTCTCGGCGTTCCTGGGCGCGTCGATGCTCTACCGCGACGCGCTGAACGGGCTCTACACCTTCGGCGGCATCTACGCGGTGGGCGTGCTGGGCTGGACCGTGATCGACGTGGGCGTGTTCGGCATCCTGGCCGCCGTGACCGGCGCGGTGTTCGCCTGGATCGGCGGGCATGCCGACAGCCGCTGGGGCCCGCGCCCGGTGATCGTCTGGTGCATCGCGGCGCTGCTGACGGTCTCCGTGGCGGTGGTGTTCGTGAGCCGCGAGGCGGTGCTGGGCGTGGCCGTCGGCCCCGAGTCCGCGCTGCCCGACGTGGCGTTCTACGTGATCGGCGCCGTGATCGGCGCGGCCGGAGGCAGCCTGCAGGCCGCGAGCCGCACGATGCTGGTGCGCCAGGCCCATCCCCAGCGCATGACCGAGGCGTTCGGGCTCTACGCGCTGGCCGGCAAGGCGACCGCCTTCCTCGCGCCGTGGCTGATCGGGATCGTGACGCTGGTCTCGGGCTCGCAGCGCATCGGCGTCTTGCCGCTGGCCCTGCTTTTCATCGCCGGGCTGGTGCTGTTGAAGTGGGTCCGAGCAGAAGGAGAGACCGCATGGTCGCAAGAGCCGCGCTCCGCATCGGCCTGACCCTCGCCGCGGCCCTCGCCGCGGCCCCCGTCCACGCCCAGCTCGCCAAGGAGCTGTTCGGCGCCGCCACCCGCCCGTCGGCCCAGGCCGCCGAGCCGATCGGATCGTATGCCAAGGGCTGCGCGGCCGGCAACGTGGCGCTGGCCGAGACGGGCGACGCCTGGCAGGCCATGCGCCTGAGCCGCAACCGCAACTGGGGCCACCCCCAGCTCGTGGACCTCGTCGAGGACCTGGGGCGGCACATGGACGCCTTCGGCTGGGAGGGCGTCTACGTGGGCGACCTGAGCCAGCCGCGCGGCGGGCCGATGACCTCGGGCCACCGCTCGCACCAGATCGGGCTCGATGCCGACGTCTGGCTCTATCCGGTGAACGACGTCACGCTCTCGCGCCGCGAGCGCGAGGAGATCTCGGCGGTCTCCATGCGCCGCGCCGAGGGCGCCTACGTGAACCGCAACTGGACGCGCGGCCAGCAGGAGCTGGTGAAGCGCGCCGCCGAGGACCCGCGCACGGCGCGCATCTTCATCTTCCCCGGCGCCAAGGTGCAGATGTGCGAGGACGCCACCGGCGACCGCGCGTGGCTGCGCAAGGTCCGGCCCTGGTACGGGCACCACTACCACATGCACGTGCGCATCTCCTGCCCCCGCGGGGCCGCCGCCTGCGTCGATCAGGCCCCGCCGCCGCCGGGCGACGGCTGCGCCGAGGCGCGCCAGTGGCAGCAGAACATCCTGAACCCGCCGCCGCCCGACCCGAACGCCAAGCCCAGTCCCCCGCGCCGCGAGCTGCGCATGGCCGACCTGCCCCAGCAATGCGCTTCCGTCCTCTCTGCGCCCTCGCGCTAGGCGCGGCGCTCCCGGCCTGTGCCGCCGACACGGTCGGCTCCCACGTGTGGGAGCCGGACTGGGCGCGTGCGGGCGGCTACTCGGCGCTGTGGCTGGGCGAGGACGGGCTCGACTTCGTGGCGCTCTCGGATCGGGGCTCCTGGGTGCGCGGCCGCCTCGTGCGCGACGCCGCGGGCGCGGTGAGCGCCGTCGCCGTCGCGGCGCACGGCCCGCTCCTGCGCTCCACGGGCGGCCCGCTGAAGGGCGGCGAGAGCGATGCCGAGGGGTTGGCCAAGGTGGGCGACACCTTCTACGTCTCCTACGAGGGCGTGACGCGGGTGATGCGCCACCCCACCCTGGAGGGCGTGCCCGAGCGCATCCCCCGTCACCCCGACTTCGAGCGGATGCAGAGCAACAGTGGCTTGGAGGCCCTGGCCGCGGATGCCGCGGGACGGCTCTACGCGATCCCCGAACGCTCCACGGCGGAGGACGGCGCGCCACTGCCCGTCGGCGAGACGGTTCCGGACGTCGGCGGCGACGGCCATCCGTTCCCGGTCTACCGCTACGACCCGGAGGACGCGGTCTGGGACTGGGCCTTCTCGATTCCGCGCGAGGGGGCGTTCCTGGTCTCGGGCGCGGACTTCGGCCCCGACGGGCGGCTCTACGTGCTCGAGCGCGACTTCGCGGTGATCGGCTTCCGCTCGCGCATCCGCTCCTTCGCGGCGGACGGCACGGACGGGCGGGTGGAGATGGTCTCGCCCCTGCGCGCCCACGACAACCTCGAGGGCATCAGCATCTGGCGCGACGCCCGGGGCCGCATCCGCGCGACCATGATCTCCGACGACAACCTGCGCCGCACGCTGCAGACCACGGAGTTCGTGGACTACGTGCTGTCGGGGCCGGACGGGGCGGCGACGGGCGCCGACGGCTAGCGCGCGGAGGGCGGCGGAACCTCGTCCGCGAGGCGGTCCAGCTCGGGCCAGCGCAGCACCGCCACGCCCGGCGCCATGCCCGCGGTGGCGGCGGCGGCCGCGCGGCCCAGCCGCTCCACCGGGATGCCGCGCAGGGGCAGGAGCGGGCCGCGCAGCACCGGCGCGAGGCGCGGCCAGAGCCACAGCGTCGCCGCCTGCGACGCGCCGTAGCGGTTCTCGGGCGTCAGGATCATCGAGGGGCGCAGCAGCGAGACGCCCTCGAAGCCCAAGGCCCCGATCGCCCGCTCCAGCTCGCCCTTGGTGCGGAGGAAGCCGCCCATCCCCCGCGCGCCCGCCCCGATCGAGCCGAGGCTCGTGAAGTGCCGCGCGCCCCGCGCCCGCGCCGCGCGGGCGAAGGCGAGCGGCAGGTCGTGGTCCACGCGCCGGAAGGTCGCGGCGTCCGCGGCGCTGGGCTCGCCCACGCCGAGGGTGCTGAGGGCGGCGTCGGCGTCCGGCACCGCCTCGGCCAGCGCGGCGGCGTCGTCCATGGCCACGATGCGCTCGCGCAGCTTGGGATGCGCCCGCCCGGTGGGCCGCCGTCCCAGCACGGTGACGTGCCCGACGCGCGGGTCCGCCAGCAGCGCAGCGAGGGCGTGGCCGCCCACCGCGCCGGTGGCCCCGACCATGGCGACGCGCAGGCTCAACGGATGAACTCGCGGCGCGTCTGCTCCAGCGGCCAGTCCTCCATCAGCGCCAGCGCATCCGCGGCCGTTTCCACGAAGCGGAACAGGGCGAGGTCGTCGGGGCCGATGGTGCCCGCCTCCTCCAGCGCCTCCCAGTCGACGATGCGGCGCCAGAACGCCTCGCCGAACAGCAGGAACGGCACCCGCTCCATGCGCCCCGTCTGGATCAGCGTCAGCGACTCGAACAGCTCGTCGAGGGTGCCGAAGCCGCCCGGGAACACGCAGATCGCCGAGGCCCGCATCAGGAAGTGCATCTTGCGGATCGCGAAGTAGTGGAAGTTGAACGACAGCTCCGGCGTCACGTACGCGTTGGGCGCCTGCTCGTGGGGCAGCACGATGTTGAGGCCCACGGAGCGGCCGCCCGCGTCGGCGGCGCCGCGGTTGCCGGCCTCCATCACGCCCGGGCCGCCCCCGGTGACGATCACGTTGCGGCGCCCGCCGGTCTCGGCGAGGCTGCGCTCGGTCACGAGCCGGGCGAAGGTGCGGGCCTCCTCGTACTGGGCGGCCAGCCCGCGCAGGGTCTCGGTGCGGGCCATGTCGGCCTCGGCGGGGCGGGGCACGCGGGCGCCGCCGAACATGACCACGGTGCTCTCGACCTCGGCCTCGTCCATCAGCAGCGTGGCCTTCATCAGCTCGAGCTGCAGCCGCGCGGGGCGCAGCTCGTCGCGGCACAGGAAGTCCTCGTCGTCGTAGGCGAGGCGGTAGGACGGCGAGCGGGTCTGGGGGGTGTCGGGCACGCCCTCCGCGGTGGAGACGTCCTCGCGGCTGTCGCGCATAGGGTGGTTGCGGCGTTCGTCGGGCATGCGCGGGCTCATCGGCGCTCCTTGCACTCGGGAAGAGGGGTCGGTCTAACAGCGCCATGACCGATTGGCAGGCGGAAATCGAGGCCGCGGCGGCGCGCGTCGACGGCCACGTCCGGCGCACGCCCGTCTGCACGCTGGACGTGGGCGGACACCGCTTCGAGGCCAAGCTCGAGCACATGCAGCACACCGGCAGCTTCAAGGCGCGGGGGGCGTTCAACACGCTGCTCGCCGCAGACGTGCCCGCGGGCGGCGTGGTGGCGGCCTCGGGCGGCAACCACGGCGCGGCGGTGGGATATGCGGCGGCGGCCCTCGGGCACCCGGCCCACGTGTTCGTGCCGGAGATCGCGGGGGCGGCCAAGATCGCGGTGATCGAGCGCTCGGGCGCCACCTGCCACGTGGTGCCGGGGGTCTACGCGGACGCGCTCGCCGCCGCGCGCGCCCACGAGGCGGCGACGGGCGCGATGCAGGTCCATGCCTACGACGCGGTGCCGACGCTGGCGGGGCAGGGGACGTGCCTGCGGGAATGGGAGCGGCAGGGCCTGGAGGCCGACACCGTGCTGATCGCGGTGGGCGGGGGCGGGCTGATCGGCGGGGCGCTCGGCTGGCTGGCCGGGCGCCGCAAGGTGGTGGCGGTGGAGCCGCGCCGCGCGCCGACGCTCCACGCCGCGCTGGAAGCGGGGGCGCCGGTGGACGTGGAGGTGGGCGGCGTGGCCGCCAATGCGCTGGGCGCGAGCCGCATCGGCACGCTGTGCTTCGGGCTGGCGAGGGGCGTGCGCTCGGTGCTGGTCGAGGACGACGCCATCATCCACGCCCGCCGCGCGCTCTGGCAGGAGGCGCGGCAGCTCGTGGAGCCGGCGGGGGCGGCGGCGCTCGCGGCGCTCTTGTCGGGGGCCTACGTGCCGGAGCCGGGCGAGCGCGTGGCGGTGCTCCTGTGCGGGGCGAACCCGGAGCCGGATCCGCTGGACGCGTAGGTCGGGCCGCGCGCCGGACCCGACCCGGGGCCTCGGGGTGCTGCTGTTGCTTCGCTCCGCAGCGGTGTCGCGGGCGGAGGTCGGAGGCCCCGGATCAGGTCCGGGGCGTGGTGCGCCAGATTAAACTGCCCGCTCCCAATGTCTTCGTTTCCCAAATACCTCGGGGGAGACGCGAAGCGTCGGGGGCGGAGCCCCCTCCCTACAACCGCGACAAAACCAGCCCCCCGGCCACCAACACCAACGCCACCACCCGGCGCGGCGTGACCGGCGTCACGGGCGCGCCGAAGGCCCCCAGCGCGTCCAGCACCAGCGCGCCGCCGAGCTGGCCGAGCAGGAGGGCGGCGATGGCCGTCAGGATGCCGACCGTGGGCACCGACCAGAGCATCGCCCACACGACCCCCGCGCCCAGGACGCCGCCGAGCCACAGCACGGGCGGCACCGCCGTCGCGCGCCCGAACGCGCCGGCCTGCCCGAAGGCGAGCGCGAGGCCGAGCAGCACCGCGAAGCCCACGCCGAACGAGATCGCCGCCGCGGCAACGCTGGAGCCGATGGCCCGGCCGAGGGCGGCGTTGAGCGGCGCCTGCACGGCGAAGCCGACGCCGACGGCCGCGACCACGAGGACGGGAACGAGGATCGGGGGCATCGGGCGGGGCCTCGCGGTTGTGCGGATCGGGCCTCGCGCGTATGGGACCGCCAGTCAACGCCCCCTCCGTCCCGCCGCGAAAGGCCTGCCCCATGTCCTCCACGAACGACCAGCTCGAAGCCGCGATCGAGGCCGCCTGGGAGGACCGCGACGCCGTCTCGCCCCAGACCACGGGGGCCGCGCGCGAGGCGATCGAGGCCACGCTCGACGCGCTCGACGGGGGCCGCCTGCGGGTGGCGGAGCGCGGCGAGGACGGGACCTGGCACGTGAACCAGTGGGCCAAGAAGGCGGTGCTGCTCGGCTTCCGCCTCAAGCCGATGGAGCTGCAGGAGGGCGGGCCGCAGGGCGGCGCGTGGTGGGACAAGGTCGACTCGAAGTTCGCCGGCTGGAACGCCGCGAAGTGGGAGCAGGCCGGCTTCCGCGCGGTGCCGAACTGCGTGGTGCGCCGCTCGGCCTACGTGGCGCCGGGCGCCGTGCTGATGCCGAGCTTCGTGAACGTCGGCGCCTACGTGGGCGAGGGCTCCATGGTGGACACCTGGGCCACGGTGGGCTCCTGCGCGCAGATCGGGCGCAACGTGCACCTGTCGGGCGGCGTCGGCATCGGCGGCGTGCTGGAGCCGATGCAGGCGGGCCCCACCATCATCGAGGACGACTGCTTCGTGGGCGCGCGCTCCGAGGTGGTCGAGGGCTGCATCGTGCGCGAGGGTTCGGTGATCGGCATGGGCGTGTTCATCGGCCAGTCCACCAAGATCGTGGACCGCGAGACCGGCGACGTCTCCTACGGCGAGGTGCCGGCAGGCTCGGTGGTCGTGGCCGGCTCCATGCCGTCCAAGAACGGCGTGCACCTCTACTGCGCGGTGATCGTGAAGAAGGTCGATGCCCGCACCCGCTCCAAGACCTCGATCAACGAGCTGCTGCGCGACTGACCGCTAGTGGTGCGCGTGGGCCGACCGGCTCACGCGCAGGTTCGGCAGGCCCCGCGTCTCGAAGGCCGCCATGCGGCCCTCGTCGAGGCAGGTCGTCTCCACCTGCACGGTGATCATCGCGAAGCCGAAGCGCTCGTCCAGGAGCGCGTGGGCCGCGCGGAGCACCGCGTCCGGGTCGGCGCCCGCGGCGGCCCGCACGTGGCCCGACACGGCGTGGACGCCGCCCGTCAGGGCCCAGGCGTGGAGGTGGTGGGCGTCGCGCACCCCGGGCAGGGCCTCCAGCGCGGTCTCGATCTCGGCCAGCGACAGGTCCGGCGGCGTGCCGTCCATCAGCAGGTGCGCCGCGTCGCGCATCAGCCCCCAGCTCGCCCATAGCAGGACCAGCCCGAACAGGAGGCCGAGGATCGGGTCGATGGCCAGGAAGCCGGTGAAGCGGATCACCAGCGCGGCCACGATGATGACGAGCGAGCCCACGAAGGTCTGCACCACGTGCCACCACGCCCCGGCGGCGTTCAGGTCCCCCGGCGCGCGCCGGCGCAGGAGCCACAGCGCCACAACCTCGGTGGCGATGCCGCCCAGGGCGACCCAGATCATCGGCCCGGTCTCCAGCTCCGGCGGGTGGCGCAGCTTCATCGCCGCCATCACCACGACGACCAGGGCCATGACGAAGAGGAACGCCCCGTTGACGAGCGCGCCCAGCAGCTCGGCGCGGTGCCAGCCGAAGCTGCGCGCCCGGTCGGCCGGGCGCCGCGCCAGGCGGGCGGCCACGAGGGCGATCAGCACCCCGCCCACGGCCGAGAAGGTGTGGAACGCGTCCGAGATCACCGCGACCGAGCCGGTCCAGAGGCCGACCGCCAGCTCCACCACGAAGTAGACCCCCGTCAGCCAGGCCGACGCCGCGAGCGCTCGGCCCGCCGCATCCGCCCCGCCGCCATGCGCACCATGCCCGTCCATCGCGATGCTTCCGGTCCCTTAGGATGAAGATCGTGCGGCTCGCGCGTCCGGCAAGCCCCCTGCGTCACGACCTCCGCTTCGCGGCGGCCGCGGCGATCTCCAGCTCGCGCTGTACCACCAGCGCGTCCTGGGCCAGCCGCTCGGCCTCGATGCGGTCCATGATCCTGAGGGCGACCCGCTCGCGCCAGAGCGCCCGGCGCATGGCGCGGCGCCAGGCGCGCCGCGCCGAGGCGGGCGACCAGGGCAGTGCGGCGCCGGCGAGCCAGCGGCGCAGTGCGGGCGGCAGGCGGTCGTAGGCGGCCATGTCGCTCGCCTGCGCGCGCGAGAGGGTGGGCGTGTCGCGGCTCATGGCCCCGAAGGTGGGGCGCCGGGCGGGCCCGTTCCAGAAAAACCTCGCCCCGGGGGCGGGGGAGGAACGGGGGAGGGGGGTGCGGCGTTTCGTCCCCGCACACGCACAACCCCTTGGAAGGAGACGCGCGCATGGAAGGCATCGGCTGGATCGGGAGCATCATCCTCGGCGGCATCGCCGGCTGGATCGCCGAGAAGATCATGAAGTCCGACATGGGACTGCTCATGAACATCATCCTCGGCATCGTCGGCGCCCTCGTCGCGAACTTCATCTTCGTGCTGATCTTCGGCTCCACGCTGGGCGGCTGGATCGGCCAGCTGATCGTGGCGGTCATCGGCGCCTGCCTGCTGATCTGGGTGGTCCGGCTCGTCAGGGGCCGCTCCGCTCGTCACTGACCCGGGCGGAACGAACGTCGAGGGGGGTGCCGGTGGCGCCCCCCTTTCTCGTTGACAGGCCCGCGCGCGCGCCGCACCCCTCCGGGCCATGACCGAGACACCCTCCAAGCCCGAAAAGACCAAGCGCCCCCACCACGTGTTCACGCTGCTGGTCGAGGTCGGGCGCAAGCCCGGCGACGGCCTGCCCGAGGACGCCTCGGGGGCCGCCCTCATGTGCTACAGCTCGGGCGTCGACGAGGAGGAGGCGGTGCGCGAGACCGTCGCGATCCTCCGCCAAGCCGACATGGCGGTGCTGGAGGTGTCGGGCTACGGCACGCTCGAGGAGCGGCTGGCCGAGGGCCACGACATCGACGACGAGGAGCGCGCGCTGATGGAGCGGGCGCGGGCCGAGAACGCGGTGATCGTCGCCCAGACCACGGTGCTGCGGGAATGAGCGTCGACGCGGTCGACCTCGCTGCGCGGCTGGTGCGCTGCCCTTCGGTGACGCCCGAGGAGGGCGGGGCACTTACGCTCCTGACCGGGGTGCTGGAGGAGGCGGGCTTCCGCTGCACCCGCGTGGACCGGAACGGGACGCCCAACCTCTTCGCCCGCTGGGGCGAGCGGGGCGCGCGCACCTTCGGGTTCAACGGGCACACCGACGTGGTGCCGGTGGGCGACGCGGAGGCCTGGACGCGCGATCCGTTCGGCGGCGAGATCGCGGACGGCTGGCTGCACGGGCGCGGGGCCACCGACATGAAGTCGGGCGTGGCCGCCTTCGCTGCCGCCGCCTGCGACTTCGTGCGCGAGACGTTCCCCGACGGGGCGGTGATCCTGGCCATCACGGGCGACGAGGAGGGACCGTCCACGGACGGCACCGTCGCCATCCTCGACTGGATGGAGGCCGAGGGCGAGCGCATGGATGCCTGCCTCGTGGGCGAGCCGACTTGCCCCGAGCACATGGGCGACATGATCAAGATCGGCCGCCGCGGCTCGCTGTCGGCGTGGCTCACGGTCGAGGGCGTGCAAGGCCACGCCGCCTATCCGCACCGGGCGGTGAACCCCGTGCAGGCCTGCGCGCGGCTGTGCGACAGGCTGGCGAGCCACGCGATGGACAAGGGGACGGAGCACTTCGATCCCTCGACGCTGCAGGTGGTGACGATCGACACGGGCAACCCGGCCACCAACGTGATCCCGGCGCGCTGCCGGGCCACGGTGAACGTGCGGTTCAACGACGCGCACGACTCGCACTCGGTGCTGGCGTGGATCCGCGCCGAGGCGGACCGGGTGGAGGGGGAGACGGGTGCGCGGGTCTCGCTGGAGACCAAGGTGTCGGGCGAGAGCTTCCTCACCCCGCCTGGGCCGCTGTCGGACCTCGTGGCGGCGGCGGTGACGGCCGAGACGAACCGTACGCCGGTGCTGTCGACCTCGGGCGGCACTTCGGACGCGCGTTTCGTGCGCAATCACTGCCCGGTGGTAGAGTTCGGTCTGGTGGGCCACCGCATGCACGCCGTGGACGAGCGCTGCCGGGTCGAGCAGATCGAGGCGCTGAAGCGGGTCTACGGGCGCGTGCTGCGGGGGTTCTTCGAGGGGTGAGGCAGTGCGACGCGCCCCGGGCTCGCCCCGGGGCCTCGGGGTGCCGTCGGCGCTTCGCTCCGCAGCGATGTCGCGGGCGTCGGCCGGAGGCCCCGGGTCAGGCCCGGGGCGCGTCCTGCTGGATCGGACGACTCCGCCTTCAGTCTTCGTTTCAAAAATACCTCGGGGGAGTCGCCGGAGGCGACGGGGGCAGAGCCCCCTGCTACGGTAGGCCCCTCACCGCACCATCCCGATGATGTCGTAGGTGCGCTCAAGGATCGGCACGGTGATCTCGCGGGCGCGCTGGGCGCCGCGGGCGAGGATGCGGTCGATCTCGGCGGGGTCGTCCATGAGGCGGGCCATCTCCGAGGAGACCGGGGCAAGCTTGGACACCGCGAGGTCGGCGAGGTCGGCCTTGAAGTGGCCGAGCTGGCTGCCCGCCTTCTCGGCCAGCACCGCGTCGGGCGTGGTGCCGGCGAGCGCGGCGTGGATGTTCACGAGGTTGCGCACGTCGGGGCGCCCCTCCAGCCCCGCGACCTCGCCGGGCAGCGGGTCGGGATCGGTCTTTGCCTTGCGGAACTTCCGGGAGATGGCGTCCGCGTCATCCGTGAGGTTGATGCGGCTGGCGTCCACCGGGTCGGACTTCGACATCTTCTTCGTGCCGTCCCGCAGCGACATGATACGCGTGGCGACGCCTTCGATCACCGGCTCGGCGAGCGGGAAGAACTCCACCCCGTAGTCGTGGTTGAACTTCGCGGCGATGTCGCGGCACAGCTCGATGTGCTGCTTCTGGTCGTCGCCCACGGGCACGTGGGTGGCGTGGTACACCAGGATGTCGGCGGCCATCAGCGCGGGGTAGGCGTAGAGGCCCAGGGACGCGCGCTCGGCGTTGGCGCCGGCCTTGTCCTTCCACTGGGTCATGCGCTCCATCCAGCCCATGCGCGCCACGCAGTTGAAGACCCAGCCGAGCTGCGCGTGCTCGGGCACCTGGCTCTGGTTCACGAGAATCGAGCGCTCGGGGTCGATGCCCGCGGCCAGGAAGCCGGCGCAGAGCTCGCGGGTGTTGCGGCGCAAGGTCTCGGGGTCCTGGGGCACGGTGATCGCGTGGAGGTCTACCATGCAGTACACGGTCTCGTGGGTGCCCCGCTCCTGCCAGTCCACGAACTTCACGATCGCGCCGAGGTAGTTCCCCAGGGTGAGGCCGCCCGAGGGCTGGACGCCGGAGAAGACGCGGGGGGTGAAGTCGGGCATGGCGGGCTCCGGGAAGGGCTGGCGGGCGGGCGTGCGAGGGGGTAGCCCCGGCGCCACCCCGCGTCAACGAGGCCGCCCATGCATCCCGATCCGCGCAACCAGAGCCCCTTCCACGCGCTGCCCCCCGTGGTGGCGGGGCTGGCGCTCGTGATCGGCGGGGTGGAGGCGATGTTCCTGCTCGCCGAGGCGGGACTCCTGGGCGGGCCCGCGGGCGACGGCTGGCGGATCGGGGCGATCCGCGACTGGTCGGTGGCCGGCCCCGTGTGGGACTGGATGGTGGCCAACGGGCGCTATCCGCCCGAGTACCTCGCGCGGTTCGCCACTTACGCGCTGATCCACGGCGGCATCGGGCACGCGGCCTTCGTGGCGGTGTTCGTGTTGGCCCTGGGCAACGTGACGCATCCCTTCCTGCCGCGCTGGCGGCAGCTCGCGGTGTTCTTCGGGTCCGCCGTCGCGGGGGGACTGGCCTTCGCGGTTCTGTTCGACGGGGTGCTCTACGGCGGCTTCCCCGGCGCCTACGGGCTGATCGGGGCGTTCACCTACCTGACGTGGCGCGGCGTCCTGCCGATCCCGCGGGAGAGGGCGTTCCTGCTGGTGGGCCTCCTGCTCGTGATCCAGCCGGTGTTCGCGCTGGCGGCGGGCATGGGCTGGGGCTGGCTGCCGGACTGGGTGGCCGAGGCGGTGGGCGCGGCGGCGGGCTTCGGGCTGTCGGCGGCGCTGGCGCCGGGCGCGCTGGCCCGGATGCGGGACCGGATGCGCCGCCGCTAGCGCCGCACCGCGCCCCGCAGGTCCGCCATCCGCGCCGCGCCGCACAGGAGGGCGAGCCCGAAGTAGGCGCCCATGCCCACCACCACGAGCACGCCCAGGGCGAGGCCCCGCGCGGAGCCGCCGAAGGCGGGACCGAGGGCGAGGGCCGCGATCCAGAGCGCCACCCCCATCAGCGCCGAGGCCAGGAGGATGCGCCACGTGCGCGTGCGGGCGCGGGCGTCGAGGCGGCCGACGGTGCCCATGCGGCGCACGCCCAGCCAGAGCAGCAGCACCATGGCCCAAGCGGCCAGCGTGGTGCCGAGCGCGGCGGCCGGCCATCCGATCACCGGCGCGAGGCCCAGCGCCACGACGGCGTTCACGGCGAGGCTGACGAGGGCGAAGCGCAGCGGCGTGGCGGTGTCCTCGCGCGCGAAGAACACGGGCTGCAGCACTTTCTGAAGCACGAAGGCCGGCAGGCCGAGGGCGTAGATCATCAGGGCGAGCGCCGTGGCCGCCGTGTCGTCGCTGTCGAAGGCGCCGCGCTCGAACAGCACCGAGACGACCGGAAGGGGGACGACCATGAAGGCCACCGTGGCGGGCAGGGTCAGCAGGAGCGAGAACTCGAAGGCGCGCGAGTAGCTCTGCTGCTGGCCGGCCTCGTCATCGGCGCGCACCCGGCGCGACAGCTCGGGCAGGAGCACCACGCCGATGGCGATGCCCACCACGCCGAGGGGAAGCTGGTAGAGGCGGTCGGCGTAGTTCAGCCACGCCACCGCGCCGTCGAAGTAGCTGGCGACCTGGCGCCCGATCAGCAGGTTCACCTGCACCACGCCGCCCGCGAGCGCCGCCGGAGCGGCGATCACCAGCATGCGCCGCAGCGCGGGCGTCATGCGGGGGCGGTGGCGGGGCAGGAGACGGTGCCCCGCGCGGGCGGCGGCCCACCAGACCAGCCCGAGCTGCGCCGCGCCGCCCAGGGGCACGGCCAGCACCAGCGCCCAGCCCACGGCGCGGGGCGCGGTGAGCCAGGCGGTGACGGTCTCGGGGAAGAGGGCCGCTACGCCCATGGCGGCGATGAACACGATGTTCAGGAGCGCGGGCGCCGCGGCGGCGGCGAGGTAGCGCCCGGCGGAGTTCAGCACGCCCGACACGAGGGCCGCCAGCGAGATCAGGAAGATGTAGGGAAAGGCCACGCGCCCGTAGGCCACGGCGAGGCCGAAGCGCTCGTCCTCGGCGAAGCCCGACGCCATGGCGAGCACGAGCGCGGGCATGAAGACGATGCCCAGCACCGACAGGAGCGTGAGGATCAGCACCATGCCCGCCACCACGTCGCGCGCGAAGCGGTCGGCGGCCTCGGTTCCGTCGGCCTCCAATGCTTTCGCGTAGAGCGGCACGAAGGCCATGTTGAAGGCCCCCTCCGCGAAGAAGCGGCGGAACATGTTGGGGAGTGAGAAGGCCACGAAAAAGGCCTCGGCGGCGGCGCCGGTGCCCAGGAAGCGGGCGATCAGGATGTCGCGCGCGAAGCCGAGCACGCGGGACAGGAGGGTCCAGCCGCCGACGGTGAGGAAGCCTTTGACGAGGCGGGGGGCCATGGGCGGGGGTGTCCGGGAGCGGTTGCGTCGCGCGCCGTGTAGCGGCTGGCGCGGGGGGGCGACAGGGGGCAGGGTGAGGGCATGATCGCCTACGTGACCGTCGGGACCGACGACCTCGCCCGCGCGCGTCGGTTCTACGACGCGATCCTGCGCCCGCTCGGCTACGGGCTGCGCGAGGGGCCGGAGGGACTGAGCTACGTGCTGCCCGCGCGGCCGGAGTGGCCCTTCGCGCCGCCGGACTTCTACGTGAAGCCCCCGTTCGACGGGCGCCCCGCCGGGGCGGGCAACGGGGCGATGACGGCGTTCGAGGCGCCGGGGCAGGCGCGGGTCCGCGCGCTCCATGCCGCGGGGCTGGCGGCGGGCGGCACCGACGAGGGCGCCCCCGGCTTCCGCGCGGGCTACGGGCCGCGCTTCTTCGTAGGCTACCTGCGCGACCCCGACGGCAACAAGCTGGCACTGTTCTCGAGCGATCCGGCGGAGCCGGGCCGGGACGGGTGACGCACGCCCCCCGGATCGGCCCGGCCCCCGATCCGGGGCCGGGCCGATCCGCCGGTCAGTCGATCAGAGCCGCGAGGTTCGCGCGCGCGTCCTCGCTCAGCCAGGCGGGCCAGACGTCGCGGTACTCGGTTAGGAAGTGGACCGCCGCCTCCTCGGCCGAGGCGGCGTTCTCCTCCTGCCACGAAAGCACCGCGCCCATCTGGGCGTTGGTGAACGCGACGTTGGACATCAGCTCGTAGAGCTCCGGATGGTCCTCGGCGAAGGTGGTGGTGACGACGGTGACGACCGGTGTGCTGGCATAGGACGTCATCTCCTCCCCGGGGCATTCGGGATCGACGATGCAGTTCCACGCCTCCTCGTCGAACGCGCCGAGGTCCACCTTCGTCATCGCGTACTTGCCCAGGAGGCCGGTCGGCTCCCAGTAGTAGCCGAGCCACGGCTCGCCCGCCTCGACGGCCGAGGCCATCGACGCGGCGAGGGTCTCGCCGGAGCCGTGCTGGAACACCTCGATGCCCGCCTCGGGCAAGCCGGCCGCGCGCGCGATGGCCTCGGTCGTCTCCTTGCACTGCCAGCCGTCGGGGCAGGAATGCAGGCGGCCGCCCACCAGCCCGGGGTTCGCGAGGATCCCCTCCAGCGTCGCCAGCTCGGGATGCGCGTCCACGAGCGAGGTCGGGAGGTACCAGCCCTGCACGCTGCGGTCGGACAGCACGTCGGCGACGGTCTCGATCCTGCCCTCGGCGACCAGCGAGTCGTAGGCCGGGTTCCCGTTGGGCCAGACCTCGGTGACGATGTCGGGCCGGCCGGTCTCGGCGACCGACACCATGGCCGGCGTGGTCGACGACGGGACGACCTGCACGTCGCAGCCGTATCCCTGCTCCATCAGGAACACGGCGACGTTGGTCACGATCGCCGAGGACGCCCAGTCCATCTCGGTGATCACCACGTCGTCGCAGGAGGCCTGCGCCCAGGCGCCCCCCGCGGTCGCGAGGGTGGCGGCGCAGGCGGCGAGGGCGGCGCGGGCGGCCTTCGGGGCGGGTCTGATCATGGAGGCGTCTCCTGGGGGTGGCCGGAGGGACGAAGGGTCCGGGGTCCGCAGCCATCTAGACCGCGCGCGGGCGGGGGCGAGAGGACGGGCGGAAACGGGGCCGCGCCGTGGGGCGGCCGGGGGAGGGGCGCGGGACCCTCAGGCCCCCGCCCGCTCGGCCGCCTTGGTGATCGCCGCGCGCAGGCGCCGCTCCAGCGCCTCCTGCTTGGGCTTGGCGTGGATCTTCAGGCCGAACAGGTCCTTCACGTAGAACACGTCCACCACCTGCGCGCCGTAGGTGGCGATCACCGCCTGGGCGATCTGGATGTTGGAGCTGGCCAGCGTCTGGGTCAGGTCGAACAGCAGGCCCGGCCGGTCGCGGGTGTCGACCTCGACGATGGTGTAGATCTCGGAGCCGTCGTTGTCGAAGGCGATCGAGGTGGGCACCTCGAAGCGGCGCTCGCGCTTCTTGATCTCGCGGCCCTCCAGCTCGTCGCGGGTCACGATCTCGCCGCGCAGGCTGCGGGTGATCATGCGGCGCAGGCGCGGCAGGCGGGCGGCCTCGTAGGGGTGCCCCTCGCCGTCCTGGAGCCAGAACACCATGGTGGCATACCCGTCCTTCGAGGTGTAGGAGCGCGCGTCCACGATGTCGGCGCCCACCAGCGACAGCGCGCCGGCGATGCGGCTGAAGATGCCCGGGTGGTCGCCCAGCGCGAAGATGGCGCGGGTGGCGTCGCGGTCCTCGTCGGGGTCCAGCTCCACGCGCACCTCGCCGTCGGGCAGGCCCTGGAGGAGGTGGGCGAAGCGCACCTGAGCCGCCGTGGGGATGCCCTGCCAGTAGGGGCCGTAGTGGCGGGCCATCTCGGCGCGCACGGCCGGAAGGGGCCAGTCGGGCAGGGCCTCGCGGAACAGGCGCTTGGCGCGCTTCTCGCGCTGGGTGCGCGTCACGTCCTCCAGCCCGTTCTCCAGCGCCAGCGCGGTGGCGCGGTGGAGGCCGCGGATCATCTGCGCCTTCCAGTTGTTCCAGGTGCCGGGGCCGACGCCGCGGATGTCGCAGACGGTCAGCACCGTCAGCAGGTCCAGCCGCTCGCGGGTCTGCACGGCCTTGGCGAAGTCGCGCACGGTGCGCGGGTCGGCGATGTCGCGCTTCTGGGCCATGTCGCTCATCAGCAGGTGATGGCGCACCAGCCACTCGACGGTGGCCGCCTCCTTGGGCTTGAGCCCGAGGCGGGGCGCCACGTCGCGCGCGATGCGCGCGCCCAGGATCGAGTGGTCCTCGGGGCGGCCCTTGCCGATGTCGTGCAGCAGGCAGGCGACGTAGAGCACCCGGCGGTTCACGCCCTCGGCCAGGATCTCGGAGCAGAGCGGCAGGCTCTCGCGCAGCTCGCCGCGCTCGATCTGCGCGAGGTGCGAGACGACCTGGATGGTGTGCTCGTCCACGGTGTAGCGGTGGTAGAGGTTAAACTGCATCATCGCCACGATCGGCGCGAACTCGGGGATGAAGCTCGACAGCACGTCCAGCTCGTTCATGCGCCGCAGGGCCCGCTCGGGGTTGCCGCGCCGGAGCAGCAGGTCGAGGAAGATGCGCCGCGCCTCGGGCGCCTCGCGCAGGGGGCGGTCGATCAGGTGCCGGTTGGCGACGATCAGCCGCATGGTCTGGGGATGCATCAGCAGCCCGGTGCGCAGCCCCTCCTCGAAGACGCGCAGGAGGTTCAGGGGATCGGCCAGGAAGGCGGCCTCGTCGGCGACGCCGAGGCGGCCCTGGCGCACCTCGTAGGGCGGGCGCAGGCGGCGGCGCTTCAGGAGGCCCATGAGGCGCGGCTCGGACTTCACGTTCTCGGCCTCGAGCGCCACCAGCAGGATGCGCGTCAGCTCGCCCACGCGGGTGGCGTGGCGGAAGTAGGTCTGCATGAAGTGCTCGACCGCGCGGCGGCCAGCGTGGTCCTCGTAGCCCATGCGCTCGGCCACCTCGACCTGGATGTCGAAGTGGAGCGCGTCCGCGGCGCGGCCGGCGATCAGGTGCATGTGGCAGCGCACGCACCACAGGAACCGCTCGGCGGCCTCGAACTGGGCGAACTCGTCCTCGGTGAACACGCCGAGCGGCACGAGGTCGGCGGTGTTCTCCACCGCGTAGCGGTACTTGGCGATCCAGTAGAGGCACTGGAGGTCGCGCAGGCCGCCCTTGGCCTCCTTGACGTTGGGCTCCAGCACGTAGCGGGCACCGCCCTGCTTGGCGTGGCGCTCGGCGCGCTCGGCGAGCTTGGCCTCGATGAACTCCGGCACGGTGCGGGCGAAGAGCTCCGTGCGCAGGCGCGCGCGCAGCTCCTCGGCCAGCGCCGCGTCGCCGCAGACGGGGCGCATCTCCAGGAGGGCCGTGCGGATCGTCATGTCCGAGGCGCCGAGCGACAGGCACTCGCGCACGGTGCGCGTGGCGTGGCCGACCTTCAGCTTCAGGTCCCACAGCATGTAGAGCATCGACTCCGCCACGCTCTCGGCCCAGGGCGTCATGCGGGTCGGGGTCAGCAGCAGCAGGTCCACGTCCGAGAAGGGCGCCATCTCGCCGCGCCCGTAGCCGCCCACGCCCAGCACCGCGAGGCGCTCGCCCTCGGTGGGGTTGGGGTTCGGGTGCAGCCGCTCGGTGGCCAGGCGCCAGACGCACTGCACCAGCCGGTCGGTCAGCAGCGCGTAGGCGCGGGTGACGACGCGGGCGCGGGTGGGGCTGCTCCGGAAGCCCTCGGCGATGGCGGCGCGGCCGCGGGCCTGCGCGGCGCGCAGGACCTCCACCGCGGCGCGGCGCACGGCCATGGGGTCGACGAGACCGTCCACGGCCGCCGCGAGGGCGGCCGTGACGGCAGGCTCGTCGAACACCGCCTGCGTGGGCGCGATGAGGATGTCCTCGGCCGCGCCCGGCAGGTCCGAGGGGGGAAGGGGCGCCGCCGGCCTAGGAGCCGGAGCCGCCGAAGCTCGACGGGGCAGGGCTGACCACCTGTGCGGAACTGTTGAGGACCTGGGCCACCGCGAGGGCCCGCTCGTTGGTGCCGTCGGGCATCAGGCGGAAGGCGCCGCCGGTGCCCGCGAAGCCGGAGCTCGCCGTGAGCGAGCGCCGTCCCACGGTGCCGCCCGAGGCGGCCACGGCGCCGATCGCGGCCATGCCGTCGTAGGCGAGGTTGGCGATCGGGTGCGGCTCGCCGCCGTAGGTGCCGCGGTAGCGGGCGCGGAACTGGCCGAGCGGGCCGGGATCGGGGCGCGCGAAGTAGCCGCCCTGCAGGCCCGGCAGCGCCAGCGCCTCGGCGGGCACGTCCCAGCGGGTGAGGCCGAGGAAGCGGTAGGTCTCGCCGCCGGCGCCGGCCTCCGTGAGGAGCTGCGAGATCACCGGCAGGTCGCCCGCGGTGTTGCCCGTAAGGAAGATGGCGTTGGAGCCCGTGGACTCGGCCTGCGCGCGGATCGACGGCACGGCGGCGGTGATGCCGGCCTGGCTCAGGTCGTAGCCCACCGAGCCGGTGATCTGCGCGCCGGTGCCGGCCGCGCCCGCGCGCACCGCGCGGTCGGCGATCTGGCCGGCCTCGTTGGTGGCGTGCGTGACCAGCACGCGGTTGCGGCCCTGGCGGGCGGCGAAGCCCAGGAGGCGGCGGGCGGTGTTCTGGAACGTGTTGCCCAGCACCCAGACGTTGCCGCCGGCGATGTCAGTGTTGTTCGAGAAGCTGAGCACCGGAACCCCGGTGCCGGACACGGCCACGCCCGCCGCGGCGGCGTTGTCCGCGTAGAGCGGCCCGAGGATCACCTGCGCCCCGGCGGCCAGCGCCTCGGCGGCGGCGGCCTGCGCGCCGCCGGGGGTGCCCTGCGTGGGATAGACGTCGAGTGCCACCGTGCCCGCGCCCAGGTCGCCCACCGCGAGGCGGGCCGCGTTCTCGAGGCTGCGGGCGACCTGCGCGTCGGAGCCGCGCGCGGAGCCGTAGGGCACCAGGAGCGCCACCTTCACCGGGCCGCCGTCGCCCTGCACGCCGCCGCCGCCCGAGCCGACGTCGCTGGGAACGGCGCAGGCCGCCAGCGCCGCCGAGGCCGCGCCGAGCGCGGCGAGCTTGCGCGCGGCGCGCGTGAATGACAGCAGTTTCCCGCGAAGCCGGTGGAACGCCATGGCTCGGATCTCCCCAATGGACCGTTGGGGCCGGATTAGAGGGCGCCTCCACCGGAGTAAACGGCGGACTTGGCGGAGGCGCGGAATGGCGGATTCGGGCACGGCCCCCGCGGGGCTGCACCTCGTGGCGGTGCCGATCGGGGCGGCGCGCGACATCACGCTGCGGGCGCTTGACCTGCTGGGCACGGCCGACGTGCTGGCGGCCGAGGACACGCGCTCGCTGCGCCGCCTCATGGACATCCACGGCGTCGCCCTCGGCGACCGGCCCCTGCTGGCCTACCACGACCACAACGGCGCGCAGGTGCGCCCGCGCCTCCTCGGGCTCCTGCGCGAGGGGCGCTCGGTGGCCTACGCCTCCGAGGCGGGCACGCCGCTGGTGGCCGACCCCGGCTTCGCGCTCGCCGCCGCGGCGCGGGCCGAGGGCATCGCGGTCCACGCGGCCCCCGGCGCCAGCGCCGTGCTCGCCGCGCTCTGCGTCGGCGGCCTGCCTACGGACCGCTTCCTCTTCGCGGGCTTCCTGCCGCCCAAGGCGAAGGCCCGCGAGGCGGCGCTGCGCGAGCTGGGCGCCGTGCCCGCGACCCTGGTGCTCTACGAGAGCCCCAAGCGCGCCGCCGCCACGCTGCGCGCCGCCGCCGAGGTGCTGGGGGCGCGCGAGGCGCGCCTGTGCCGCGAGCTGACCAAGCGCTTCGAGGAGGTCTGGAGCGGCACCCTGCCGGAGCTGGCCGAGCGGGCCGAGGCCGAGGCGCCGCGCGGCGAAATCGTGCTCCTGATCGACCGCGGCGCGGGCGAGGCCGTCACCGAGGACGCCCTGCGTGCCCGGCTTGGGGCGGCGATGGCCGCGGGATCGCTCAAATCCGCCGTAAAGACCGTTGGCGATGAGACCGGCGCGCCGCGTAACGTCGTCTACGAGCTGGCCCTCCGGATGAGGGACGGGGAGGCGTAGGGAGGAGCGGGTTGGGCGGATCGGTCGCGTTCCACTCCGGCATGGCGGCCGAGGAGGCGGTGGCCCGGCACTACGAGGCCCGCGCGCGCACCATTCTCGCCCGGCGCTGGCGCGGCCGGGGCGGCGAGATCGACCTCGTGGCCCGCGACGGCGCCGCCACCGTGTTCGTGGAGGTGAAGCGCGCCCGCACCCACGCCCGCGCCGCCGAACGGCTGGGGGCCGCGCAGCGCGGGCGCATCCGGGCCGCGGCGGCCGAATATCTCGACACCCTTCCCGGAGGCGCCCTGAGCGAGGCGCGCTTCGACGTGGCGCTCGTGGACGAGGCGGGCCGGGTCGCGGTGCTGGAGAACGTGCTCCTCTAGGCGCCCCCACTGGACGCGCCCGCCGCGCCGCGCCATCTACGCCCCCACGCCGGAACGGAAGGAGCCCGCCCATGCCCACCCTCGAGGTCGCCTTCCAGATGGACCCCATGAGCGGCGTCGACATCGACGCCGACAGCACCTTCGCGCTGGCCCTCGAGGCGCAGGGGCGCGGCCACGCGCTGTTCCACTACACTCCCGACCGCCTGAGCTACCTGGAGGGCCGCGTCGTCGCCCACGGGCAGGACATGCTGCTGCGCCGCGAGCGCGGGCACCACGTCACCTTCGGCGACTGGCGCGAGGTGGACCTCGCGGAGATGGACGTGGTCTGGCTGCGCCAGGACCCGCCCTTCGACATGAGCTACATCACCACCACCCACATCCTCGACCGCATCCACCCCGGCACGCTGGTCGTGAACGACCCCACCTGGGTGCGGAACTGGCCCGAGAAGCTGATGGTGCTCGACTTCCCGGACCTCACGCCCCCCACCGTGGTGGCGCGCGACCTGCAGACGTTCCGCGACTTCCGCGCCCGCCACGGCGACGTGATCCTGAAACCCCTCTACGGCAACGGCGGGGCCGGCGTGTTCCGCCTGCGCCCCGACGACGGCAACCTCGCCTCGCTCCACGAGACCTTCGCCATGATCAACCGCGAGCCGCTGATCATGCAGAAGTACCTGCCCGCCGTGACGAAGGGCGACAAGCGCGTGATCCTGGTGGACGGCGAGCCGATCGGCGCCATCAACCGGGTGCCCGCGGCGGGCGAGACGCGCTCGAACATGCACGTGGGCGGGCGGCCCGAGAAGGTGGAGCTGACCGCCCGCGACCGCGAGATCTGCGAAGCCATCGGCCCGCGCCTGCGCGAGCGGGGGCAGATCTTCGTGGGCATCGACGTGATCGGGGAATGGCTGACGGAGATCAACGTCACCTCGCCCACGGGGCTGCAGGAGCTGCAGCGGTTCGACGGGACCGACGGAGCGGCGCTGATCTGGGACGCGATCGAGCGGCGGCTGGGGTAGGGGGGGGCTCCGCCCCCGGCCCTGTGGGCTGTCCGGGGCTCCGCCCGTCCGCAGGCGGATCGGTCCACTGGACCGATCCCGGGAAGCCTGCGGACCCCCTCGGTATTCCGAGCGGAACGACGCGAAGTTCTCACGTCGCCTTCGGGTCGATCAGCCGGTAGCTCAGCGCCTCGGCCAGGTGCGGGCGCCGCACCGCGTCGCTGGCGTCGAGGTCGGCGATGGTGCGGGCGACCTTCAGGACGCGGTGGTAGCCGCGCGCGGTCAGGCGCAGGCGCTCCACCGCGCGGTCGAGGAGGGCGGCGCCTTCCGCGCAGGGGCGCGCGGCCTCCATCAGCGCGTCGCCGCCCACGTCGGCGTTGACGGTGACGTCCTCCGCCCCGGCGTAGCGCTCGGCCTGCACGGCGCGCGCCGCGGCGACGCGGGCGGCGACCGCCTCCGAGGTGTCGCCCGAGGGCGGCAGGGCCAGGTCCGACGGGCCCACCGCCGGCACCTCCAGCCGCAGGTCGAAGCGGTCCATGAGCGGGCCCGACACGCGGCCCATGTAGTCCTCGCCGCAGGCGGGCGCGCGCGAGCAGGCGGCGGCGGCGTCGAACAGCATCCCGCAGCGGCAGGGGTTGGCGGCGGCGACCAAGAGGAAGCGGCAGGGGTAGCGCACGTGGGCGTTGGCGCGCGCGATCACCACCTCGCCGGTCTCGATCGGCTGGCGCAGGGTCTCCAGCACGGCGCGCGGGAACTCCGGGAACTCGTCCATGAACAGCACGCCGTTGTGCGCGAGGCTGATCTGCCCCGGCCCCGCCCGCTTGCCGCCCCCGGCGATGGCGGCCACCGAGGCGGTGTGGTGCGGCTCCTGGAAGGGGCGGGACTGGAGCACGCCGCCCTCGGGCAGCGTGCCCGCGAGCGAGTGGATCATCGACGTTTCCAGCGCCTCCATCGCCGAGAGGGGCGGCAGGATCGTGGGCAGGCGCGCGGCCAGCATCGACTTGCCCGCGCCCGGGGGGCCGACGAGGAACAGGTGGTGGCGCCCCGCGGCGGCGATCTCCAGCGCGCGCTTGGCCCGCTCCTGCCCCCGCACGTCGCGCAGGCAGAGGATGGAGGGGCGGGGCGGCAGCCGCGCCTCGCGGGCCGAAGGGAGGGGCGCGGCGCCGGTCAGGTGGTCGATCAGGGCGCGCAAGCTCGGGGCAGGGGTCACGTTGGCGGCCTCCACCCAGGCCGCCTCGGGGCCGCAGGCCTCGGGGCAGAACAGGAGGCGTCCCTGCGCCTTGGCGGCCACGGCGGCGGGCAGGGCGCCCGCCACGGGCACCAAGCCGCCGTCGAGCCCCATCTCGCCGATCGACACCGCGCCCTCCACTGCCTCGGGCGGCACGATCTCCAAGGCGGCGAGGAGCGCCAAGGCGATGGGCAGGTCGAAATGCGCGCCCTCCTTCGGCAGGTCGGCCGGGGACAGCGAGATGGTCACGCGCCGCGCCGGCAGCGCGATGCCCAGCTCGCCCAGGGCGGTGCGCACCCGCTCGCGCGCCTCGGACACGGCCTTGTCGGGCAGCCCCACGAGCGACAGCGACGGCAACCCCGGCGCCACCGCGCACTGGACGGCCACGGGCCGCGCCTCCAGCCCCTCGAAGGCCACGGTGGTGGTTCGCGCGAGCATACCCGAGGCCCTCCCGCACCGGGGCTAGCCCGCGCGTGGTTTAAGAATGGTAAATGGCGCGGAAGGCGGGCCAGGCGTCGGGGTCGGCCACGGTCTTGTCGCGGCACGCGGCGTTGCAGAAGCCGAACACGCGTCCGCCGATCCGCGCGAAGTGGGTGACCGGATCGCCCGAGTAGGGGCAGCGGGCGTTCTCGGAGGGACCTGCCGCCACCGCTTCGGCGGGGATCGCCTCCGGCATCGGGAACGGCGCGCGCTCCAGCCCCATGTCGTACTCGGCGAGCGTCCGGTCCGCGGCCTCGCCCATCGCCCGCCACCGGCGCAGGGGCGCGTGGCCGAGGTGGAGCGCGACGTAGGCCTGCGCCGCTTCGCCCACGGGTAGGCCGTAGCCGGCGATGCGCATGGCCACGGGCGCTAAGAAGGCGTCGGCGGCGGAGTAGGCCCCGAAGAGCCACGGCCCCTCGCCGGCCATGTCGTAGGCGAGGCCCCAGAGGTGCTCGATCCGCGCGAGGTCGGCGCGCACACCCTCGTCCGGCTCGAACCCCCGCCACGCGGTCCGCAGGTTCATCGGGCAGGCGCCGCGCAGGGCGCCGAAGCCGGAATGCATCTCGGCGGCGATGGAGCGGGCGAGGGCGCGGGCGCGGGGCTCGGTCGGCCAGTGGCCCGCGTCGGGATGCGCCTCGGCCAGCGCTTCGGCGATGGCGAGGCTGTCGTGCCACGTCGCCCCGTCGCGCCGCGCCACGGGCACGGTCCGGGCCGGGGGCCACGCCCGCAGCGTCTCGGCGAAGGCGGGGTCGTACATCCGCACCAGCGTCGTGCGCGCGGGGATCCCGAACGCCTCGAACAGCAGCCAGCCGCGCAGCGACCACGAGGAGTAGGAGCGGTCTCCGATCAGCAGCTCGTAGGTCATCGAAGCACTCCGGGGGTCAGGGGCAGCGGTTGGCATAGTGCGCGCGCGGCGGCGCCCAGTCGATGCGCGTCAGGCTCAGCGGCTCGACGGGCTGGGCGAGGGCGGCGGCGGGCGGGAGACCTGCGGCGCGCGCCCAGAGGATCAGGATCACGCCGAAATGGGCCACCGCGATCAGCTCGGCGTGATCCGCGGCCAGCGCGTCCACGGCGGCGACGGCGCGGCGCTCCACGGCGTTCCAGCTCTCGCCGCCGGGCGGGGCCACGTCGCCGGGACGCTCGAAGAAGGCGCGGGAGAGGGGGCCGTCGAACTCCGCGAAGGGGCGGTCCTCCCAGGCGCCGTAGTCGAACTCCCGCAAACCGCGTACGTCGGCGAGGCGGGGACGGCCGCGGGCGAGGGCGTCGGCGGTGGCGCGGGCGCGGCCGAGGTCCGAGGAGACTACGGGCGCGTCGGGAAGCGCTGCGGCGAGGCGGCCCAGGGCCGCGGTGTCCGACAGGTCGGCGGGGCGCTCGGTGCGACCGATCAGGGTGCGCGCGTGGGTCGGCCCGTGGCGCACGAGCCAGAGCCTCACTTCAGGACCTGCGGCAGACCGGCCGTGACCAGCACCACCCGGTCCGCGGCGGCGGCGAGGCGCTGGTTCAGCAATCCTTGCGCACGCTGGAACCGGCGCGCCATCGCGTTGGCGGGCACCACGCCGCCGCCCACGTCGTTCGAGACCACCCAGAAGCGCCCCGGCGCCGCGCGCATGGCGGCGATCCACGCCTTGGCGGGCGCCTCCCAGTCGCGCTCGCCGAGGTTGGCGAGCCACATGGTCGCGCAGTCCACGAGCACCGCGCCCTCCAGACCCGCGCAGGCCCCGGCCAGATCCTCGGGCGCCTCGTGCAGCACCCACCCCGTGCCCCGCCGCGCCGCGTGCGCGGCACGCTTCGCCTCCATCTCGGCATCCAGGATCCGGGCGGTCGCGACGTAGGCGAGCGGGGCGCCCTCGCGGGCCGCCCAGTCCGCGGCCTCCGCCTCGGCGAAGGCGGACTTTCCGGACGCCGCATGGCCCAGCGCAAGCACGATTTTGCAAGAGTTGGGCATTTCTTGGAAACTTTAATGTTCCGGGAGGGTTGTGGCTGCAAGCAAGTAGCGAGCGCGCCGGCGCCCTGCGGACGCATGAAGAGGGGATTGCCGATGGCTCTCGATTTCAACTCCGACACCTCGCTGTCAAGGCGCGCCATGAAGGCGGAGCTTCTCGACGCGGAGACCGAGCTGCGGCTCGCCTACGCCTGGCGCGACCAGCGCTGCGAGGAGAGCCTGCACCGCCTGATCACCGCCTACATGCGCCTCGCCATCTCCATGGCCGCCAAGTTCAAGCGCTACGGCGCGCCCATGAACGACCTGATCCAGGAGGCCGGGCTCGGGCTGATGAAGGCCGCCGAGAAGTTCGACCCCGACCGCGGCGTGCGCTTCTCGACCTACGCCGTGTGGTGGATCAAGGCGTCGATCCAGGACTACGTGATGCGCAACTGGTCGATGGTGCGCACCGGCTCGACCAGCAGCCAGAAGTCGCTGTTCTTCAACCTGCGCCGCGTGCAGGCCCGGCTGGAGCGCGAAGCGCTGGCCGAGGGCGTGATCCTGGACCGCCAGACCATGCGCGAGCGCATCGCCACCGAGGTCGGCGTGCCGCTCCACGACGTGGAGATGATGGAAGGGCGCCTGTCGGGGTCCGACTTCTCGCTGAACGCCACCCAGTCCTCGGACGAGGAGGGGCGCGAGTGGATCGACACCCTCGTGGACGGCGCCGAGCAGGCCGACACGCTGGTGCAGCACGACCACGACACCGCGCAGCTGCGCGAGTGGCTGCTGGAGGCGCTGAACGGCCTGAACGACCGCGAGCGGTTCATTGTGCGCGAGCGCAAGCTGCGCCCCGAGCCGCGCACCCTGGAATCGCTCGGCAACGAGCTGCGCCTGTCCAAGGAGCGCGTGCGCCAGCTCGAGGCGGCCGCCTTCGCCAAGATGCGCCGCATCCTGGACGGGCAGTCGCGCGAAGTGCGCGGGTTCCTGAACTGAAGCGCGCCGCGACGCTCGCGCTCCTGGCGGCGCTCGCCGCCGGGGGCGCGATGGCGGACGTGCCCGCGCTGCCGCCCGCCGACGTGTACGTGCTGGGCGAGCGCCACGACAACCCGGACCACCACCGCGCGCAGGCGGCGCTGATCGCGCGCATCGCGCCCACGGCCCTGGCCTTCGAGATGCTGACCCCGGCGCAGGCCGCCCGCATCGGCCCGGACACCGCCCGCGACGCCGCGCTCGGCGCGCGGCTCGGGTGGGAGGCGTCGGGCTGGCCGGACTTCGCGATGTACCTGCCGGTGTTCCAGGCCTCGGACGCGCCCGTGGTCGGCGCCGGGGGCGACGATCCCCGCGACCTTTCCGCCTTCGCGCTGGACGCGCCGCTGCCCGGGGCCGAGCAGGCGGAGCGCGAGGCCGAGCAGATGGCGGCCCACTGCGACGCGCTGCCCGAGGATCTCCTGCCCCGGTTCGTGGCCAGCCAGCGCGAGCGTGATGCCCGCCTCGCCGCCGCCACGCTGGAGGCGCTGGCGGAGCACGGAGCGCCGGTGGTTCTGGTCGCGGGCAACGGCCACGCGCGCACCGACCGGGGCGTACCCTACATGATCCGGCAGGCGGCGCCGGACGTGCGTGTGATCGCGGTGATCCAGGGCGAGGGCGAGGAACTGCCGCCCGGCGACGTGCAGCTTACCTCGGAGGCGCCCGAGCGGGGCGATCCCTGCGACGCCTTCCGCTAGACGCCCCCGGCAGCGGAGCCTAAGCGTCGTGCCATGCTGACGGGCAAGCGCATCCTCCTGGTGATCGGCGGCGGCATCGCCGCCTTCCGCGCGCTGGAGCTGATCCGCCGCCTGCGCGAGCGCGGCGCCGCCGTCACACCGGTGCTGACCAAGGGCGCCGAGCAGTTCGTGACGCCCCTGTCGGTCTCGGCCCTCGCCGCGCACAAGGTGCACCGCGACCTGTTCGACCTCACGGACGAGGCTGAGATGGGGCACATCGAGCTGTCCCGCTCCGCCGACCTCGTGCTGGTGTGTCCCGCGACCGCGAGCCTGATGGCGCGCATGGCGCAGGGCCACGCCGACGACCTCGCCACCACGCTGCTGCTCGCCACCGACACGCCGGTGATGATCGCGCCCGCCATGAACGTGCGGATGTGGGAGCACGCGGCCACGCAGCGCAACCTCGCGCGCCTGCGCGCCGACGATGTGCGCGTGGTCGGCCCCGACGAGGGCGCCATGGCCTGCGGCGAGTTCGGGCCGGGACGGCTGGCGGAGGTGCCCGACATCGTGGCGGCCGTGGAGGGGTTCTTCGCGGACGGGCCGCTCCGGGGCCGCCACGTGCTGGTGACCTCCGGCCCGACCCACGAGCCGATCGACCCCGTGCGCTACATCGCCAACCGCTCCTCGGGGGCACAGGGAACGGCCATCGCCGCCGCACTGCGCGACCTCGGGGCGCGGGTCTCCTTCGTGACCGGCCCCGCGGACGTGCCTCCGCCCGAGGGGGTGGAGGTGATCCGCGTTCAGACCGCCCGCGAGATGCTGGCCGCCGTGGAGGCTGCGCTGCCCGCCGACGCCGCCGTGATGGCCGCCGCGGTGGCCGACTGGCGGGTCGAGAACGCGAGCGGATCGAAGATGAAGAAGGACGGATCGGGGAACGCGCCCGCGCTGGCGTTCGCCGAGAACCCCGACATCCTCGCCACCGTATGCCGAGGGGACCGTCGCCCCGCCCTCGTGGTGGGCTTCGCCGCCGAGACGGGGGACGCGGCGGGCGACGTGGTGGCCCACGCCACCGCCAAGCGCCTCCGCAAGGGCTGCGACTGGATTGTGGCCAACGACGTGTCGCCCGCGACCGGCATCATGGGTGGACCTGAGAACGCGGTGACGGTGATCTCCGAGGCCGGCGCCGAGCCGTGGCCGCGCCTGTCCAAGTCCGAGACCGCCCGCCGGCTCGCCGCCCGCATCGCGGAGGCGCTGGCGTGACCGCGATCCGCTGCCTGCGCCTGCCCGGCGCCGACCCCGCCATGCCGCTGCCCGGCTACGAGACCGCGGGCGCCGCGGGCGCCGACCTGCGCGCCGACCTCATGGGCGGGCCCGAGATCGTGCTGGAACCGGGTGCTCGCGCGCTCGTCCCCACCGGCCTCGCGGTGGCGGTGCCTGACGGCTTCGAGTTGCAGGTCCGCCCTCGCTCCGGCCTCGCCCTGCGCCACGGGCTGACGGTGCTGAACGCGCCGGGCACCGTGGACGCGGACTATCGGGGGCCTCTCGGGGTGATCCTCGTGAACCTCGGGAGCGAGGCGGTGACGGTCGCGCACGGGATGCGGATCGCGCAAGCCGTCGTGGCCCCCGTGGTGCGGGCCTGGTGGGAGGCGGCGGAGGCGCTGGGCGACACCCCCCGCGGCGCGGGCGGCTTCGGGTCGACCGGCGCATGATCCTCCTGATCCTCGTCGCCCTCGCCGCCGCGATCTGGTTCCTCGGCCGCCGCATGGGCACGCCGGTGCAGGCGCGGCTCATCATGCTCGCCCTCCTCTACGTCGCCGTGCTGGCGGCCGTGGTCGCACTGCCCGCGGGCCACCCCCTGCGCGAGCAGCTCGGCGGCGGCCCCGGCCCGTGGCTGGTGCTGGGCGCGCTGGGCGCGGCCGTGTTCGCCTATGCCCGCGTGATCCGCGGCGTGCGCGGGCGGGCCGCCGGCATCGAGGCCGAGCGCGACGCCGAGGAGACGCGCGCCGCCGCCCCCCGCGGCCCCTTCTCGGAGGTGGAGCTGGAGCGCTACGCCCGCCACATCGCCCTGCGCGAGGTCGGCGGGCCGGGGCAGCGGAAGCTCAAGGACGCGAAGGTGCTGGTGGTGGGGGCAGGGGGCCTCGGCTCGCCCGCGCTGCTGTATCTCGCCGCCGCCGGGGTCGGCACCATCGGGGTGATCGACGACGACGCGGTCTCGCTCTCGAACCTCCAGCGCCAGATCGTCCACTCGGACGCGCGCACCGGCATCCCCAAGGTGTTCTCGGCCGAGACCGCGATCCGCGCGCTAAACCCCCACGTTTCGGTGCGCCCCTACCACCGCCGCCTCACGACGGAGATCGGCGAGGCGCTGGTGGCGGACTACGACCTCGTGCTCGACGGCTCCGACAGCTTCGCCACCCGCGACGCCGTGAACCGGGCCTGCGTCGGCGCGGGGCGCCCCTTGGTGGCCGGGGCGATCACCCAGTGGGAGGGGCAGGTCACGATCTACGACCCCGCCGCCGGCGCCCCTTGCCTCGCCTGCCTGTTCCCCGAAGCCCCCGCCGACGGCCTGGCCCCCTCCTGCGCCGAGGCTGGCGTGGTGGGCGCGCTGCCGGGGGTCGTGGGGTCGATCATGGCGCTGGAGGCGGTGAAGGAGATCACCGGCGCCGGCACCACGCTGCGGGGCACGATGCTGCTCTGGGACGGGCTGGACGCCGACGCCCGGCGCATCAAGGTGGCTCGCCGCGCCGACTGCCCGGTCTGCGGGGATATCTGAGCGCAGCGGCTGCTTGCCGCGCGCCGGGCTTGAACGCGGCGCCCCCCGGTGTCCTACTCCGACCGTCAAACCGGGAGAGACCCATGCGCCCCATCCTCGCCGCCGCCGCCATCTTCGCCTTCGCCGGCCCCGCCCTTGCCGACGCGCACCTGCCCGACCTCGGGGGGCGGACCGTCGCCATCGCCACCGAGGACGCCTACCCGCCGCTCCAGTTCAAGGACCCCGGCTCGGGGGACGCCATCGGCTGGGAGTACGACGCGATGGCCGAGATCGCGGAGCGGCTGAACTTCACCCCCGAGTACGAGAAGATCTCGTGGGACGCGATGATCCCGGCCGTGGCCGAGGGGCAGATGGACATGGGCATGACCGGCATCACGATCCGCGAGGACCGGGCCGAGACCGTGGACTTCTCGGACCCCTACATGCGCTCCGAGATGGTGATGCTGGTGCGCGGCGACGAGGCGCGCTTCTCGGACGCCGCGGGCTTCGCGGCCGACGACGACCTCCTGATGGCCGCCCAGCCCGGCACCACGCCGTTCTACGTGGGCGTCTACGACGTGCTCGACGGCGACGAGGCGAACCCACGCATCAAGCTGTTCGAGACCTTCGGCGCCGGCGTGCAGGCCCTGCGCGCGGGCGACGTGGACCTCGTGCTGACGGACGGCACGGCCGGAGCGGGCTACGTGGAGGCGAGCGATGGCGCGCTCAAGATCGTGGGCGAGACGCTGGGGACCGAGGACTTCGGGTTCATCTTCCCGAAAGGCAGCGACCTCGTGGAGCCGATGAACGCGGCGATCACCGCAATGCGCGAGGACGGCACGCTGGATGCGCTGAACGCGAAGTGGTTCCTCGACTACAAGATGGGCCAGTAGCGCCGCATGGGCCCGGCGCGGGCGGCGGGAGGCGAGTTTCCGTGGTGGCTCGCCGCCGTGGCCCTGCTGCTGGGCGGGGCCTACGCGCTGGTGCTGCTGGATGATGCCTCGCGGCAGGTGCTGATCACCTTGCGCCGGGGGCTGTGGATCACGGTGCTCGTCACCGTGGTATCGTTCACCTTCGCCTGTCTCGTGGGCCTCGGGGTCGCGCTGATGTCGCTCTCGCACGTGCGCGCCCTGCGCGAGGCGGCGCGGTTCTACGTGGAGATCATCCGCGGCATCCCCATCCTCGTGCTCCTGCTCTACGTGGCCTTCGTGCTGGCGCCGGGGCTGGTGGCGTTCTGGAACTGGCTGGGTCTTCCGGACGCGCGCACGCGGGACTTCCCGCTCCTGTGGCGGGCGGTGTTGGCGCTGGTGATCGCCTACAGCGCCTTCATCGCCGAGGTGTTCCGCGCCGGCCTCCAGTCGGTCGACCCCGGCCAGATCGAAGCCGCCAAGGCGCTCGGCCTCCGGGGCCGCCAGCGCTTCCGCCACGTGGTGTTCCCGCAGGCGATCCGCACGATCCTGCCCCCCTTGGGCAACGACTTCGTGGCGATGGTGAAGGACTCGTCGCTGGTCTCGGTGGTGGGCGTCCTCGACATCGCGCAGCTCGGCAAGGTCACGGCGGCGGGCAACTTCCGCTACTTCGAGACCTACAACGTCGTGGCCCTGCTCTACCTGACCATGACCATCGCCCTCAGCCTCGCCCTGCGACGGCTGGAGCAGCACATGGGGAGGAGGCGCTAGGGCCCCTCCCTCATCCTACCAGAAATACCTCGGGGTCCGGGGCAGAGCCCCGGCGCTCTCCGCTCAGAACGCCATCTCCACCGAGGGCAGCCGCAGCGACGAAATCAGCTCCCGCACCTCCTGCCGCGCCGCCACGTTGCTCAGGTTCAGGTTCGCGATCCCGATGTCCTTGAGGTCGAGCAGCGTCATGCCGCGCGGGAACAGCTCGCGGAAGATGACCCGCTCGGTGAAGCCCGGCGCCACGCGGAAGCCGATGCGCTTCGAGAGGTCCTCCAGCGCCTGGCCCATCTTGCGCTTGTTGTGCATCTCCTGCGCGCCGAGGCGGTTTCGCAGCACGATCCAGTCCACGGGCGGCAGGCCCGCCTTGGCGCGCAGCTGGCGCGCGTGCCAGACCATCTCGCTGTACACCGACGGCCCGAGGATGCGGCCCGAGTCCGGGTCGATCTTGGCCAGGAGGTCGAAGTCCACGAAGCTGTCGTTGAGCGGCGTGACCAGCGTGTCGGCGAGGCTGTGGGCCACCTGGGAGAGGCGGGTGTGGCTGCCGGGGCAGTCGATCACGATGAAGTCGCAGCGCCCCTCGAGGTCGGCCACGGCCAGTGACAACGACTTGTCGAACGGGTTCTCATGCTCGCCCAGCTCGGAGCGGTCCACCTTGGGCAGGCCGGCGGCCTCGGGCGACGGCAGCGTGACGCCCTGGCGGGCCGAGTAGTCGGCGCGGTTCTCGAGGTAGCGGGTGAAGGTGCGCTGGCGCAGGTCGAGGTCGAGCGCCCCCACGCGCGCCCCCGCCCGCGCGAGCGCGGTCGCGGTGTGCATGCAGGTGGTGGACTTGCCCGAGCCGCCCTTCTCGTTGCCGAAGACGATGATGTGCGCCATTGACCCGCGTTTCCCCCATGATCCGCCCCCGGATTAGCGAATCGGCGGGACCATGCCTAGACACCCGGCGCCCTTCGGGAGCGCATGGGTGTGGCAAATCGGACGATTCCTCCGGGATTGCCCGGCCGGGGGCGAAACTTCCCGCCTCGCGCCGCGTGGCTGCGGGTCGAACCGAGCCCGCCCCGAGGAGACGCCCATGCCCCAGACCGGCCCCTCCCGCGCGCCCTCCGCCGCGCCGGGACGCCTCCGGTGAGGGGGACCGCGCCCAAGGACGACCTGCTCGCCGCCGAGCGCGCGCTGGGGCTGCTGCTGCCCGGCGAGGCGCGGCGCGTCGAGGCGCGCATGGGCGCCGAGCCCGCGCTGCGCGGCGCCGGCGCGCGCTGGGAGCGACGTCTCGTGGCCCTTCTGGAGGCGATGCCCGAGGTCGCGCCCCCGCGCGCCCTGCGGCGCCGCGCCCGCGCCCGCGCCCTGCCACCCGCGCGGGGCGGCTGGGTGCGGGGCGGGCTGCTGGCGGCCCTCCTCGGGGGCGGGGCGCTGGCCGCCGCGGCGCTGCTGGCGCCGCTGCCCGCGCTCGACGGCCCGGCGGCGGTGCTGCGCGGGGATGCGGTGGTGATGCGGGCGCGGCTCGACGGACGCGGCGGGCTCCATGTGGACCTGCAGGGCGAGGCGCCGCCGGGGCGGGTGCTGGAGCTGTGGGTGATCGCGGAGGGCGCCGCGCCGCGCTCGCTGGGCGTGGTGGAGCCGGGGGCGGCGGTGCTGAAGCTGGCCGGCATCGCGGTGCCGCCGGGCGCCGTGCTCGCCCTGTCCGAGGAGCCGCCGGGCGGCGCGCCGGACGGGGCCCCCACGGGCGCGGTGGTCGCCTCGGGCACGGTGGGGGCGTGAAACGCGAAGCGCCGCCCCGGGGGGCGGCGCCTTGGTCGTCCGAACCGGGCTTCAGAAGCCGAGGCCGGCGTACTTGTTCTTGAACTTCGACACGCGGCCGCCGGTGTCCATGAGGCGCTGGCCGCCGCCGGTCCAGGCGGGGTGGACCGAGGGGTCGATGTCGAGCGAGAGCTGGTCGCCCTCCTTGCCCCAGGTGGAGCGCATCTGGACCACGGTGCCGTCGACGAGCTTGACGTCGATGGTGTGGTACTCGGGGTGGATGCCGTTCTTCATCGCCTCACGCCTCCGCTTCGGCCCGGGGCCGGTAGTTGGTCTGTTCCTTGATGCGCGCGGATTTGCCCCGGCGCTCGCGCAGGTAGTAGAGCTTGGCGCGGCGGACGCGGCCGCGGCGCACCACCTCGATGGTCTCGATGTTCGTGGAGTGAAGGGGGAACACGCGCTCCACGCCCTCGCCGAACGAGATCTTGCGCACCGTGAACGAGCCGGCGATGCCCTCGCCGTTCTTGCGGGCGATGCACACGCCCTCGTAGGCCTGCACACGGGTCCGCGTGCCTTCCGTCACCTTGAAGCCGACGCGGACGGTGTCGCCGGCCTTGAAGTCGGGGATGTCCTTGCCGAGCGCGGAGACCTGCTCCGCTTCGATCTGTGCGATCAGGTCCACGGGACCCTCCTTGGATGCCACGGGGTTTGCCCCCGGATGATGTCCGTGACGCGAACGCGCACGGCTGTTGGTTTGCGTCCCCGCTCGGGGATGGGCGCCTTTATCGCCGGAGGGCGGCGTTTGCAAGCATTGGCGCCGCCGGGGGCTCTGCCCCCGAACCCCCGAGGTATTTTCGGCAAGATGAGGGGAGGCGTTCAGTCCCCGCCGTGCAGACGGTGCCAGAGGTCGGGGCGGCGTTCCCGCGTGAGGCGCTCGGACTGGGCGCGGCGCCACGCCTCGACCTTCGCGTGGTCGCCGGACAGGAGGACGTCGGGCGTGGCGCGGCCCTGCCATTCGGCGGGCTTGGTGTACTGGGGGTGCTCCAGCAAACCGCGCGAAAAACTCTCCTCGTCCAGCGAGGCGGCATTGCCGACCACGCCGGGCAGGAGGCGGACCGTGGCGTCCAGAACCGCCTGCGCGGCGATCTCGCCGCCAGTGAGGACGAAGTCGCCAAGGGACACCTCCTCGACACCACGCGCCTCCAGCACGCGCTCGTCCACGCCCTCGAAGCGCCCGCAGAGCAGCGTGGCGCCGGGACCGGCGGCGAGGGCGCGCGCCCTCGCCTGGTCGAAGGGGCGGCCCCGGGGCGAGAGGTAGAGGACCGGGCCGGGGCCCTCGGCCTCGGCGAGCGCGGCGTCCACCACGTCCGGGCGCAGCACCAGCCCCGCGCCGCCGCCCGCGGGCGGCGCGTCCACGGCGCGGTGGCGGCCCAGACCGTGGGCGCGCAGGTCGACGGTGCGCAGGGTCCACAGGCCGCGGCGCAGGGCGGTGCCCGTCAGCGACAGACCGAGAATGCCGGGAAAGGCGTCGGGAAACAGGGTGACGACGCGGGCGCTCCAGCCCCGCTCCGGCACCTCCTCCATCAGGTCGCGCGGGGCGGCCGAGGGGCGGGCGGACTTCAGGCCGTGGGAGCGGGCGGGGGCGTCGGTCATGCGCCGCCCCCTAGCGCGGGGGCGGGCACGGGGGAAGCGTCAGGCGATCGCGATGATGCCGAGCACGACCAAGAGGAAGATCACCAGCGCGATCACGATCAGGATCTTGGCGCCGGTCAGGGCCATGCCCGACACGCGGCCCATGCCGAAGAACGCCGCGATCGCGGCGACGGCGAGGAGTATGAGAATCCATTCGATCATGGAGTTGGTCCTTCCTGTTGTGCGAGGGGGGAACGCCCGCGCGAGGTAACCGTTCCGTTACCCCTCGCCGGCGCCGCCGTCCGCCCCGTCTTCCAGGGCGTCCTCGTCGCCCGGCAGCGTGCCGCGCGGCGGGTCGACCACGAGGCGGCCCGCGGCGATGTCCACCGTGGGGACCGCCGCTTGCGTGAACGGGATCAGCACGCCGCCCTTGAGGCCGGGGCCGCGCACCTCCAGGAGGTCGCCCGCGCCGTGGTCGAGCACGGCGGCGACCGTCCCGATCTCGGCGCCCCCGGTGTCGAGGACGGCCAGGCCGATGAGGTCGGAATGGTACCACTCGTCGTCGCCCGCGGGCGGCAGGGCCGAGCGGGGGGCCCAGAGGCGGCGGCCGCGCAACGCATCGGCCTCCTCCTTGGAGCCCACGCCCGAGAGGCGCACCGCGTAGCCGCCCTTGAGCGGGCGCAGCACCGTGAGGCGGTAGGTCCGGCCCTCCTCGTCGCGGAGGGGGCCGTAGTCGCCGATCGCCGACGGGTCGGCGCAGAACGACTTCACGCGCGCCTCGCCGCGCACGCCGTAGGCGCCCATGACGGCGCCGAGGCAGACGTGATCCTTCACCGCATCACCCCGCGGATGTTTCGCATGCGAAACCCCGGCGGGACACGCCCGCCGGGGCCGGACCGCTCAGCTTTCGGCGGATTCCTCGGCCGGGGCGCTCGCGGCCTCGGCGGCGGCGGCGGCCTTGTCGGCCTTCTCCTGCGCGCGCTCCTTGGCCTTCTTGCCGGGCTCGCCCTTCTTGAGGTTGGCGCGCTCGGTCTTCGGCTTCACGCCGGCGGCCTCCAGGAAGCGGGCCACGCGGTCGGTGGGCTGGGCGCCCTGGTCGAGCCAGTGCTGCACGCGCTCCACGTCCATGGTGACGCGGGTCTCGTCGTCCTTGGGCAGGAGCGGGTTGTACATGCCGAGCTTCTCGAGGAAGCGGCCGTCGCGCGGCTGGCGCGAGTCGGCGGCGACGATGCGGTAGACGGGGCGACGCTTGGAGCCGCCGCGGGCGAGCCGGATCTTCATGGCCATTGGGATAGTCCTTCGTTCTAAGTGTCTTACGACTGGTGTTGCCGGTGGTGGCGGATGACTTCCTCGATGATGAAGGCGAGGAACTTCTTGGCGAAGACGGGGTCGAGACCGGCCTCTCGGGCGAGGCTCTCGAGGCGCTCGATCTGGCGCGCCTCGCGGTCGGGATCGGAGGGCGGCAGGTCGTGCCGGGCCTTGAGCCGGCCCACGGCCTGGGTGCGCGCGAAGCGCTCGGCCAGGGTGTAGACCAGCACCGCGTCGAGGCGGTCGATCGAGGCGCGATGCTCGGCGAGGAGCTGCGCGGCACGGGCGGCGACGTCGGTCACTGGGGCCTCCGGAACGGGGATTTCGGGGGGGTGCCGGGCGTGCACCCCCCGTGCACCCCCCGTGCATCTCTGGGGGCGCCGTGGGAGGGGGCTCTGCCCCCGTCGCCTTCGGCGACTCCCCCGAGGTATTTCGGGCAAGGTGAGAGGAGGTTCGGGGCACGGTTCCGCATCAGCTCACGTCCTCGCCGTGGTCCGGGTCGTGCCCTTCCGGGGGAAGGTGGCGCCAGACGGTGACGGTGTCGTCCCACATCAGGCCGTCGCGGTCCGAGCCCATGCGGTGCATGAGGCGCTCGGCGCGGTCGTTGCCGACGGCCACGTAGGAGACCAGCGAGGGCAGGCGAAGCACGGACCAGGCGTGGTGACGCGCCGCGGCGGCGGCCTCCTCGGCCAGACCGCGGCCCTCGCCTCCTTCGGTGAACAGGAAGCCCAGCTCGTGCTCCAGGTCGCCCGGCTCGACCGAGATCATCACGAAGCCGGCGACGCGACCCGTGTCCCGCTCCTCGACGGTCCACATGCCGTGGCCGCGCAGCAGCCAGGTGGCGGTAGCGCGGGCGAAGTCGGCCCAGGTCTCGGCGGGCTTGCAGGGGCCGCCCGCGTAGGCGCCGCGAGCGCCGCCCATGATCTCGTGGAGCGGCCCGAAATCCGTGAGGTGCGGCGCGCGCAGGCGGGTGCGCGGCGTATCCAGCACCGGCACGCAGGCCGCCAGCGCGGCGGCGCGCGTGGCGGCGGGGCCGGTCACGCGGATGTCGGTGGGGCCCAGCATCAGGCGGCCTCCTCGGGGCGGGGATGGCGGAACACCAGGGCGCCCTCGAAGGCGGGGGACGAGGGCGCCTCGGGGTCGCGGCGGGCGCCGAGGCGCTCGGCCAGGGCGACGGAGCGCGCGTTCCCCGGGTCGACGTAGCTGACGGCGGTGTCCCAGCCGAGGTCGCGGAAGGCGTGGGCGACGGCGGCGCGCGCGGCCTCGAAGGCGTAGCCCCGGCCCTCGGCCTCAGGCGACCAGACGGTCCAGCCGATCTCGCGCTCGGGCCAGCCCTCGGGGAACCACGGGCCGGTGGCGCCGAGCGGCGCGGGGTCGCCCGCGCGGTGATAGACGAACGAGCCGAAGCCGCGCAGCACCCAGTGGCCCACGAAGTGGCCGAAGGCGCGCCACGCGAGCGCGGGCGTCATCTCGCCGGTGCGGATGAAGCGGGCGCGGTCCGAGAGGAGGAAGCGGCGGAAGGCGGGCCAGTCGCCCGCCTCGGGGGCGCGCAGGACGAGGCGCTCGGTGCGCAGGGTGGGCGTGCCGGAGAGGGCGATCATGCGGGCGCCCCCCAGTGGCGGAAGACGACGGTCTCGGCGGGGGTCTCGCCGTCGGGGAGGGGGGCAGCGCCATCGAGGCGGGCGCCGAGGCGCCGGGCCACCGCGGCGGAGCGGTCGTTGCCGGGCGTCACGTAGGAGACCAGCGAGGCGACGCGCCCCCGCGCCCAGTCCAGCACGGCGCGGGCGGCCTCGGTGGCGTAGCCCCGGCCTTCGTGGCCCGCGTGAAGGATCCAGCCAAGCTCCGGCTCGGGGAAGTGGGCGGGGCGCTGGATGCCGCAGAGGGCCACGTGGGTGCCGTCGTAGAGGTCGACTGCCAGCCCGCCGTAGCCGTGGAGCTGCCAGCCGGCCACATCGTTGGCGAAGGCGAACCACGCGTCGCGGCGGTCGAGGCGGTCCATCCAGCGCGCGCGCTCCGAGGCCAGCGTCTCGACATAGGCGTCGAAGTCCGCGAGCCGGTGGGCACGCAGGACGAGACGCGCGGTGGCGAGCGTCGGGATATGGACCGCCGTGCCGGTCACTTCTTGCGGCCGAAGCCCGAGAGGCCGGGGGGCAGGCCGCCACCGCCGAGACCGGGGATCCCGCCCTTCATGGCGCCGAGCTGGCGCGAGGCGGCCTCCATCGCGGCGGGGTCCATCTGCGAGGGGTCGGGCATGCCGCCGCCCTTGCCGGACATCATCGCCATGGCCTTCTTGAGCATCCCGCCCTTGCCGAGCTTCTTCATCATGTCGGCCATCTGGCGGTGCATCTTCAGCAGGTTGTTCAGCTCCGCCACCTCGAGCCCCGCGCCGCGCGCGATGCGCTTCTTGCGGCTGGCCTGGAGGATCGCGGGGTTGGCGCGCTCCTTGCGGGTCATGGAGTCGATAAGCGCGATCTGGCGCTTCAGGAGGCGGTCGTCGATGCCGGCGCCGGCCATGGCCTTCGCGGCCTTTCCCATGCCGGGCATCATGGACATCATGCTCTCCATGCCGCCCATCTTCTCCATCTGCTGAAGCTGGCCCTTCAGGTCGTTCATGTTGAACAGACCCTTCTGGAAGCGCCGCATCATGCGCTCCTGGGCCTCCATGTCGGCCGTCTCCTGGGCCTTCTCCACGAGGGAGACGATGTCGCCCATGCCGAGGATGCGGCCCGCGATGCGGCCGGCGTCGAAGGTCTCCAGGGCGTCGAGCTTCTCGCCGAGGCCCACGAAGCGGATCGGCTTGCCGGTCACGGCGCGCATCGACAGGGCTGCGCCGCCGCGGCCGTCGCCGTCCATGCGGGTGAGCACCACGCCGGTGACGCCGACCTTGGCGTCAAATTCCTCGGCCACCTCGACGGCGACCTGGCCCGTGAGGCCGTCGACCACGAGCAGGGTCTCGCGCGGGGAGACGGCGTCGCGCACCTGCTGGACCTCGTCCATCAGCACCTGGTCGATCTGGAGCCGGCCGGCGGTGTCGAGGAAGTAGACGTCGTATCCGCCCAGGGCCGCCTGCTGCTTGGCCCGCTTCGCGATGTCCACGGGCCGCTGGCCGGCCACGATGGGCAGGGTGTCCACGCCGATCTGGGTGCCCAGGATGGCGAGCTGCTCCATGGCCGCGGGGCGGTTCACGTCGAGCGAGGCCATGAGGACCTTCTTGCCCTCGCGGTCCTTGAGGCGGCGGGCGATCTTGGCGGTGGTGGTGGTCTTGCCGCCGCCCTGGAGGCCGACCATCAGGACCGGCGCCGGGGGGTTGTCGATCTTCAGCTCGCCCGCCGGCTCCTCGCCTTCGAGGACGCGGCGGAGCTCGTCGTGGACGATCTTCACGACCTGCTGGCCGGGCGTGATCGACTTGGTGACGGCGGCGCCCGTGGCCTTCTGCGTGACGCGCTTCACGAAGTCGCGGGCGACGGGCAGCGAGACGTCGGCCTCCAGGAGGGCCACGCGGACCTCGCGCATGGCGGTGCGCACGTCGTCCTCGGTCAGGGCGCCCTGGCGGGTGAGGCGGTCGAACACGCCGCCGAGGCGGTCGCTCAGGCTCTCGAACATGGGCCTACCCTCCGTTGCGGCCCGCGGCGGGCCAATGCGCGAGCGCCCCCGCGGGCGCAACGCGCTGGCGGAGGGCGATCCCGAGTGGGACCGGAAGGCGGGGCTTCCGGGACGGGCGCGGAGGTACGCGCCCGGGGCCGCGGGGTCAAGGGGGGGCGCGGCGGGCGCGCCCCCCGCACGGGTCACTTCGCGGGCTTGGGGTTCTTCGGCGGGACCATGGCGTCGAGCGACTTGGGCTCGGAGCCGGTGGCGGCCTCGATCTGGGCGGTCACGTCGCGGGCCTTGCTGCCCGCATCGGGGGTGAGCGCGCCGGTGACGATCTCGTCGGCGGCGGTCATCGTGCCGCCCACGTCGCGCAAGACGGCGCGGGCGTCGTCCTCGGTGCCGACGCTCTCGGGGGTGGCGAGGGTGGAGACGGCGTCGGCGGCGGTCTCGACGGTGGCGGCTGCGGTCTCGAACGTGTCCGCGGCGGCCTCCATGCCGTGCTCGGCAGCGTCCGTGGCGGGGGCTGCGAGGCGGGCGGGGCCCCAGGCGTCGGAGCGGCGGGCGAAGGCGGCGTTCACCTGCCACGAGAGCGTGGCGGCGGCGCGGGCGGCGGCCTCGGCCATCGCGGCGGCGGGGAGCCAGGCGGCGGCCAGGAGGCGGGCCTGCTGGCGGGTGGCGATCTGCGCGAAGGGGGTCATGGTGGGGCGTCCTCGGGGGTGGATGGGCACCCGGTCAACGCCGGCGGGGGGCGGGGTCGTTCCGCACCGCGGCGAGGATTTCGCGGGTGCGGCGGAAGCCTGCCGCCGCACCCGTGGCCGGCCTCAGGCGGCCAGGGCCTCGATCTCGCGGTCGGCCTTCTCGAAGGCCGCGTCGGGGTTCACGGCGCCGCCCGCGGCGTCCACGAAGGTCACGTCGCGGATCCCCATGAAGCCCAGGATGAAGCGCAGGTAGCCCGACAGGAAATCGTAGTCCGAGCCCACGGGCGTGCCGCCCGAGGCGACGGCCACGATCACGCGCTTGTCGCCGAGCAGGCCCTCGGGGCCGTTCTCGGTGTAGCGGAACGTCTCGCCGGCGCGGGCCACGAGGTCGATCCAGGCCTTCAGCGAGGCGGCGACGGCGAAGTTGTAGACCGGTGCGCCGATCAGGATCGTGTCGGCGGCGCGCAGCTCGGCGATCAGGGCGTCGGACTGCCGCAGGGCCTCGTGCTGCTCGGGGGTGCGCTGGTCCTTCGGCGTGAAGTTCGCCGCCGTCCAGGTGCCGGTGACCTGGGGCAGGGGCGTCTCGGCGAGGTCGCGGCGCACGTCGGCGGCGCCGATGCGCGCCTCGACGCGGTCGAGGATCTGGCGGGTGACGGAGCCGTCGTGGCGGGCCGAGCTGTCGATGCGAAGCGTGGTCATGGGGAGCCTCCGATTGGTTCGGAGGCTAGGTAGGCTGTGCGTCCTTGCGGGGGAACAGCGATTGCTGCCGAGAACATGTGCGCAGGCGCGCGGAACCGCCGGTCAGCGGTCCGAGGCGCGGGCCATGCCGGTGCCGATGTCGGTCGCGCTGGTTCCGGCGCCCGATCCGATGATCGCGGTCGCCCCGAGGGTGAGACCCATCGCCAGCCCGGTGGCCAGCACCCATTCGACGGTGATGCCGCCGCTCTCGTCCCGCAGGAAGCCCATTCTCTCGCCCTTCGCGTCGTGTCCGGCCCTCCGTGGAGGGGGGCCGGGGCGGCACCGTGGCGGGCGCGGGCCGCTTTCGGGACGCCCGTGGCGGGCGCGCGGCGGCCCGCGGTGGAGTCGGCGCGCGCGAGGCGCTAGAACCGCCCGGGGACCCCGGAGGGAGACGCGCATGGCCTTCAACGACTGGGACGAGGTCCGGACCGCCTTCCAGGTGGCGCGGCTGGGCACGGTGTCCGGCGCGGCGGGGGCGCTGGGCGTGCACCATGCCACGGTGATCCGCCACATCGACAGCCTGGAGGGCAAGCTCGGCGCCAAGCTGTTCCAGCGCCACGCGCGGGGCTACACGCCCACCGAGGCGGGGCGCGACCTCCTGGCCGTGGCCCAGCGCACCGACGAGCAGCTCTCGCAGCTCGCCAGCCGCATCCGCGGGCGCGGCGACACGGTGACGGGCGAGCTGGTGATCACCTCGCTCGACCTCCTGGCGCCGCTGCTGGCCCCCGCGCTCGCCGCCTTCCAGGAGGCGCACCCGGAGGTCACGATCCGCTTCCTGACCGACCCGCGCCTGTTCCGGCTGGAGTACGGCGAGGCGCACCTCGCGATCCGCGCCGGCGCCCCGCCCGAACAGCCCGACAACGTGGTGCAGAAGCTCTATGTCCAGCGGGTCGGGCTCTATGCGTCCAAGGGCTACATCGCCCGGCACGGGCGGCCCGAGTCGCTCGACGACCTCGGCGACCACCGCTTCATCGGATCGGCCGAGGAGTTGCCGCGCGCGCCGTTCTTCCGCTGGATGGCCGACCACGTGCCGGCGCGCAACGTTGCCTACCGGGTGAACCAGCTCACCACCGCGCAGGCGGCCCTGCGCGCGGGCATCGGCATCGGCTTCTCGACCACCTGGTCCCAGGCGGGGCGGGACGACGTGGAGGAGGTGTTCGCGCCGCGCCCCGAGTGGGAGAGCCAGATCTGGCTCGTGACCCACGTGGACCTGCACCGCACCGCAAAGGTGCAGCAGATCTCGCAGCACCTGAAGGACTGGGCGGCGCGCTGGCCGACGGGGTGAGCGGGGCCGCGCCCGCCGCGGCGCGGTCCGAGGCGCTGCGGGGGCACGGGGCGATGCTCCTGTTCTCGGCGCTGGTGGCGGGGAGCTTCCCGCTGGGCGCCGCCGCCGCCGACCACATCGCGCCCACGGCCCTCAACGCGGCGCGCTTCGCCCTGGCGTCCCTCATCGTGGGCGCCGGGGTCTGGGCCACCGGGGGCGCGCCGCGGGCCGCGTGGGCGGCGCCGTGGCGCTACGCGCTGCTGGGGGGCGTGTTCGGTCTTTACTTCGTACTGATGTTCGAGGGGCTGAAGACGGCCGCCCCGGTGAGCGCGGCGGCGGTCTTCACGCTGACGCCGCCCATGGCGGCGGGCTTCGGCTGGCTGCTCCTGCGCCAGCGCACCACGCCGCGCATCGCGCTGGCGCTGGCGCTCGGCGCGGCGGGGGCGCTCTGGGTGATCTTCGACGCCGACGTGGCCGCGCTCCGCCGCTTCGAGGTCGGGCGGGGCGAGTGGGTCTACTTCTGGGGCTGCGCGGCACACGCGCTCTACACGCCGATGGTGCGGCGCCTGAACCGGGGCGAGCGGGCGGCGGTGTTCACCTTCGGCACGCTGGTGGCGGGCACGGCGCTGATCTCGCTCGTCGGGCTTCCGGCGATCCTGCGGACCGACTGGGGGGCGCTGCCCGGCGTGGTGTGGGTGGCGATCGGCTACACGGGCGTCTTCGCCTCGGCGGCGACGTTCACGCTCCTGCAGTACGCCTCGCTGCGGCTGCCGAGCGCGAAGGTGATGGCCTACACGTTCCTGGTGCCGGCCTGGGTGGCGGTGTGGTCGGTGGCGCTGGGCGAGCCGGCGCCGCCGGTGGCGATGCTGGCGGGCGTGGCGCTGACGGTGGGGGCGTTGGGGTTGTTGTTGAAGACAGAGACGCCCCGGACCTGATCCGGGTCCTCTGGTTGCCGCTAGTGCAATGCTCCGCAGCGGAAGCGCCCGTGGTGGGCGGAGGCCCCGGGTCATGCCCGGGGCGTGTCGAGTGGGGACATCAGCCGATGCGGCGGCCCGTGCTCGGGTCGAAGAGGTGCAGGGCCTCGGGCGGCACGGCGTAGGGGACGCGCTCGCCGGGCTCGGAGCGGTGGACGCCCGGCAGGCTGAGGGTGAAGTCGTCGCCCGTGGCCTCCAGCTTGCCGTGCAGCAGGGTGTTGGCGCCGAGGGGCTCGGCTAGGCGGACGGTGAGGGCGAGGGGGCCGGCGGGGTCGGCATGGGCGTGCTCGGGGCGGATGCCCAAGGCCACGGGGCCGGATGCGCCGCGGGCGTCGCCGAGGGCCACGTCGCCCAGGCGCACGGCGCCGCCCTCGGCCCGCGCGTCCACGACGTTCATCGACGGCGAGCCGATGAACTGGGCGGCGAAGAGGGACTCGGGGCGCTCGTAGACGGCCAGCGGCGTGCCGATCTGCTCGGCGCGGCCCGCGTTCATCACGATCATGCGGTCGGCCATGGTCATGGCCTCGACCTGGTCGTGGGTCACGTAGAGCGCGGTGATGCCGAGGCGGGCCTGCAGGTCGCGGATCTCGAGGCGCATCTGCACGCGCAGCTTGGCGTCGAGGTTCGAGAGCGGCTCGTCGAACAGGAACACGCTCGGCTCGCGCACGATGGCGCGGCCCATGGCGACCCGCTGGCGCTGGCCGCCCGAGAGGTCGCGCGGGCGGCGGTCGAGGTAGGGCTCAAGCTGGAGGAGGCTGGCGGCCTCGCCGACCTTGCGGGCGATCTCGGTCTTCGGCTCGCCCTTGATGCGCAGGCCATAGCCCATGTTCTCGCGCACGCTCATGTGCGGGTAGAGGGCGTAGTTCTGGAACACCATGGCGATGTCGCGGTCCATGGGCTCGGCCTCGTTCACGCGGCGGCCGCCGATGCGGACCTCGCCCTCGGAGACGCTCTCGAGCCCCGCCACCATGCGCAGGAGCGTGGACTTGCCGCAGCCCGAGGGGCCGACGATGACGATGAACTCGCCGTCCTCGATGTGGGCCGTGACCCCGTGGATCACCTCGGTGCGCCCGAAGCGCTTCTTCACGTCGTCGAGTTCTACGGTCGCCATCTATTTCTCGCTGTCCACGAGGCCGCGGATGAAGAGTTTCTGCATGGAGATCACCACCACCACGGGGGGGATCATGGCCAGGATCGAGGTCGCCAGGATCGTAGGCCAGTGGGCGAAGTCGTCTCCGCTCGGGAACATCTGCTTCAGGCCCATCACGATGGTGTTCATCTCGGGGTCGGTCGTGATGAGGAGCGGCCAGAGGTACTGGTTCCAGCCGTAGATGAACAGGATCACGAAGAGGGCGGCGACGTTGGTGCGGCTCATTGGCAGGACGATGTCCCAGAAGAAGCGCATGGGCCGCGCCCCGTCGACACGGGCGGCCTCGGCCAGCTCGTCGGGGATGGTCAGGAAGAACTGGCGGAACAGGAAGGTCGCCGTGGCCGAGGCGATGAGGGGCAGGATCAGGCCGGAGTAGCTGTTGAGCATCCCGAAGCCGGCGACCACCTCGTAGGTGGGCACGATCCGCACCTCGACGGGCAGCATGAGGGTGAGGAAGATCAGCCAGAAGAACACCGACCGGCCCGGGAAGCGGAAGTAGACGATCGCGAAGGCCGACAGCAGCGAGATGGCGATCTTGCCCACCGCGATGCCCACCGCCATCACGAGGCTGTTGAAGAGCATCGTGGCCACGGGGACGTTGATGCCCGAGAAGAGGGCCGCCTTGTAGTTGGTCCAGAACTGGCCCCCCGGAAGCAGCGGCATGGGCGGGCGGACGATCTCCTCCTGGGTGACGGTGGAGCCGACGAAGGCCAGCCAGATCGGGAAGAACACCACGAGGATGCCGAGGATCAGGAAGGCGTGGGTGAGCCACAGCGAGGCGCCGCGCCGCTCCACCATGCCGGGGGGCGGGGCCTTCGGGACGGCGATGGGGGCGACCTTGGCGGCGTCGGTCAATAGTGGACCCTCCGCTCGATCACCTTGAACTGGATCACGGTGAGCAGGCCCACGACGACTAGCAGGATCACGGACTGGGCGGCCGAGCTGCCGAGGTCCTGGCCCACGAAGCCGTCGGCGAAGACCTTGTAGACCAGGATCGTGGTGGACTGCTGGGGGCCGCCGGCGGTGATGGTGTGGATCACGCCGAAGGTCTCGAAGAAGCTGTAGACCACGTTGACGACCAGCAGGAAGAAGGTGGTGGGCGACAGGAGCGGCAGGACGATCGTCCAGAACCGCCGCCAGAAGCGCGCGCCGTCGATGGCGGCGGCCTCGATCACCGACTTCGGGACGGCCTGCAGGGCGGCGAAGAAGAACAGGAAGTTGTAGGAGATGCGCCCCCAGGCCGAGGCGACCACCACGAGGCCCATCGCCTCGGGGCCGTTCAGCACGTGGTTCCAGTCGTAGCCGAGCTTGCCGAGGTACCAAGAGACCACGCCCACGCGGGTGTTGAACATGAACAGCCACAGCACGCCCGCCACGGCGGGAGCGACCGCGTAGGGCCAGATCAGGAGCGTGCGGTAGGTGCCCGCACCCTTGATGAGCCGGTCGGCCAGCACCGCGAGCAGCAGCGCGGGCACCATCGAGACGAGGGTGACCAGCGTGGAGAACACGGCCGTGGTCACGAACGAGGCGCGGTAGAAGGGATCGCCCAGCAAGTACTCGAAGTTGCCGAGACCTACCCATTGCATCGACAGGCCGAACGGGTCGGGGATGAACAGCGACTGCCAGACGGCCTGGCCCGCCGGGTAGAAGAAGAACACCGCCGATACGACCACCTGCGGGGCGATCAGCAGGAGCGGCAGGAGCCAGCCGCGGAAGGTGACGCGCTTCTCCATGTCAACGCGCCTTGACGGCGGTGCGACCGGGTCGCACCTTGGGGGAAAGGAGTCTCGCCATGACCGTCAAGCTCTCGATCTCGCTGACCGACCAGCAGGCCGACTATGCCCGCAGGCAGGTGGAGGAGGGGCGGTTCCCGTCGACCTCCGCTGTGATCCAGCAGGCGCTGGAGACCAAGCGGCGGGAGGACGAGGAATATGCCGAATGGAAGGCGGAGTTCGTCGCGATGATGCGCCGGCGCGCGGAGGGTACGTTCCTGCCGGCCGACGAGTTCCGCTCGCGCGTCGAGGCCATGCTGAGCGAGGAGGCACGGCGTCTTGGCGTGGACGGTTGAGTTCGAGACGGTCGCGGAAGAGGACCTTCGCGACATCTTCCGGCATCTTTTCGACTCCCAGCATCGCGTCTTCGAGAACGACGCCCAGACCGCCTACGAGCTTGCGGCGGGACGAGTGCGACGGATCGAGGCCGCCGCCGAGTCCCTCGCCGACATGCCCGGCATCGGCACGGCGCACGACGAGATCGTTTCCAACCTTCGGCACGTGACGCGTGGACGCGCGGTGTTCTGGTTCGTCGCTGACGAGGGCACCCGGACGATCCGGATCGTCGGCGTGTTCTACGGCGCGCAGGATCACATGGGGCGGATGATGCGCCGCCTGGGGGGCGAGGGGGGCTAGGCGCCCCCCTCCCTCGTTGCTCACCGCGAGGCCTGCTCGAAGCGGCGCAGCAGCTGGTCGCCGCGCTCCTTGGCGCTGTCCAGCGCCTCCCGGGCCGTCTTGTCGCCGGCCCAGACGCCCTCCAGCTCCTCGTCGATGATCGTGCGGATCTGGTCGAACGAGCCCAGCCGCAGGCCCTTCGAGTTGGCCGTCGGCTCCACGCGGGTCATCTGCGTGACCGCGATGTCGGTGCCGGGGTTCTCGTCGTAGAAGCCCGCCTCGCGGGTGGCGTCGCCCGCGGCCGCGGTGATCGGCAGGTAGCCGGTGTCCTGGTGCCACTGGGCCTGCACCGGGGTCGAGGACAGGTAGGCCAGGAACTCGGCCACGCCCTGGTAGTCCTCGGGCTCGTGCCCTTCCATGACCCACAGCGAGGCGCCCCCGATGATGGTGTTGACCGGCTCGTCGGTCACGGCGTCGTCGTAGGGCAGGGGCCGCACGTCGAAGTCGAACTGGGCCTCGGCCTCGATGCCCGCGTAGCCCGCGGACGACTCGGTGAAGAGCGCGCATTCGCCGGAGCGGAAGTTGGCGCCGCCCTCGTTGCGGCGCCCCGCGTAGACGAACTTGCCGTCCTCGGCCCACTGGCCCATGCGCTCGATGTGGGCGACCTGTGCCTCGCCGTTGAGCATCAGCTCGGTGTCGGTGCCTGCGAAGCCGTTCTCCTGCGAGGCGAAGGGCACGTCGTGGTAGGCCGAGAAGTTCTCGAGGTGGATCCAGGACTGCCAGGCGGTGGTCATCGGGCACGCGACGCCCGCCTCCTTGAGGGCGTCCAGCGCCTCGCCCACCTGGCTCCAGGTCGAGAGGTCCATGTCGGGGTCGAGGCCGGCCTCGGCGAAGAGGTCGCGGTTCACCCACAGGACGGGCGTGGAGGAGTTGAAGGGCAGCGACAGCATCTCGCCCTCGGGCGTGGTGTAGTAGCCCTTCACGGCGCCGATGTAGGCGTCCGGGTCGAACTCCACGTCGGCGGCCTCCATCACCTCGCCCACGGGTTTGATGGCGCCGGCGGCGCCCATCATCGTGGCCGTCCCGACCTCGAACACCATGAGGATGTGGGGCTGCTCGCCGGCGCGGAAGGCGGCGATGCCGGCGTTGAGGGTCTCGGAGTAGTTGCCCTTGTGGGTGGCGGCGACCTGGTAGTCCTCCTGGGAGGCGTTGAAGTCCTCGACCTGGGCGGCGACCAGCTCGCCGAGGCGGCCGGTGAAGGCGTGCCAGAACTGGATCTCGGTCTGCGCGGCGGCGATGGCGGGCGCGAACGCGGCGGACGCGGCCAAGGCCGCGGTGATCGAAAGTCTCACGATGTCTCCTCCCTTGCGGTGCGACCCGTCTGCGCGGGCGCATCTGCGCGGAGCCTAGGCCGGGGAGGGCGATCCGCTCAACCCCCGCGGCGCCCTGCCCCGGGGCGAGGGCGGGAACGGCATTGACGCAACGCTAACGGTAGAGGCGCAAGTTCGAGACGGCCACGTCGGCGGCGAAGGCGCGGCCCACGGCGACGATGCCGAGGCGGCGGAGTTCGGCCGGGTCGAAGCGGGCGTCGGTGCGGTGGGGCTCCAGCGCGGCGAAGGGCACGCGGACCGTCGCCCACGCGGCGGGCGCGCGGAACGGGGCGCGGAAGCTCTGCCAGGGGCGGCGGAGGGCGTCGGTGCGCAGGCGCACCTCGTAGGTCTCGCCGTTGCCCAAGGTTTCGAAGGCGACGCCGGTCCACTCCGGGCCGACCGGGTCCAGATCGGTGGCGACCTGCACGAAGCCGCCGTCGTTCTCGAGCGAGACCTCGCCGCGCAGGCGCACGGCGTCGCGGCCCTCGACGACCCCTTCCGCGATGGCGCCGGTGGAGACGCCGCCCATCACGGTGTCGGCGACGAACTCCCAGCGGGGGGTCAGGTCCATGGCGTCGGCCTCGGCGGCGAGAGGGAGGAGGGCGAGGAGGAGGGCGCGCAGCATGGGCCGGGAGGTAGGGCGCGGGGCGGCGGCGTCATGGGATGGCGAGGGCGGCGCGCACCGCCCGGTCCTGCGCGGGCGTCAGCCCCTCGGGGTGGTGGGTCGCGAGGAGGTGCCGGGCGCGGGCCTTGGCGCGGCTCCAGGCGTCGGGGGCGCCCGCCTCGGCCCAGGCGGAGGGCGCGTCGCGGTCGGCGAGGGCGGGGTAGTGGTAGTCCCGCTCCATCGCCGCCAGCGTCTCGGGGGCGCCGAGGAAGTGGCCCTCGCCCAGGACGGCGGCGCGGATCGGAGCGAGGTCTAGCGTGGCGTCGGTGACCTCGATGCCGCGCAGCACGCGCAGGACGCCCGCCAGCATGTCGTCGTCGAGCACGAAGGCCTCGAAGCTGGCGCCCAGCAGCGAGGCGGTCATGCCCGCGCTCTCGTAGACGAGGTTCCCGCCCGCGAGGCCGGCGGCGAGGGCGGTGAGCGCCTTCTCGGCGCCGGCCTGCGCGTCCACGGCCTTGGCGTCGGTCATCGAGGCGGCCACGCCCGACACGAGGCCGAGGGCGTTCGAGATCTGCGCCGAGGCCGCGTTCAGCACCGCGATCTCGCCGCCGCCGCCCGCGAAGGCGCCCGAGCGCAGGTCGATCACGAGGGGCCAGTTCGAGAACACCATCGGGAAGCCGGGGCGGATCGCGTGGACCATCGCGAGGCTCGCCAGCGTCTCGGCCAGCGACTGCACGAGGAAGCCCGCGAGCGTGGCGGGCGCGGTGGCGCCGGACTGGGCGGCGGTGATGCAGGACAGCGGGATGCCGTGCCGGATGCACGCGTAGACCACGTCCACCGCGTCCTCGCCGTAGCGCATGGGCGAGATCACCGGCGACACGTGGGCCTTGAGGAAGGGGCGCGCCGCGAAGTCGCCGCCCGCCGCGATGTCGAGGGCGGCCGCGATGGGGGCGACGTGCTCTTCAAGCGTGAAGGCGGTGGCGACGGGCTTGGTGGTGTGGCGCAGGAGCGCGTGGGCGGTGTGGGCGTCCAAGGCCCAGGGGCCTTCGAGGTCGGTGGCGATGCAGCAGCGCGTGAACCACGAGATGTGCGGCAGGGCGTCCTGGAGGCGGGTGAAGTCCCGGAGGTCGCGCAAGGTGGACGGGCGGTAGAGGCCGGTGTCGAGGTCGAGCGCCTGCACCGCCGCGCCGCCGGTGCCGAAATGGACGGCGTCGCCCCCCAGCACCACGTCGCGGCCCGGGGCGCGGCCGTGGAGCGCGATGCGGCGGGGCGCGGCGGCGATGGCCTCGCGCACCAGCGCCTCGGGCAGGAGCACGCGGTCGCCCGCCTCCCGGGCGCCCGCCCGCAGGAGGTCGGCGCGCAGGCGGTCCGGGGCCTCGCCCATGCCCAGGGTCGCCAGAAGCTCCAGCGCGGCGGCGACGATGCGCTCCACCTCCATGCTGCGGAGGGGCCGGTAGCGGCCGCCCGGCGCGCCCGGCGGGCAGGGGTCGACCGTGGGGCCGGCGGCGCGGCGCGCCATGCGGTCGGTGCGGCCCGAGCGCCGGATGCGCCCCGTGGACGTCGTGCCTTCGCTCATGCCGATCTCCCTCCGCGCGACGGAACGCCGGATCGCCTCCCCGCGCAAGCCGCGCGCGCCATTGACGCCCCCGGCCCGCCCGTGCGTGGTGCGCGAAAAGGGGACGCGGACATGCGGGATCAGGCACGGGTCGTCGTGATCGGCGGCGGCATCGCGGGATGCTCGACGCTCTACCATCTGACGCGCGAGGGCTGGAGCGACGTCATGCTGCTGGAGCGCGACGAGCTGACCTCGGGAACCACCTGGCACTCGGCGGCGCAGGTCACGAACTTCGGGATGAACCAGACGATGGTGGGGCTGAAGAGCCATTCCATCGCTCTCTACCGGGAGCTGCGCGACGATCCCGACTATCCCGTCGGCTACAACCACGGCGACGGCGGCATCCGGCTGGCGAACACCGAGGCGCAGATGGACGGCTACCGCCACTTCGCGTCCGTGGCCGCCGGCATGGGCGTCGACTTCGAGGTGATCGACGCGGCCGAGTGCGCCCGGCGCCACCCGCTGATCTCCGCAGACAACCTGCTCGGCGGGCTGTGGGACCCGTCCGACGGCCACATCGACCCCGCCCAGCTCTGCCAGGCGCTGGCCCGGCGGGCGCGGCTGGCGGGGGCCGAGGTGAACCGGCACACGCCGGTGACGGGGCTGATGCAGCATCCGGACCATACGTGGACCGTGCACACCGCGAAGGGCGACGTGCGTGCCGAGATCGTGGTGAACGCGGGCGGCTACCGCTGCAACGAGGTGGGCGCGATGATGGGGGCGCGGCACCCCGTCGCCTCGATGGAGCACCAGTACTTCCTGACCGAGGACATCCCGGCCATCGCCAATGCCGGCCACCGGATGCCGCTGCTGCGCTGCCCGATCTCGGACTACTACTGCCGCCAGGAGAAGGGCGGGCTCCTGCTGGGCTTCTACGAGCAGGACTGCCGCACCTGGGGCATGGACGGGATCGACCCGCACTTCACGAACGCGCTCTGCCCTGACGACCTCGACCGCGTCACGGACGTGCTGGAGGGGGCGTTCGCGCGGATGCCCGCGCTGATGGAGACCGGCATCCGCGAGGTGGTGAACGGGCCGATCACCTACACCATCGACGGCGCGCCCCTAGTGGGGCCGATCCCGGGTCTGCGCAACGCCTTCTGCATCGTGGGCCTTCGAGCGGGCTTGGGCGAGGGCGGCGGCCACGGCTGGCTGCTGGCACAGCAGATCGTCCATGGCGAGGCCGAGTACGACACTTGGGTCGTCGACCCCCGCCGCTTCGGCCCCTGGGCCACGGTGGAGCTGACCGCCTTCAAGGCGGTCGAGGACTACCGCAACGAGTTCCGCTTCCACTTCCCTCACGAGCACCGCCCCGCCGGGCGCCCCGTGCGCACCACGCCTCTGACGCCGGTGCTGGCCGCCGAGGGCGCGCACTTCGCCACCGTCGACGCCTGGGAGCGGGTGGATCACGGCGGCGGCGCCGAGGCGACGCTCGGCTTCCGCTTCGACGACGTGGAGCGCTTGGTGGGCGAGGAGGTGGCGGCCGTGGCCTCGGGCGTGGGCATCACCGAGGTCTCGGGCTTCAACCGGCTGGAGCTGACCGGCAGGGACGTGCGCGGGTTCCTCGAGCGGATGTGCTGCGGCGCGGTGCCGAAGCGCGAGGGGCGGCTGGGGCTGGCCTACCTCCTGAACCACCATGGCATGGTGAAGTGCGAGGCCACCTTGGCGAACCTGCCCGCCTCGGACCGCGGCCCGGCGCGGGTCTGGTACGGCTCGGCCGCCGCCTCGGCGCGCCACGACCGCGACTGGCTGGAAGCGCACCGGCGGCCTGGCGAGGACGTGGGCATCCGCTCGCTGACGGAGACGCACACCATCCTGCTCGTCGCGGGCCCGAAGGCGCGCGCGGTGCTGTCCGGGGCGGCGCGCGGCGACTGGTCGCGCGAGGCGTTCCCGTGGCTCTCGGTGCGCGAGGCGCACGTGGGCATCGCGCCGGCCACCGTGATGGCGGTCAGCTTCTCGGGCGAGCTGGCCTACGAGGTCCACGTCCCCAACGAGAGCCTCCACGCCGCCTGGCTGGCGCTGCGCCGGGCGGGCGAAGCGCATGGGCTGCGCCTCTTCGGCGCCCGCGCGGTGGAATCCATGCGGATCGAGAAGGGGTTCCTCCACTGGAAGGCGGACCTGCTGACCGAGTTCGACCCCTTCGAGACCGGGCTGGACCGCTTCGTGCGCATGGACCGCGTTTTCGTGGGCCGCGAAGCGCTGGAGCGGCGGCAGGCGGAGGGGCCGCGGCGGCGCCTCGTGACACTGCGCCTCGACTGCGACCACGCGCCCGCCCACGGCGGCGCCTCGGTGCGGGACGGGGGGCGCATCGTCGGCACCGTCACGTCGGCCGCCCGGGGGCACCGCACGGGGACGAACCTGGCGCTCGCCTTCGTGGACCCGGCGATGGCCGAGCCGGGCATGCGGGCGACCGTGGACGTGCTGGGCGAGGCGGTGGCGGCGGAGGTGATCGCGCCCTCGCCCTACGACCCGGACCACGCGCGGATGCGCGGCTAGGGCCTGGGCGGGGCGGGCCGGCGCGCTAGGCTTCCGCCCGTTCCCCCGACGGAGGCGCCGCGCGTGATCCTCGCCATCCTCTACTCCGCCCTCCTGATCGGCCTCTGCACCGCCCTGCATTACGGCGCGCTGCGCCTCGCGGCGGGGGCGATCCGGCCGGGGCGGGCCACGGGCGCGGCGCTGATGCTCGCGGTGGGCCTGATCGCGGTGGCCCACAGCCTCGAGGCGCTGATCTACGCCGGCGCCTTCTGGCACGCGGCGCACGGGCTGGGGATCGGCACGCTCACGGTGTCCGGGCAGGAGGGCGAGGCGCCCGCGTTCATGGACTACTTCTACTTCAGCCTCGTGAACCTCACGACGCTGGGGCGGGGCGACTTGGTGCCGAACGGGCACCTGCGGTTCATGACCGGGGCCGAGGCGTTCCACGGCTTCCTGCTGATCACCGCCTCGGGCTCGTTCGTGCTGCAGGTCATGGCCGGCAGGAACCCGTTCCGCGGCGGCTAGATCCCCGTGGCGGCGGCTCTCCGCGACCCGTGCGCTACACTCGGGGGGGCTGGCGGCGCGTCGCTTGCGACACCCCGACCCGCGCGATACGGGGGGCGCGCATCGCGACGGGCGGGTGCGACGGGGCAAGCTAGGGCGTAGGCGCATGACGGACGGCATCGATTTCTCGGACCGCAAGGTCGCCATCACCGGCGGCGCGGGCTCGGTCGGCAAGGCGGTGATCCGCCACTTCCAGGAGGTCGGCGTGGGCCACCTGCGGGTGCTCGACAACAGCGAGGCGCAGCTCTTCGACCTCGAGGAGCAGTACCGCGGCGTGCCGAACATCGAGTTCTTCACCTGCGACGTGCGCTCCGAGACCGAGCTGGAGCGGTGCTTCTCGGACATGGACCACGTGTTCCACATGGCGGCCCTCAAGCACGTGCCGCTGTGCGAGCGCTCGCCCTTCTCGGCCCTCGACGTGAACATCGCGGGCAGCGGCTCGGTGATCCGCGCCGCGGACCGCGCGGGCGTGCGGCGGGTGCTCTTCACCTCCACCGACAAGGCGGTGAACCCCACCAACGTCATGGGCACCTCGAAGCTGATGGGCGAGCGCCTGTTCACCGCCGCCGCCTCCATGGGCGGGCGCGGCAACGACCGGCCCGTCTTCGCCTCGACGCGCTTCGGCAACGTGGCCGGCACGTCCGGATCCGTGATCCCGCTCTTCGCCGCCCAGATCGCCAGGGGCGGCCCCGTCACCGTCACCGACGAGCGCATGACCCGCTTCGTGATGACCCAAGGCCACGCCGCGCGGCTCGTGATCGACTCGATCCGCTACGCCCACGGCGGCGAGGTGTTCATCACCAAGATGCCGGCGCTGCGGATCATCGACCTGGCCCACGAGATGATCGCGGTCTTGGCCCCGCTCTACGGCCACGACCCCGCGAGCATCGAGGTGCGCGTCACCGGCTCGCGTCCGGGCGAGAAGCTCTACGAGGAGCTGTCCACCGAGGAGGAGTCGCGCCGCATCTTTGAGGGCGACGAGTACCTCGTGGTGCTGCCCGCGCTGGCCCCCTTCGAGGCGGACGAGGTGACCGCGCGGTTCGCCGATCTGAACCTCGAGCCCACCGACCGCATCTACCACTCCGAGCACGCCGAGAAGATGACCGGCGAGGAGATCCGCGACTTCCTGATGCAGGAGGACGTGCTGCCGGCCGACACGCTCGCCCGCCTGCACGCATCCGCGACCTGAGGAGACCCCCATGCGCGTTCTGATCCTGGGCGGCGACGGCTATCTCGGCTGGCCCACCGCCATGAACCTGTCGGTCCACGGCCACGAGGTCGCGGTCTGCGACAACTACCTGCGCCGGCGCCTGTGCCGCGAGCAGGACAGCGAGGCGCTGTTCGAGCCGCCCAACCTCCATCAGCGCGCCCGCCGCTGGGCCGAGGTGTCGGGCCACGAGGTCGCGGTGCGGATTGGCGACCTGTGCGACTGGGCGTTCATCGACGCGCTGTTCGCCGAGTTCCAGCCCGAGGCCGTGGTGCACTACGCCGAGCAGCCCTCGGCGCCCTACTCCATGAAGGACCGTCACACCGCCACGGTGACGTTCCAGAACAACCTCATGGCCACGTTCAACGTGATCCAGGCCATGAAGGCCCACGTTCCGGACGCGCACCTCGTCAAGCTCGGCACCATGGGCGAGTACGGCACGCCCAACATCGACATCGAGGAGGGCTTCCTCGAGATCGAGCACAAGGGCCGCACTGGCAAGTTCCTGTTCCCGCGCGCCGCCGGCAGCCTCTACCACACCACCAAGGTGCTCGATACGGACCTGCTGTGGTTCTACGTGCGCATGTGGGGCCTGACGGTCACCGACCTGATGCAGGGCCCGGTCTACGGGCTGGAGACCGACGAGAACGAGGGGCACCCCGACCTCTACCCGTTCCTGAACTACGACGAGATCTTCGGCACCGTGCTGAACCGCTTCGTGGTGCAGGCCGTGGCGGGCTACCCGCTCACGGTCTACGGCAAGGGCGGGCAGACGCGCGGCTACCTCAACATCCGCGACACCCTCCAGTGCATCCGGCTGGCCATCGAGAGCCCGGCGCCCAAGGGCGAGCTGCGCATCTTCAACCAGTTCACCGAGACGTTCTCGGTCAACCAGCTGGCCGAGATCGTGCGCGCCTCGGGCGAGCGCCTCGGACTGGACGTCGAGGTGAAATCGCTGCCCAATCCCCGCAAGGAGATGGAGGAGCACTACTACAACCCCACCCACACCGGCCTCATGGAGCTGGGGCTCGAGCCGAACCTGCTGACCGATGCCGTGATCGACCGCCTGATGCGCGCGGTGATGGAGCACCGGGACGCCATCGACCACGACCGCATCTTCCGCGGCGTGAAGTGGTAGGGGCCATGGGGCGCTGACATGGGGGCCGTGCCGCGAGGCGCGGCCCTCTTTCGTTTGGGGGGGCTCCGCCCCCGGCCCTGCGGGCCGCCCCCGAGGTATTATTGAAACGAAGACGGGGGGATCGGTGGGCCCCTCCCGCCACGCCCCGGACTCGATCCGGGGCCTCCGGGGGCAACCGGGCGCTTCGCTCCGCAGTGGCAGCGCAAGCGGTTGGCCGAGGCCCCGGCTCAGGGCCGGGGCGTGGCGGGTCTCTCCGTCTTCGTTTCAAAAATACCTCGGGGGCGGCCCGAAGGGCCGGGGGCAGAGCCCCCTGCGCCCTAAGCCCCCCGTGCCACGAACCAGTCCAAGGTCCGCGCCAGCCCCTCGTCGAGCGTCGTCTGCGCCTGCCAGCCCAGCCGCTCGCGCGCCTTCCGCGTGTCCGAGAAGTTGCGGGCCACGTCGCCGAGGCGGGGCGCGGCGCGCTCCACGGGCGGGACGGCGAGGCCGCGGGCCTCGGCCATGGCCACCAGCTTGTCCACGATCTCGTTCACGGTGGTCTCGCGCGCGGTGGCGATCTGGAAGATTTCGCCCGCGGCCCCGTCCACGGCGGTGCCGGCCATGATGGCGTCCGTCAGGTCGTCGATGTAGATGAAGTCGCGGGTCTGGGTGCCGGCGCCGTAGATCTCGATGCCCTCGCCCCGCACGATCGCGTCGCAGAACCGCGCCACGGCGCTCGACTTGTGGCCCGAGTTCGGCCCGTAGACGTTGCCGAAGCGCAGGGCGACCGTGCCCACCCCGAAGGTGCGCGCGTAGGCCGAGCAGTAGCCCTCGCCCGCCAGCTTGCTCGCGCCGTAGGGCGAGACGGGCTTCGCGGCCAGCTCCTCGTGGATCGGCGGCTCGACCTCGCCCACGGGCGCGCCCGAGGACGCCATCACGAAGCGGATCCCGTCGCCGGCGGCGCGCGCGGCCTCGAGCATGTTGAGCGTGCCCACCACGTTGGTGATGCAGTCGGTGCGCGGGTCCGCGACCGAGGGCGCCACGCCGGTGTTGGCCGCGAGATGCACGATGGCGTCCGCGCCCCGGGCCGCGGCGCGGCAGGCGTCCGCGTCGCGGATGTCGCCGCGCACGATCTCCACCGCGTCCTCCCAATCGCCCGGCGCATCCCTCACGTCGCCGTCCGAGAGGCCGAGCGCGCCGGGCGTGCCCACGGACAGGTCGTCGAGCACGCGGATGCGCGCCTCGGGCGCCTCGCGGCGCAGGCGGGCGACGAGGCTGGAGCCGATGAAGCCGCAGCCGCCGGTGACGAGCCAGTGCCGGGGAAGCGAGGAGCGGGAGGGTGTGGACACGGGACGGGCAGCCTTCGGTGGGAGGGGGCGCCCCGCAGCTAGCTGCTGGCGGGGGCGACGGCAACCGGGCCCGCCGCCGCCCTCAGGCCGCGGTGCGGGCGGTGCCGGGGGCGCGCAGGCGCTCGGCCAGCGCCTCGATCCGGCGCCGCTCGGCCGCGCCGCGCCACAGGAGCGAGGGGTCGAAACCCTCGCAGCGCACGCCCGCCCCGAGGGGCCGCAGCCAGATCGCGTAGCCCTCGCGCAGGGCGAAGCAGGCGAGCTTGAGGCCGGGGTGGTGGTCGGGCAGCATCCGCAGGTGGGCGCCCGCATCCTCGGAGGCGGCGCGCACCGCCTCCAGCAGCGCCGGGTCCAATGCTGCGCCGGGGCGCGTGGCGCGGCGCAGGAGCGGCAGCGCGCTGCGCTCCAGCAGATGCAGCGCGAAGGCGCCGGCTTCGGGGTGAAGGCCGTTGCCGCGGAACGCTGCGCGGGCGAGGCGCCGGGCAAGGGCGAGGCGCTCCACCGACGGCGGCGCGGGGCTGCTGACGGCTGGCGCGAGCGCGGGGTCGAGGTGCACCCGCTCCGCCGAGGCGGCCACCGCGGTGGCCAGCACGTCCTCCAGCCGCGCGGTGCCCTCGGGCATGCGCGCGAGGGTCTGCCGCAGGAAGCGCAAGGAGACCAGCCGCCCCGCGAGGGTGCGCTCCGCGAACCAGGAGCGGTCGCGGCCCAGATGCGTGAGGGTCTCGGCCGGGTCGCCCGGCGGGAAGCCGGTGGCGATCTCGGCGCCGGCCTCGGCGGCGGCGCGCGCGGCGCGGTCCAGTAAGGCGGGGTCGGGCAGGGGGCCGGGCGCGGCAAGGAGGAGCCAGTCGCCTTCGAGCGCGTCCAGCGCGGCGGGCGGCGTGCCCGCGGCGTCGGCGCCGGGGGGCAGGGCGAGCGCGCCGTCGCCCGCGCCTGCCAGCACCACGCGCTGCCCGGGCAGGAGGCGCGGGCGCAGCGCCTCGGCCTCGGCGCGGCGGGCCTCGGGGACGACGACCGTGATCTCGGTGCCGGGGGTCTCGGCGGCGTCCAGCGGGCGGGCCCCGAAGGCCAGCCGCTGCACGGCGCGCACCGCGCGGGCCTCGGCGCCGGTGCCGAAGCGCTGCGCGAGCCGCGCCTCGGGCGTGGCCACGTCGGCGCGCGCGGCGGCGATCACCGCGTCCCAGCGGCGGAACACGCCCGCCGGGTCGAACATCGCGCTCTCCTCCAGCGCCGCAGCCCCCCAGCGCGCGCGGGCCGCGTCGTCGCGCGCCGCCCGCAGCATCGCGGCCGCGAGGTCGGCGGCGTCGTCGCCCGAGTCGGGGACGAGCAGCCCGTTGCGGTCGTCCACGATCAGCGCGTTGGTGCCGGGGCAGGACGCGAAGCCGATCGAGGGCAGGGCGTGGCGCATGGCCTCGGCCACGCAGTTCGGCAGCCCCTCCTGCTTGGACGCGATCAGGTGGATGTCGGAGCGCCCGTACTCGCGGCCGATCCGGTCGGTGGGCGGGAACAGGCGCACGCGCTCGCCAAGGCCCGCCGCCTCCACGAAGGCGGCGATCTCGCGGTGCACCTCGGAGCCGTGGCTGCCCGAGAACATGTGGAAGTCCCAGTTGGGCAGATCGGAGGCCACGCGCGCGAAGGCCTGCACCGCGGCGAGGCCGTTCTTCACCGCCTTCAGGCCCCCGACGTTCAGGAACACCCGCCGCGGCTCCGTGCCGCGCAGCGCCACGTCCGACGGGTCGGCGGGCGGGAAGGCGTTGGGGAAGGCCACCGTGGCGGGGCGCAGCGCCTCGGGCACGCTCTCGCGGTAGGCCTCGAGCACGAAGCGCACGCGGGCGCACTGGGCGAACAGGGCGGCGCGCTCCAGCGCGGCCTCCTCGGGCGCGATGAGCTTGGGCTCGGCCCACATGGTCGACAGGATGCGCCCGGGGTTCGAGCCCTCGTGGGCGATGATCGGCACGCCGGTCGCGGCCACCGCGGTGGTGACGGGCGCGAACCAGTAGCCGGTCATGAACTCGATCACCACGTCGGGGCGGAAGCGCTCGACCGTGCGCGCGGCCTCGCGGGGGCTCATGTCGATGGGCAGGAGCGTGACGCCGGGGTCCACCGGGTAGGCGATCTTTCCGTCGGGGCGGTGGCGGAACATCAGCGCCGCCGCGCCGCCCGAGCGGGTGACGTGGTTGGCGAGGTTCACGGCCGTCTTCTCCATGCCGCCCGGTCCGAGCGACAGCGCCGCCGAGACCAGCAGCACGCGGGGCGGCGTGGCGGCGTCAGTCACCCCGGCCGCCCCCCCCGCAGGGCGCGGAGCTTCCCGCGCAGGCCCAGCATCCCCTGCAGCGGGCCGACGGTGAGCGCGCGCACCGCCTCGCCCGTGCGCCACGTGCGGCTGCGCAGCAGCGCCTCCAGGTCGGCCTGTGCGGCGTCCCGGGCGCGCAGGGCCTCGGCCAGCTCCTCCTCGATCGCGAGGCTCCAGTCCTCGGAGATGACCGCGGTCGCGGCCTCGGAGTGGGGCGGCGCCGAAGCCGCGGCGGTCCCGGGCACGGTGTCGGCGGCGTCGCGCAGGCACCGCGCCTCGGCGCGCGCCTCGGCGAGCCGGGCGATCAGCAGCGCGTGCCCCGGGTCGGCCTCGCTGGCCGCGTAGGCGTCGCTGGTCGCAGCGTCCTGTCGGTGGGTGTCGGTCAAGCGGCGTCTCCTCGGCCCGGATGCGCCCGTGGGGGCGGCGGCGGGTTGGCGGTGGCCCTCGCCGCGAGGCGCGTGATACAGCCACCGCCATGGCGATCCAACCCGTTCCCTCGCCCGACGCCGGCTCTCCGCTCGCGTCCGTGGCGCCCCTCGGCATGCCCCGCACGGGGCGCCGCCCGTGGTGCCCGGTGCGCCTCGGGCTCCTCGGCGGCGGCGACCTCCACGACCTCCTGCGCACCGAGATGCCGGTGCTGGCCCTGGGCCCCGACGACCTCGCCGCAGCGCTCGGCGGCCTCGTGGACGCGGTGCTGGTGGAGACCGAGGTGGCCGACCCGGACGGCGCGTGGCCCGGCATGCTCCACGACGCGCCCGCCGGGACGGTGGTGGCGGCGGCGGAGCGCGCGGGCGTGCCGGCGATCCTCTTGCACCGCGGCGGGGCCGAGGCGGCGCGGTGGCACCGCGCCCTCGCCGAGCGCTGCGCCGGCGTGATCGTCACGGATGCCACCGCCGCCGACGCGTTCGCGGACGCCGTGCTCGCGCCCGAGCCGGCGTGCTTCGCCCGCCTCCACGCTCCCGCCGACCCGCGCGCCGTGGCCGACGCGCCGGGCGTCGTGTTCGGCGCCGAGCCCGCCGCGCTCCGCCCCTTCGCACTGCGCCCCGTTCCCCTCACCACCCCCGCCGCGTGGGACCGCGACGCGCGGCGGATCGAGGCGTTGCTCGCCCGCTCGCCCGCCGCCGTGCTCGCTCCGGGCGTGGACGCGGCGCTGGGCATGCGCGTCCTGCTGCGCGCCGCCGCCTGCGGCTGCCCCTTGGTCGCGGGCGAGGACGCTGATGCGGACCTCGCGGCGTTCCGGGGGGAGGGGGCGGAGCTGCGCTTCGCGCTTTCGCGCTTGCTGCTGGACCACGACGCGGCGGCCGAGGCCACGGCCCGCGCCGCCCGCCACGCGTGGCAGGCCCACCGCGCCGCGCACCTCGCCGCGGCCATCGCCGCGCTCGCCGGACGCCCCGCGCCCGTGCCCGCGCCGGTGCTCGCGGTGGAGGGGGGCGACCGCGCGGACCCGTCCGCGGCCACCCACGTCGTCCGCCTCGCCGACGGCCTGCAGCTCGACCCCGACGCCCTGCTCGACCTCACCGTGGCCCTCGACGCTCACGCCCCCGCCCGCGTCGAAGGCCCCGAGGGCGAGGCCGCCCTCCTCGACGTGCGCCCCGTGGGCACGGCGGACGGCCCGGTGCTGCGCTTCGATCCGCGTCCCGGCGGCGGCCTCGTGCGGCGCTGGACGCTCGCGGACGGCTAGGCGTGGACGGCGTGGGCGACCCGCTGCTGCGCCTCGCCCGCGCGGCGCCGACGTGGTGGGACCTGCCCGCGGGCACCCCGGCGCGACTGATAAACCTCTCCGAGAACGCCACCTTCCGCCTCGACCCGCCGGGCGGCGCGCCGCTGATCCTGCGCGTCCACCGCCCGGGCTACCACACGCGCCGCGCCATCGAGTCCGAACTGCTCTGGGTCGACGCCCTGCGTGCGAGCGGCGCCCCGGTGCCCGAGTGGGTGCCGGGCCGCGACGGGCGGGCGGTGCAGGAGGCGGCCGTGCCCGGGATCCGGCGCCGCGCCGTGCTGTTCCGCCACCTCCCCGGCGCTCACCCGGACGAGCGCGGCGACCTCGTGCCCGGCTTCGAGACCCTCGGCGCCACCGCCGCCCGCCTCCACGCCCACGCGCTGGAGTGGCGCCGCCCCGAGCCGTTCGAGCGCCTGCGCTGGGACGTGGACGCCGTGTTCGGCCCCCGCGCCATCTGGGGCGACTGGCGCCGCGCGCCCGGCGTGACGCCCGCGCTCCGCCCCGTGCTGGAGCGCGTGGAGGCCGAGGTGCGGGCGCGCCTCGCGGCCTACGGCACGGCGCCGGACCGCTTCACCCTCGTCCACGCCGACATGCGCCTCGCGAACCTCCTGGTGGACGGCACGACGACACGGCTGATCGACTTCGACGACTGCGGCTTCGGCTGGCTGATGTACGACTTCGCCGCCGCGATCTCGTTCATGGAGGACGACCCCCGCGTGCCCGCCCTGCGCGCCGCCTGGCTGCGCGGCTACCGCACCGTGCGCCCCTTGGGTGCCCGCGACGAGCGGGAGATCGGCACCATGACGATGCTGCGCCGCATGGCGCTGCTCGCCTGGATCGGGACGCACATGGAGGCCCCCGAGCCGCAGGCGCTCGCCCCCGACTTCGCCGCCCGCACGGCTCGGCTCGGCACGGCGTGGCTGGAGGGGCGGATGCCCTGAGGTGGCGCGGCGCTTCCCTGCGGGCGCCGTTTCGCGCACGTAGAGGCAGCCCCATGCGCGAGGACGCCGCCGATGCCCCTGGAGATGAACCGCGAGGTGATGATCACCTGCGCCGTGACCGGCTCGGGCGCGACGCAGGACCGCTCGCCCCACGTCCCCCGCTCGCCCGCCGAGATCGCCACGAGCGCCATCGACGCCGCCAAGGCCGGCGCCGCGATCGTCCACTGCCACGTGCGCGACCCCGAGACGGGCGCGCCCTCGCGGCGACTGGACCTCTACCGCGAGGTGACGGAGCGCATCCGCGACGCCGAGGTCGACGTGGTGCTGAACCTCACCGCCGGCATGGGCGGCGACCTCGTGTTCGGCTCGGCCGAGACGCCGCTGCCCCTCGCGGCCGGCACCGACATGATCGGCGCCGAGGCCCGCCTCGCTCACGTCGCCGAGTGCCGCCCCGAGATCTGCACCCTCGACTGCGGCACCATGAACTTCGCCGAGGCCGACTACGTGATGTGCAACACCCCCGGGACCTTGCGCGCCATGGGCCGGGCCATCACCGCCATGGGCGTGCGCCCTGAGATCGAGGCCTTCGACACCGGCCACCTCTGGCTCGCCAGGGAGCTGGTGCGCGAGGGCGTGCTCGCCGCGCCCGCGCTGGTGCAGCTCTGCATGGGCGTGCCCTGGGGCGCGCCCGACGACCTGCGGACCTTCCTCGCCATGGCGGACGCGGTGCCGGCGGACTGGACCTGGTCGGCCTTCTCGCTCGGCCGCCACCAGATGCCTTACGTCGCCGCCGCGGTGCTCGCGGGCGGCAACGTGCGCGTGGGGCTGGAGGACAACCTGATGCTCGGGCGCGGCCAGCTCGCCACCAACGCGCAGCTCGTGGAGCGCGCCGTTGGCATCGTGGAGTCCCTGGGCGCCACGGTGGTCGGCCCCGACGCGGTGCGGTCGCGGCTGGGGCTAACGAAGCGGGCGCCGCTGGCGCCGGGGGCGGCCCGATGAAGGCCGCGATCGTCGGCGGCGGGGTGATCGGCGGCGGCTGGGCCGCGCGGTTCCTCCTGAACGGCTGGGACGTGGCCGTGCACGACCCCGACCCCGAGGCCGCCCGCAAGGTCGCCACCGTCGTCGACGGCGCGCGCCGGGCGCTGCCCATGCTCTACGACGCGGCGCTGCCGCCCGAGGGCACCCTCGCCTTCGAGACGCGGCTGGAGGACGCCGTCCGGGACGCCGACTGGGTGCAGGAGAGCGTGCCGGAGCGGCTCGACCTCAAGCACCGCGTCCTCGCGGCCATCGACGCCGCCGCGCCCGAGGGCGCCGTGGTCGGCTCCTCCACCTCGGGCTTCAAGCCGTCGGAGCTGATCGCGCAAGGCGCACGGGCCATCGTCGCCCACCCGTTCAACCCGGTCTACCTGCTCCCCCTCGTGGAGTTGGTGGGCGACGCCGCCACCTGCGCGCGCGCCGCGGACACCTTGCGCGCCGTCGGCATGCATCCCCTCCACATCCGCCGCGAGATCGACGCCCACGTCGCCGACCGCCTGCTCGAGGCGGTCTGGCGCGAGGCGCTCTGGCTCGTGACCGACGGCATCGCCACCACCGCCGAGATCGACGACGCGATCCGCATGGGCTTCGGCCTGCGCTGGGCGCAGATGGGCCTGTTCGAGACCTACCGCGTGGCCGGCGGCGAGGCGGGCATGCGGCACTTCATGGAGCAGTTCGGCCCCGCGCTGGCGTGGCCCTGGACCAAGCTCATGGACGTCCCCGCCTTCACGCCCGAGCTGGTGGAGACCATCGCCGCCCAGTCCGACGCCCAGTCCGGCCACCTCTCGATCCGCGAGCTGGAAGCCTCGCGCGACCGCAACCTCGTCGCCATCCTGCGCGCCCTGCGCCATGCGGGCGCCGGCGCCGGTGCCGTGATCGCCGCCCACGAAGCCACGCTCGGACGCCCCATGACCGCGCCCGGCCCCGATCCGGTGGAGACCGTGCGCCGCACCGTCCCCTCGTCCTGGACCGACTACAACGGCCACATGAACGAGGCCCACTACGGCGAGATGGGCGGGCAGGCGACCGATCGGTTCATGGAACTGATCGGCGCGGGTCCGGACTACGTGGCCGGCGGCCTGAGCTTCTTCACGGTCGAGAACCACGTCCGCTACCTCGCCGAGGTGCGGGCCGGCGAGCACCTGCGCGTCACGACGCAGGTGCTGGGCGGCGACGGGCGCAAGATGCACCTGTTCCACCGCATCGAGCGGGCGGGCGGGACCGTGGCCACGATGGAGACGTTCCTGCTCCACGTCGACCTGCGCACCCGCCGCGCCGCGCCGCCCGCGCCCGCGGTGGCCGCGGCGCTGGGCGCCTGGGCCGAGGCCCACGCCGCGCTGCCCCGCCCCGAGGGCGCGGGGCGGGCGATCGGCTAGCGCGGCGGCGGCGCCCGCCCGGAGCGGCCCTCAGCCGCCCGCGCCGAATCCTCCGGACGTGCGCGCGGCGCCGAAGCCGCCCGAGCGGGCCACGGTGGAGCGCGTCAGCGGCGCCGCGTTGCGCGTGCTGGCCGCCTTGGACGTCAGCGCCGACGCCCCCACCGAGCCGCGGCCCGAGAGGCTGCCCGCCCGCGTCGACCCGTCGGTGGTGGCGAAGCCCCCGCCCGCCGCCGGCACCATCGCCCGCGAGGCGAAGCCGCGCCCGCCCAAGAGCTGCCCCATCAGGAACCCCGCCATCAGCGGCATGAAGATCGAGGGGCGCGACTCGTCCTCGATGCAGGCGCCCTCACCGTGCTCGGCCTCGCAGACCTCACGCGCGTCGTAGCGGGGCGCGGTCTCGTCGTGCTCGGCCAGCGCCTCGGCGTACTGCTCCTCGCACAGCTCCGAGCCGTACTCGCTCGACGCGCAGCTCTCGGGGTCGTCGAAGATCACCACGTCGGTGCGGTCCTCCTGGCAGCCCGCGAGCGCCAGGGCGCTCGCCGCGCCGAGCAGGATGATCCGTCTGGGTGCCGATGCCTTCATGGCGTCCTCCTGTGCCGTGTCACGGCTCGATGTAGTGCGGCTTGAAGCGGCTGAGGTCCTGGGTGATGCGCGAGCGGTCCTCGCGGATCCCCAAGGCCACGCAGGTCTCGCCCACGATCCACGTTCCCATCACCGGGCGGAAGCCCCCCATCTCGGGCAAGGGCGCGTGGGCCTGCACCACGGTGGGGTGCGCGTCGTAGGCGGCGTTGGCGGAGGCCTCCAGCACGGCGCCGTCCGCGCCCTCGATCCGCACGCCCGCCCCCTCGCGCGAGAAGATCGGCTTGCGCACCGTGCCCCGCGCGAAGTGCCCGGCGGCGTGGGCCCGGTCCCACGCGGGCGAGCCCGCGTCGGCCTCCAGGAAGGTGGGCAGGAGGTTCGGGTGGCCCTCGAACATCTCCCACAGGACAGCGAGCAGCGCCTTGTTCGAGACCAGCGCCTTCCAGGGCGGCTCCAGGAAGCGCGTGCCCGAGGCCGCCAGCGCGTCCGCCGCCTCGTCGCGCAGGAAGTCCTCCCAGGGGTAGAGCTTGAAGAGCGTGCCGATCACGCGCGCCTCCTCGTCCACCAGCCGCCCCGAGGGGTCGATGCCCACCGCGCCGATGTCGACGTAGTGGGCGCCGAGGCCGGCGTCGCGCGCGGCATAGGCCATGGTCTCCACGGTGGCGTAGTCCTCGGCGGCGCCCGCCACGGCGGCGAAGTGGACCTGCTCGCCGGGGCCGCAGATCTCCGCCAGCCGCTCGGCCAGCGCCTCCTGCAGGCGGTTGAGCTGGTCGGATCCCTCCGGGATCAGCCCCGCCGCGCGCGCGCCCTCCAGCCAGTCCCACTGGAAGTGCCCCGCCTCGTAGAGCGAGGTGGGCGTGTCGGCGTTGTACTCCAGGAGCTTGGCCGGCCCCTCGCCGTCGTAGGCCAGGTCCATGCGCCCATACAGTTCCGCCTCGCCCGCCTCCCAGGAATCGGCCACGAAGGCCATGTGCGCCTCGGGGATGCCGAGCCGCGCCATCCGCGCCTCGTCGCCCGCGACCCGTGCCGCCGCCTCGCGCGCCATGGCGTGCAGCTCGGTGGAAGGGTCCTCCAGCCGGGTCTCGATCTCGTCGAGCGTGAACGCGTAGGCGCTGGTCTCGTCCCAGTAGGGCTCGCCATGCATGGAGTGGAACGTGAACCCCGCCTCCTCGGCCCGCGCCTGCCAGTCCGGCCGCTCCGTCCCCTCGACCTTGCGCATCGACGCCTCCACCCCGTTCGCACTGGACATAGGGCATCGGGCGCCGCGGGCGAAGGGCGGATCGGGTCCGACCTGCGACCCGGCGCGGAGAGGGCCGGCGTCCTCGTCGAGCGTACCCGGAAGCGGCGGTAGCCGCAGGCGCGTCTCGCGTCGTTCTTCCGATCAGGAGATGCCCGCCCCCTGTGGCGGGGAGCGGGCCGTCCTCCTCGGGAGTCACGCACCCGGCATCGCCATCTTGCGGCTGACGTGACCGGACGGCTCGTGCAGCTCATCCCCTACGAACTCGAACCCGTAGCGCTCGTAGAAGGGCCGACCGAGTTCGTTGTCGCGGAAGACCTCGACGGTCAGCGGACCCTTGAGAGCGACCGCATGGTCCACCAGCGCCCGGCCGTGGCCGCGGCCGTGCATCGCCGGATCGAGGAACAGGCCGCCGATCTCGTTGCCGATGAGGGCGATGAAGCCAACGACGGTCCCGCCCACCTCCAGAAGATAGGTCTCCGCGTTCGGCAGGTAGATGTCGCGCATGGCCCGATGCACCCCGGCGACGAAGTCCTCGGAAAGAAAGGGGTGGGCCAGCGCGTTCGCGCGCTGCCAGACATCGATCACCGGTTCGATGTCTTCCGCCCGGTAGGGGCGGATGGTTCGGCTCGTGTCGTTCATCGTCTTGGTCCTTCTCAGCGTTGGTCGAGTTGCGAGCGCACGGCGACGATCCCCGCCCGCGTGGCGCGGTAGGGCTTGCCGTTCGTGGATCGGATCAGGCGGCGCTTCTTGAGGCGGTCGAAGACCGGCAAGGTGCAGTCCTCGAGCACGTGGCCTTCGCGTGTGAGGCACGAGACGTCCGCTACCTTGCCCGAGGGCAGGCGCTCGAAGTGGATCGCGCCGCCGCGCGCGAGCACGTGCAGCACGCGCTGCTCGTGTTTGGAGATGTTCATTGGCTTCGCTTCGGTCAGGTCGAACGAGACCGTCCCCCCGGCATCGCGCGCGGGTGGGTGGTCATATTGTCGATTCCGTCGATCCTGAGCGGTCCGGATTCACCCGCAGGGGCGTTCGGTCCTCGGGTTCAGGTCACGGATCTAGCGGCTTGCCGCAATCTCGGACATCAAAGCTCCTGTGCCGGGCAAAGGCCCGACTGGTCGCGGCCCTAACGGGCCGGCCGTTCCAAAGCAACCGTCTCGGAGGACACGGTCCGCCGCGACAGCCGAGACGGACCGAGACGGGTTGCGGGCACGTCCGACCATTCTCGATATCGGCAGCTTTCGACCGACACAGCTGTAGGGGCCCGGGAATAACTGCCACTGATAGAACCTGAACCCCTCGTTTCGTTGAGTTTCCCAAATCGCCCGGCGGCCAATCCTTCCTCTGGGCCCGCGGTTATCTTCCACCGGCCGGAAAGGAAAACGCCGCCCCAAGGGCGGCGTTCGCTGTGGAAGACGGGCGCCATGCTGTCCCTGTCCCAATCCAGAAGGTGTGTTGCCGCCATTCTGAACGACAGCCAGTTGGCTCGCGTCGGTGAATGGGCCGATCAGGTTACCGGCGGCTTGTCTGCCGGGGAGGTCGAAGCCTGCATCTGACAAGCTAAGAAACAGCGAACTCCTGCCGGATCATCAAAGACTTTCTTCGGCAAGATGTGGTGAATCTGGAAATTTAGCATTCCCGTTGGACGATCTCCGAAATCCAATGATGAACATTCTTAGTGAACGGTCTTTTTCACGCAGCGACGCAGGTTCCAGCCGCGCGTCAGCTTCGCCGCCGAGAGTGCCTTCGCAACGCGGTCCGATAGGAACAGAGCACCATCGAGGCGATCGTCCAACCAGACTTCAGAAGCATCTTCATGCGGAGGCAGGACGACAAGAACGTCGTCCCGATCCGGTGCCGTTACGGAGAATCGAGCTTCGCCATCCTTCAGACGGCCGACGCGTTTGCGCAGCCTCTCCGACTCCTCGATCACCACATCCCGCCGACATGTCAGCACTTGCATCACCGACAGCGCCGCGCCCTCCCAGAGCGGCGCCGTCCGCGCGGCGTTCAGCACTTCGATTTCGTGAAAGCGCAGTGGTCCGGGGTCGAGGTCTTCGAGGAGCGCCCGGGTCTCGGCGGTGACGACCCAGCTACCGAAAAGAAGCATGAAGGGCTCTGGTTGATTCGATGCTGTCGAGCCTCGGCAAAGCGAATACGTTCTCGAAATCTCTTCGTCGGACAACGCTTCGCCCGACTGAATCTTGCGCATTGCTTCACGCGACACCTTGACCACGGCGGCCAGCTCGTCGCGGGTCATGCTCCGCTCGTCTTCTTCGTGGCGCCCGATCGGCAGGATCGGTTTCGCCGCGTTCACATCCACGCTCGCGCTCGCGAACCAGACCTTCGTAGGCGATACCTTCCCATCCGACTCCTTCGCCATCGCCACGCTTCCTTCCAAGTCCGTTTCCTCCGTCATCGCCACCGCCGTTCGAGAAGTCCTTTGTCTGCCGCTCGCAATCGCACCAATCGTCCGATCCTGTCGCACGATGTCCTTGGAGGCGTGTTCCTTCCGGCAACTCCTTTCGGAAAAATCGGCGAGAACCAGTCTTGATCGGAATTCGATTTCATGCTTGCGAGCTTTGCTCGCCCCCCGCTGGGGGAACACACCAACTCCGCCGCAGCAATTGGTCCCGTTCGTAGGCCAATATAATTTCGGAGCAGGGGCGGATCGATCGCATGGTCGGGCACGTGCTTTGCATCAAGGATGCCCGAACAGCGTTGACGCCACCCTGTCTCGTCGTCTCCGGCGCTGGGCAGAAGGAAGCGATGAGACCTTGAACCTAGGCGTGTTCGGACGAGCACCGGAACAGTTCCACATGTGTAGTCTGGCGTGACAGTTGCAGCGGGCCAGCATGAGATGCTGACGTGTCCGATATTTTCCCGAAACGGCAGCCTTTCATGGCCGCAGCAATATAGCCCGATGACAGATAACCACATGTCAAGAAGGCAGCTATTTCCCCCGAAATGGCAGTTTTCGACCGGCGCCGGCACCGACAACACAGCCCCGCGCCCCTAGCCGCACTCCGAATGCCCGCAGGCGGCGCAGGTCGCGCAGCCCTCGACGCGGCGCAGGGCCGGGGCGCCGCAGCGGGGGCAGGCGGGCAGGCGGGGGGCGTCCCCATCCCCGGGGGCGGACAGGCCCTCGGCCGCGCCGAGGAAGCCGATCGCCACCATGTGCCGCTCGATCACGTCGCCGATCGCCGCCAGGATCGAGGGCACGTAGCGCCCCTGCACCCAGGCCCCGCCGCGCGGGTCGAAGACGGCCTTCAGCTCCTCGACCACGAAGGAGACGTCGCCGCCGCGCCGGAACACCGCCGAGACCATGCGCGTCAGCCCCACCATCCAGGCGAAGTGCTCCATGTTCTTGGAGTTCACGAAGATCTCGAAGGGCCGCCGCCGCCCGTCGAGCATCACGTCGTTGATGGTGATGTAGAGCGCGTGCTCGGAGTTCGGCCAGCGCAGCTTGTAGGTCTGCCCATCCAGCTGCTCGGGCCGGTCGAGCGGGTCGGTGAGGTGGACCACGGTGCCGTCGGCGGAGACCGGGCGGGGCGCCGCGGGCGCCGCCTCCGGCACGTCCGGCTCCGCCTCCAGCACGCTGCCCGTGACCGCGTTCGGGCGGTACGTCGTGCAGCCCTTGCACCCCGTCCGCCACGCCTCGAGGTAGACGTCCCCGAAGCGCTCGAACGAGATGTCCGCCGGCACGTTGATCGTCTTCGAGATCGACGAGTCCACCCACCGCTGCGCCGCCGCCTGCATCGCCACGTGCTCCGCCGGCTCCAGCGTCTGCGCGGTCACGAGGTAGCCGGGCAGGGGGGCGTCGCCGTGGAGCCTCCGCCACTCGGCGACCGCGAAGTCCTCCACCGTCTCCTCGCGGTGCGTCCCGTCCGGCAGGAGCACGCGGCGGCGGTAGCTCGTGGCGAAGATCGGCTCGATGCCGGACGAGACGTTGCCCGCCAGCAGCGAGATCGTGCCCGTGGGGGCGATCGAGGTCAGCAGCGCGTTGCGCAGACCGTGGCGCGCCACGAGGTCGCGCACGTCACCGTCCAAGCGCGCGATCATGGGCGCCTCCAGGAGCGCGTCGTCCCACAGCGGGAACCGCCCCTTCTCGGCGGCCAGCTCCGCCGAGGCGCGGTAGGCCGCGTTGGCGATCCGCTGCAGCCACGCCCCCGTCCGCTCGGCCGCCTCGGGGGAGCCATACCGCAGCCCGCACATGGCGAGGGCGTCCGCCAGCCCCGTGACCCCCAGCCCGATCCGCCGCTTGGCCCGCGCCTCGTCCGCCTGCGCCTGCAGGGGAAAGCGCGAGGCGTCCACCACGTCGTCCAGCATCCGCACCGCGGTGGCGGTCAGCGCTTCCAGCTCCGCCACGTCGACCGCGGCCCCCGCCTCGAACGGCGCCCGCACCAGCCGCGCGAGGTTCAGCGAGCCGAGCAGGCACGCGCCGTAGGGCGGCAGCGGCTGCTCGCCGCAGGGGTTGGTGGCCGAGATCGTCTCGACGTAATGGAGATTGTTCTCCGCGTTGATGCGGTCGATGAAGATCACGCCCGGCTCGGCGTAGTCGTAGGTCGCCCGCAGGATCGCCTCCCACAGCCCGCGCGCCCGCACGGTGCGGTAGGTGCGGCCCTCGAACACCAGCGGCCAGTCGGCGTCCCGCTCCACCGCCTCCATGAACGGGTCGGTCACCAGCACCGAGAGGTTGAACATCCGCAATCGCGTCGGGTCGCGCTTGGCCTCTATGAACCGCTCCACGTCCGGGTGGTCGCAGCGCAACGTCGCCATCATGGCGCCGCGGCGCGAGCCGGCGGACATGATCGTGCGGCACATGGAGTCCCACACGTCCATGAAGCTGAGCGGGCCCGACGCCTCCGCCGCCACCCCTGCCACGGGCGCGCCCATGGGGCGGATGGTCGAGAAGTCGTAGCCGATGCCGCCGCCCTGCTGGAGCGTCAGCGCCGCCTCGCGCAGGTGCGCGAAGATCGCGCCCATGTCGTCCTCGATCCGGCCCATCACGAAGCAGTTGAAGAGGGTGACCGAGCGGTCCGTGCCCGCGCCCGCCACGATCCGCCCGGCGGGCAGGAAGCGGAAATCCTGCAAGGCGGCGCGGAAGGCGGGGCGGTGCGCGTCCGGGTCGGCCTCCTGCGCGGCCAGCGCGCCGGCGATGCGGTCCCACGTGTCCGCGATCGTGGCGTCGACGGGGGTGCCGTCGGCGGCCTTGAGGCGGTACTTCATGTCCCAGATGCTCTGGGCGATGGGGGCGGCGAAGTCGGTCGTGGAGGCCATCGCGTCGGGTCCATCGTCAAGGGGTGGTTGCGCGGGCGCGCGTTCCTTCTAGATATAGCGCCGCGAGGCGGGGGAGTCACGATGGCGGTCCATCTCATCAAGCTGAGCGTCGGCACCCGCGACATGGCGGGGCTCGCGAAGTGGCAGCGCGATGCCCGCGCCAAGGGCCCCTGCGGCAACCCGCGCCACGTCACCCGCATGTGGCCCAAGCGCGAGGCCGAGCTGGTCGACGGCGGCTCGATCTTCTGGGTGGTCAAGGGCGTGCTGCTCTGCCGCCAGCGCATCCTGCGCCTCGAGGAGGTGCGCCGCGCCGACGGCCTGCGCCGCTGCGGCATCGTGCTGGAGCCGGGTCTGGTCCCCGTGGCGCCCCGCCCGGTGCGCGCCTTCCAGGGCTGGCGCTACCTCAAGCCCGAGGACATGCCCGGCGACGTGGACCCCGAGCGGGCCGACGAGGCCCCGCTGCCGGCGAAGCTGCAGCTGGCATTGGCCGAGATGGGGGTGCTGTAGGGGCCGCCACGCCCCGGCGCTGCGCTGGGGCCTCCCCCCACCGCCGGCGCCCCGCTCCGCAACGGCAGCGCCAACGGCCCCCGGAGGCCCCGGATCAAGTCCGGGGCGCACTCCCACGCCCGCCACCAAGCCTCCCAACGGAATCGAAGTCGCTTTCGCCCCGCCCCCCGTCGCCCGCGCCGCGCGCCGCGCCGCAAGCTCGGTGCAAGAACCCCCCGAGCAGCGGGGAGACGGCGCCATGAAGACCAACGTGAGAGCCCTCGTGGTGGGCGGCGGCGCCGTGGGCACCGGGATCGCCTACCACCTCGCCAAGGCCGGCTGGGACACCATGCTCCTGGAGCGCGACGAGCTGACCTCCGGCTCCACCTGGCACGCCGCGGGCCTCCTGCCGCTCTTCAACATGAGCTACGCCACCAGCCACATCCACGCCCACTCGGTGGAGTTCTACAAGGGCCTCGAGGCCGAGACCGGCCTCAACCCCGGCTTCAGCGTCGTCGGCAACCTGCGCATGGCCCAGACCGCCGACCGCATGGACGAGTACGCCCTATATGCCGCCACTGCCGAGACCGTGGGCATCCCCCACGAGTGGCTCACCCCCGCGGACATCAAGGAGCGCTACCCGCTCCTGCGCACCGAGGACCTGCGCGGCGCGATCCTCCACCCCACCGACGGCTACATCAACCCCGCCGACGTCACGATGGCCATGGCCAAGGGCGCGCGCCAGCACGGGGCCACCATCGAGCGCCGCTGGCAGGTCGACGGCTTCGAGTGGACCGGCTCGGAATGGCGCGTCACCGTCACCAAGATGGCCGAGCGCGGCGGCAACCTCGTGCCCACCGAGGAGCGGGAAGTCATCACCGCCGAGCACGTCGTCACGGCCACCGGCAACCACGCCCAGCGCACCGCGCGGCTCCTGGGCATCCGCTCCCCGGCTGTCGTCGTCGAGCACCAGTACGTCGTGACCGAACCCGACCCGGCCCTCGTGGAGTGGCGCAAGGCCGGCAACCCCCAGCACCCGGTCCTGCGGGATGCCGACGCCAAGTGGTACGTGCGCGAGGAGCGCGGCGGCTGGATCCTCGGCCCTTACGAGCAGAACGCCCCCGCCCGCTTCCCCTACGGCGTGCCCGACAGCTTCCGCGCCGACCTCTTCCCGCTCGACCTCGAGCGGATCGAGGAGGAGTACCTCAGCTTCATCCACCGCATCCCCTCGTCCGAGCACTGCGGCCTCAAGGACGACTTCAACGGCCCCATCTGCTACACCCCCGACGGCAACCCGCTGGTCGGCCCGGCGCAAGGCCTGCGCAACATGTGGCTGGCCGAGGGCTTCAGCTTCGGCATCACCGCGGCGGGCGGCACCGGCCACTACCTCGCGCAGATGATGACCGAAGGGGAGGCCGACATCGACATGGCCTCGCTCGACCCGCGCCGCTTCGGCCCGTGGACGACCACCGAGTACGCCATGCGCAAGAACGAGGAGTGCTACGACCACGTCTACGTGCTCCACCACCCCGACGAGGAGCGCCCCGCCGCGCGCCCCCTCAAGACCGCGCCCTGCTATGAGCGCGTGAAGGCCCGTGGCGCCCAGTTCGGCTGCGTGAACGGGTGGGAGCGGCCCAACTACTACGCCCCCGGTGCGGACGGCGACTTCGACCTGAAGTCCCGCTCCTTCCGCCGGGGCGCGTGGTGGAAGCATGCGAAGGACGAGGCCACGGCCATCCGCGAGACCGCCGGCCTGATCGACGCCACCGCCTTCGCAAAGCACGTGCTGCGCGGCCCGGGCGCCGCGGCCTTCCTCGACTGGTTCACCACCAACCGCCTGCCGAAGGTGGGCCGCATCAACCTCACCTACGCGCTGACCGGGGCGGGCACGACGCGCACCGAGTACACCATCGTGCGGCTCGCCGAGGACACCTTCTACCTCGTCTCCGCCGGCGCCTGGCAGGCCTACGACGGCGACCACCTCGCCAAGGCCGTGAACGACAATGTCGCGCGCTTCGGGCCGATGCACCTCGACGACGTGACCGGGCGCCACGGCGTGTTCGCGCTGGCGGGGCCGAACAGTCGTGCGATCCTCGCCGAGCTGATCCGCGACGCCGAGCCCGAGACGGCCCTGTCGAACAAGCGCTTCCCTTGGCTCTCGCAGCGCCGGATCGAGCTCATGATGTGCCCCGTGAACGCCATCCGCGTCGCCTACACCGGCGAGCTGGGCTGGGAGCTGCACCACCCCATCGAGATGCAGAACTACCTGTTCGACCGCCTCATGGAAGCGGGCGAGCGCCACGACCTGCGTCTCGTCGGCGCCCGCGCCCAGAACTGGCTGCGCCAGGAGAAGAGCTACCGCGCCTTCGGCACCGAGCTGGGCCGCGACGCTACCCCGCTCGAGGCCGGGCTGGACCGCTTCGTGGACCTCTCCAAGGACTTCCACGGAAAGGCGGCGATGCAGGAGACCGGCATCCGCTCGCGCTGCGTCACGGTGCTGGTCGACGGCCCCAAGGACGCCGATCCCTGGGGCCGCGAGGCGCTCTACGCGGAGGACGGCACGCGGGTGGGGCGCCTCACCTCGGGCGGCTACTCCGTGGCCTTCGGCAAGTCGATCGGCATGGGCTACGTCCGCCCCGACCTCGCCGCGCCAGGGACCCGGCTGAAGGTCCGCATGCAGCGCGCGCTGTGGGACGTGGAGGTGACGGAGGACAGTCCCTACGATCCCCGCAACGCGCGCATCCGGGCGGACGGGTAGGGGGCTCCGCCCCCCGCGCTGCGCGCTCCCCCCGAGGTATGTCGGAAACGAAGACGGGGGCGGTGGAGACGACCCCGCCCCGGCCCTGAGCCGGGGCCTCGGCCCACCACCGGCGCCCCGCTCCGCAACGAAGCACCGACCCCAGTCAGAGGCCCCGGAGCAAGTCCGGGGCGCGCAGAGCGGAGTGGGGCACCCCGACCCCCCCCCTCGATCCACCGCCCCGCCACCCCACATCCCCCCGAATGCGCCGCACCGCCTTCGCCCTCGCCGCCCTCCTCCTCGCGGCCCTCGCCGCCGCCGGCCTCCGCCGCGCGACCGGCGTGCACGTCTCCGGCGACGGCGCCCCGGCGCTCGCCGCCCTCTCCACGGCCCCCGCCGGGACCGCCGCCGTCGAACTCGTGCTCCTGCGCCGATGGCAGAACCTAGAGGCCCTGCCGGCCCTCCGCCGCCTCTGCCGCGCCGCCTGCGACGGCACCGCGCCGGTGGTCCGCCTGCGACAGCCCTCGCCGCGCGGCCTGCGGACCGTCGTGCTCGTGGACGTGGGCGCGTTGGGCGCGGGCGTGGCGCTGGACCGGGGCGCGCCGCTGCCCGCGCCGGTGGCCCGCTGCCTCGCCCGCGCCGCGGAGCGCGGCGGCACCGAAGTCTGCGGCCACGCCCCCCGCACCGCTTGGCGCCTGCCCTTCGGCCTCTAGCCCCCGCGCCGCGCGAGCAGGAGGAGGTTGTTGGCCGGCATCTCCCGCCGCTCCACCGCGAAGCCCAGCACCGAGAGTACGCCCTCGACCACCTCCACCTCCTTGAACCCGATCTCCGGGTCCTGCGCCCGGAGCGTGGCGTCGAAGGTCCGGTCGCCCGCGCTGGTGGCCCGGCCGCCGCGAAGGAACGGGCCGTAGATCGCGAACAGCCCCCCCGGCGCCACCGCCCGCGCGCCCTCGTCGAGCAGTACCGCCATCTCGCCCTCGGACACGAGGTGCAGGAGGTTCACCACCCACAGCGCGTCGACCCGCAGCCCCTCGGCCCAGCCCGGCGCGCAGGCGTCGAGGGCGCGGGCCTCGGCCACGTTGGGCAGGCCCGCGCAGCGCCGGTCGATGGTGCGGCGGCGCTCGGGGTCGGGCTCCGTGGGCTGGATCGACAGCGCGGGCCGCGCCGCGGCCACCGCGGCGGCGTGCTGCCCCGTCCCCGAGGCCAGCTCCAGCGCCACGCCGCCGCAGGGCAGGGCGGGCAGGAGCGCCGCGAGGATCGGCGCGAGGTTGCGCTCCGCCGAGGGCGCATGGAGCAGGCCCGCCCCGTCCCGCGCGGCGCCGTCGGGCAGGTCGAGCCGCCTCACCGCCGCGGCCGCCGCGCCGCATCGGTCGCCGCCGCACGCCCGGGGCCCGACGCGGCACGTGCCGGCGCCCCGGCGAGGAGGAAGTCGCAGTCCATCGCCGAGTGGTGTCACACCGCCCCCCGCGCGGACAAGCGCGGGGTTGCGCGGTTGGGGGGAAGCGGGGCGTTTCCGCCGCCCGGCAGCCGCACTTCCGCCACGGGCGCCTGCGGGAATGGGGCCATGCGCCATTTCCGTGATCCCGCCCCCGCGTCGCCCTCTTCGTCGATGGGGAGAACGTCTCGCCAGTCCATGCAGAGGCCATTGTCGCCCGTGCGAGGGCCGCCGGCGATCTCAAGGTGGCACGCGTCTACGGAAACCTGACAGAACAGCCTAGCTGGCGCAGTGATGCGTCCTTGATACCGGTCTACACCTTCGTAGGGCCGAACTCCGCCGACATTCGACTGTGCATCGACGCGGTCGACCTCTTCAACCGCGGTCGCTTCGACACGGCCGTGATCGCTTCGTCCGACGGTGGACTCGCGCATCTCGCCGCCTTCCTCCGCGAAGCGGGAGCAGTGGTGCTCGGGTTCGGTGCGACGGAGTCCCCGCGCCTAAGAGCGCAGTGCAGCGAGTTCAACGTGCTCGCCGAGCAACAGAAAGGGTCGGAACCGAGCCCCCTGGCGCCCAAGCCCGAACAGGAAGGACGCATCGACAGGCTACTCGTCGACTGCCTGGCGCATCACAAAACCCTCCGGTTGTCCGTCGTCGGTGAGGAGCTGAGGAAGCACGGCCTTCTCGCCTTCGTCCGCGATTGCGGAGGAGCCAAAACCTACTTCGCCAAGCGCACGGACCGCTATCGGATCAAGGGCGAGGGAGGTGGTGCACTGCTCTCGCTCGCAGCACTCGCGCCGGGAACGAAAAAGGGCGCCCCGTAGGACGCCCCTCTCCAATCTCCATCAACCCGAGCTCAGTTCGGAATGTCGCCCGTGATGCCCTCGACGTAGAAGTCCATGCCCAGCAGCTCGCCGTCCTCGGCGACCTCGCCGTCGGCCAGCCACTCGGACCCGTCCTGCTTGTTGATCGGCCCCGTGAACGGATGGTACTCGCCCGCCGTGATCGCCTCGATCATGGCCTCGGCCTCGGCCTTGGCCTCCGCGGGCACCACGTCGGTGATCTCGCCGATCACCACCTCGCCCTCGGGCATGCCGCCCCACGAGGCGCCCTGCTCCCACGTCCCGTCCATCACGGCCCGCACGCGCTCGATGTAGTAGGGCGACCAGTCGTCGATGATCGAGGCCACCCGCGGCATCGGCGCGAAGGCCGACATGTCGGAGGCCTGCCCGAAGGTGTAGATCTTCGCGCCGTTCGCGTTGGCCTCCTGCGCCGCCGCGTGCGGCGCCGTGGAGTCGGTGTGCTGCAGGATCACGTCGACGCCCTGGTCGATCAGCGCCTTGGCGGCATCGGCCTCCTTGGCGGGGTCGAACCAGGTGTAGGCCCACACCACGCTCATCTCCACGTCGGGGTTCACCTTGGCGGCGTGGAGGTAGGTCGAGTTGATGCCCTGGATCACCTCGGGGATCGGGAACGAGGCGATGTAGCCGATCTTGTTCGACTCGGTCAGGTGCCCGGCCAGGGTGCCCAGCACGGCGCGGCCCTCGTAGAAGCGGGCATCATAGGTGGCGACGTTCGGGTGCTCGCGCTTGAAGCCGGTGGCGTGCTCGAACTTCACGTCCGGGAACTTCTCGGCCACGTTGTTGGTGGGGTCCATGTAGCCGAACGAGGTGGTGAAGATGATGTCGGCGCCGCCCAGGGCCATCTGGGTGATGACGCGCTCGGCGTCGGCGCCCTCGGGCACGTTCTCCTGGTAGACGGTCTCGACGGCGTCGCCGAACTCCTCCTCGACGGCGAGGCGGCCCTGGTCGTGCTGGTAGGTCCAGCCGCCGTCGCCGATGGGTCCGACGTAGACGAAGCCCACCTTCGTCTTGTCGTCCTGCGCGAAGGCCGGGACGGCGAGGCCGAGGGCGATGGTGCCGGCCAGCAGTGCCTTGAGTGTCATGTCTGTCTCCGTGTCGGTGAGTGGATCGCCTCTCTCAGGCGGAGGCGTGGAACGGTCGCGCGAGGTCGGCGGGGGCGTCGCCGCCCCGCTCGCGCCGGCGGGATATGACCACGAGCACGAGGATGGTGACAAGGTAGGGGGAGGCCGACAGCAGCTCCACGGGGATGCGCGCGCCGGCCGCCTGCAGGTTGAGCTGCAGCACCGTGATCCCGCCGAAGAGATAGGCGCCCACCAGCGCCCGGCCCGGCCGCCACGAGGCGAAGACCACGATGGCCAGCGCGATCCAGCCCGCGCCCGCGGTCAGCCCGTCGGTCCACTGGGGCACGCGCACGAGGGAGAGGTAGGCGCCCCCGAGGCCTGCGCAGGCGCCGCCGAAGGCGATGGCGGCCAGGCGCACGGCGCGCACGGGGTAGCCCAGCGCGTGGGCCGCCTCGGCGCTCTCGCCCACGGCGCGCAGGATCAGGCCCGCGCGGGTGAGGCGCAGGAAGGCCCAGACGAGGAGCACGAGGAGGAGGCTCAGGTAGACCACGGGATCGTGGCTGAAGAGCACGCGCCCCACCACGGGCAGGTCCGACAGCGGCCCGAGGTCGACGCGCGCCAGCCCCGGCCCCTTGATCCCGACCCAGCCCTGCCCCAGCAGCGAGGCCAGCCCGAGGCCGAACAGCGTGAGTGCCAGTCCGGTCGCCACCTGGTTCGACAAGAGCACCTGCGTCAGCACCCCGAACACGAGGGCGAGGGCCGCGCCCCCCAGCACGGCGGCGCCGAAGCCCAGCCAGACCGACCCGGACGACGCGGCGGCGATGAAGCCCACCACGGCGCCGGTGATCATCATGCCCTCGACGCCGAGGTTCAGCACGCCCGAGCGCTCGGCCACCAGCTCGCCCAGGGCGGCCAGCAGGATCGGCGTCGAGGCCACCATCAGCGAGGCCACGAGCAGGACGGGGTCGATCGAGCCGGTCATCGCGAAGCCTCCGAGGTCATTCCGCCGGCTCGCCCACGCCGGGGGCGGGCTGCTCGCGCACGGGGCCGGCGCGGCCCATCCGCACCCGGAAGTGGGTCAGCACGTCCACGGCCAGCAGGAAGAACAGCAGCATCCCCTGGAAAGCCGAGATCGCCGCCACGGGCAGCCCGAGGTTGGTGGCCGCGTTGTCGCCGCCGACGTAGGTGAGGGCCATCAGGAGGCCCGCGAGCAGGATGCCCACGGGGTGCAGGCGCCCGAGGAAGGCCACGATGATCGCGGTGAAGCCGTATCCCGTGGCGAAGTCGATCGAGATCTGCCCCGCCGGCCCCGTGACCTCGAACAGGCCCGCGAGGCCCGCGAGCGCGCCCGAGGTGCCGAGGCAGAACACCGTGAGCCGCCCCGGCGAGACCCCCGCGAAGCGGGCCGCCCGCGGCGCCGCCCCGGCGAGGCGCACGTGGAAGCCGAGCTGGTGCTTCGCCAGCAGCGCGTAGGCCGCGATTACCGCGGCCACGGCGGCAACCACGCCCCAGTGGGCGCCGGTGCCCGCGATCAGCTCGGGGTTGGCGGAGGCGTCCCAGCGCGCGAGGTTGCGCGAGCCGGGAAAGCCCACCGCGTCGGGGTTGCGCAGCCAAGACACGGCGGCGGAGGCGAGCAGGTTCTCGGCCACGTAGACCAGCATCAGCGAGACCAGGATCTCGCTGGTGCCGAAGCGCACCTTCAGGAGCGCGGGGATCATGCCCCAGAGGAACCCCCCCAGCGCGCCGCCCGCCACCATCAGCGGGAAGATCAGGGGCGAATCCGACGGGTAGAAGGCCAGCCCGAGCGCGGCGCCCACGATCGCGCCCACGATGTACTGCCCCTCGGCGCCGATGTTCCAGATGCCGGCCCGGAAGCCTAGGGACAGGCCCACCGCGATCAGCACGAGCGGCGCGGCCTTCACCAGGAGCTGCCCGCGGAAGTACCAGGCGAACTCCCCGAACACCGGCTCCCAGAAGATCGCGCGGATGGCAGCCACGGGGTCCTTGCCGAGCGCGGCGAACATCAGCCCGCCCGCCACCAGCGTCAGCAGCACCGCCACTACCGGGGAGGCCGCGGCCCATGCGCGCGACGGCGACGGGCGGCGCTCCAGGCGGATCATGACACCCCCCCCGGGGGCTCCGCCCCTCCCTCATCTTGCCGAAAATACCTCGGGGTCGCCTTCGGGCGCCATCGGTTCGAGCCCGAAGGCGACGGCGGAGCCCCGGCGCTCTCCGTATGCACGAGGGGTGCACGGGGGGTGCACGGGGGGTGCATCCGCATTTCCGCACCCTCACGCATGCGCCGGCTCCAGATCGTGCGCCCCGCCGAGCATCAGCCCGATCCGCTCCAGCGTCAGGTCGGAGGTGGGGACGGGGGCGCTCAGACGCCCCGCGTTAAGCGCGCAGAACCGGTCCGAGACCTCGAGCAGCTCGTCGAGATCCTGCGAGATCACGACGACGCCCGCGCCCTCGGCGGCGAGGTCCACGAGCGCCTGCCGGATCGCCGCGGCGGCGGCGGCGTCCACGCCCCAGGTGGGCTGGTTCACCACGAGAACCCGTGGATCCTGAAGCACTTCGCGGCCGATCACGAACTTCTGGAGGTTGCCGCCCGAGAGCGAGCGGGCGGCGGCCGACGGCCCCGGCGTGCGCACGTCGAAGCGGGCGATCACCTCCTCGGCGAAGCCCCGGGCGCGGCGCCAGTCCACCAGCCCGCCGCGCACGATGCCGCGCCGGGCGGCGCCGGTCATGGCGGCGTTCTCGGTCAGCGACATGTCGGGCGCAGCGGCGTGTCCCAGCCGCTCCTCGGGCGCAGCCAGGAGGCCCGCCCGCCGCCGCCCCGTCGGCCCCATGCGCGACACGTCCTGCCCTTCCAGAACAACGGTTTGCGCCTGCGTGCGGCGCTCGCCGGAGAGCGCGGCGAGCAGCTCGTCCTGCCCGTTCCCGGCCACGCCGCCGATGCCCAGCACCTCGCCCGCGCGAAGCGCGAAGGCCACGTCGCGCAGAGCCGTTCCGAACTGCGAGGGCGGCGGCAGCGACAGGTCCCGCACGGCCAGGATCACGCCCCCCGCCGCGTGGGCGCGCGCCTTCGGCGCGGCGAGCGCGCTGCCCACCATGCGCTCGGCCAGCTCGCGCGCGGAGGCCTCGCGCGGGTCGCACTCGCCCACCATGCGGCCCCCGCGCAGGATCGTGGCGGCGTCGCAGAGGGCGCGGATTTCCTCCAATTTATGAGAGATGTAGAGGATCGCCGTGCCCTCGGAGGCCAGCCGCCGCAGGGTCGAGAACAGGATCTCCACCTCCTGCGGGGTCAGCACCGAGGTCGGCTCGTCCATGATCAGGAGGCGCGGGTCCTGCAGCAGGCAGCGCACGATCTCGACCCGCTGGCGCTCGCCCGCCGAGAGGTCGCCCACGCGCCGGCCGGGGTCGAGCGGCAGGCCGTAGGCCTCGGAGACCTCGCGGATGCGCCGCGCCAGCGCGCCCATGCGCGGCGGGTCCTCCATGCCGAGGCCGACGTTCTCGGCCACCGACAGCGCCTCGAACAGCGAGAAGTGCTGGAACACCATGGCCACGCCGGCGGCGCGCGCGGCGCGGGGGTCGGCGGGGGCGTAGGGCCGCCCGTCCAGCCGCATGGTGCCCGCGTCGGGCTTCACCAGCCCGTAGATCGCCTTGACCAGCGTGGACTTGCCGGCGCCGTTCTCGCCCAGCAGGGCGTGGATGCCGCCGGGCGCCACGCGCATCGACACGCCGTCGTTGGCGACGACGCCGGGATAGCGCTTGGTCAGGCCGTCGATGGCGAGGAGCGGCGTCACGCGGCGGACCCTTCCGGTTGTGCGGCTGCGGCGGATTGCCGCGACAGTAGAGCCGCCGCGACGCCCACCGCAATGGCCTGGGGGTGCTTTCCCAGGGCCGGGTCGCCGATAGGACACGCGATGCGGGCGATGGCGTCGTCGCCGTGGCCGAGCGCGCGCAGGCGGCTGCGGAAGCGGGCCCACTTGGTGGCCGATCCGATCAGGCCGCAGGCGCGGAAGCCGCGGGCGAGGGCGGCGTGGCAGAGGGCGAGGTCGATCTCGTGGCTGTGGGTGAGGACGAGGTGCTCGGCGTCCTCGGGCGCGCGTGCCATCAGGCGGGGCGGATCGGCGGCGACGAGGCGGGCGACGCCTTCGGGGATGCGGTCCGGGAACCGGTCCTCGGCCACGTCGATCCAGGTGACGGCGAGGTCGGGCAGGGGGGCGACGACCGCCACCAATGCCCGGCCCACGTGCCCGGCGCCCCAGACCCAGAGTGCGCGGGCGGGGACGCGGGCCGTCTCGCGCATCCAGCCGTCGCGCAGGCCCTCGAAGGGGGCGGAGGGCGCGGGCCGGTCGCCCTCGACGCGGCGGAGCCAGGGGTCGGGGGGCATCGCCTTCAAGCGTTCGACCACCAGCGTCACGGCGCCGCCGCAGCATTGGGCGAGGGCGGGGCCGAGGGGCATCCGCTCCACGCGTGTGCGCCCGTCGGCGAGTGTCTCGCGGGCCAGCGCCAGCGCCCGCCACTCCAGCGCGCCGCCGCCGATGGTGCCGTCGAAGCCCCCGTCCCAGACCCGCATCTCGGCGCCCGCCTCGCGGGGCACGGAGCCGCGGGTCTCGGCCACGGCGACACGAGCCACGGGGCCGCGGGCGAGGGCGGCTTCCAGCGCCGCCCGGTTCACCGGCGGAGGGTCCGCAGCAGCCGCTCGGGCGTGGCGGGGGCGTCGAGCGAAGGATAATCCGCGCGCGTGGCCGCGACCGCGTCGGACAACGCCAGGAACGCGCTGATACCGTGCATGAAGGGCGGCTCGCCAACGGCCTTGGAGCGGTAGATGGTCTCCTCGCGGTTCGGCGCATCCCACAGGTGGACGTGGAACGCCTCGGGCGCGTCGGAGGCGCAGGGGATCTTGTAGGTCGAGGGCGCGTGGGTGCGCAGGCGCCCCTTCGCGTCCCAGACGAGTTCCTCCATGGTGAGCCAGCCGTAGCCCTGGATCAGCCCGCCCTCGATCTGGCCGACGTCGAGGGCCGGGTTCAGCGAGGCGCCCGCGTCGTGGAGCACGTCCGTCCGCAGGAGGCGGTTCTCGCCGGTCGCCACGTCCAGCACGACCTCGGAGCAGGACACGCCGTAGGCGAAGTAGTAGAAGGGGCGGCCCCGTCCGGCGGCCCGGTCCCACTTGATCTCGGGCGTAGCGTAGAAGCCCGTGGCCGAGAGCGGCACGCGCCCCGCGTAGGCCTTCGCGGCGGCCTCGTCGAAGCCGTAGTCGGCGCCGGCCACGCGGACGCGGTCGTCCTCGAAGCGCACGCTCGCAGGGTCGGCCTGATGCTCGGCTGCCAGGAAGTCGGCGATGCGCGCGCGGATCGCGTCGCAGGCGCGGGCCACGGCCATGCCGTTGAGGTCGGCTCCCGAGGAGGCCGCGGTGGCCGAGGTGTTGGGCACCTTCATCGTGTCGGTCGCGGTGATCCGTACGCGCGCCGGGTCGCATCCGAAGCGCGCGGCGGCGACCTGCATGACCTTGGAATGGAGCCCCTGGCCCATCTCGGTCCCGCCGTGGTTCAGGTGCACCGAGCCGTCGGCGTAGACGTGCACCAGCGCCCCCGCCTGGTTGAGGTGGGTGAGCGTGAACGAGATGCCGAACTTCACCGGCGTCAGGGCGATCCCGCGCTTGAGATGCGCGTTCGCCGCGTTCCAGTCCCGCACTGCCGCCCGCCGCTGCGCGTAGTCGCAGCGCGCCGCGAGATCCTCGGTCATGGCATGGAGCGGGAAGTCCGTGACGTCCTGCCCGTAATGCGTGGTCCCCGTCTTGCCGGCGCCCGTCTTTGCTTCGGAAATACCTCGGGGGTCCGGGGGCTGGCCCCCGGCGCCCTCCACCCCCGCCTCCGGGTAGTAGTTCAGCCGCCGCACCTCCAACGGATCGCGCCCGACGGCGTGGGCCACGTGGTCGAGCACCCGCTCGATCCCCAGCATCCCCTGCGGCCCCCCGAACCCCCGGAAGGCCGTCGCCGACTGATGGTTGGTGCGCAGCCGCCAGGAGGTGATCTCCATGGCCGGCACGTCGTAGGCGTTGTCGGCGTGGAGCATGGCCCGGTCAGCCACGGGCAGCGACAGGTCCTGTGACCAACCGCAGCGCACCCAGTGGCGGAAGCGCACCGCCGCGAGGCGGCCGGCGTCGTCGAAGCCCGCCTCGTAGGCGATGCGGAAGTCGTGGCGCTTGCCGGTGACAACGAAGTCGTCGTCGCGGTCGTAGCGCATGCGGCAGGCCCGGCCGGTCAGGCGCGCGGCGAGGGCGCAGGCGATGGCCAGCGCGTTCCCCTGGCTCTCCTTGCCGCCGAAGCCGCCGCCCATGCGCCGCACCTCGGAGCGCACCGCGTGCATGGGCACGCCGAGCGCGTCGGACACTTTGTGCTGGATCTCGGTGGGGTGCTGGGTCGAGGTGACCACATGGCAGTCGCCCGCCTCGCCGGGCATGGCGAGCGCGGCGTGACCCTCGAGGTAGAAGTGCTCCTGCCCGCCGATCTCGATGGTGCCCTCGACGCGGTGCGGCGCGGAGGCCAGCCCCGCCGCCACGTCGCCCCGGCCCCAGCGGCGGGGGCCGCCGTCGAACCAGCTCTCGGCGGCGAGGGCGTCCTCGACCGTCAGGATCGGCGCCTCCTCGGTCACCGTCTCGCGGTGCAGGCGCGCGGCGGCGCGGGCCTCGCGGTGCGAGCGGGCGACCACGAGGTAGAGCGGCTGGCCGGCGTAGTGGATCGGGCCGGTGCAGAGCAGCGGCTCGTCCCCGAGGCTGGGCGAGCAGTCGGGCATGGGGTCGAGGTCGGCGGCCTCGATCACCGCCACCACGCCGGGGGCGCGGCGGACGGCGTCGAGGTCTAGCGCGTCGAGCGTGCCACGCGCGGTCTCCGACAGGCCGAAGGCGAGGTGCAGGCACCCCTCGGGGGCGGGCACGTCGTCGGTGTAGCGCGCCGCGCCGGTTACGTGGAGGCGGGCGCTCTCGTGGGGAAGCGGCTTGGCGACGGTCACGGGCGCACCTCCAGGATCGACGGGGCGCCGGAGCGCTCGCGGAACGCGCGCAAGAGCATCCCCTCGCAGGCCATGAGGCGGTATTCGGCGGAGGCGCGCATGTCCGAGAGGGGCTGGAAGTCCTCGGCGAAGAGGGGCGCGGCGGCGGCGAAGCTGGCCTCCTCGAAGGGCTGGCCCTCCAGCGCCGCCTCCACGGCGCGAGCGCGCGCGGGAATGCCGGCCATGCCGCCGAAGGCAACGCGCACGCCGCGGAGCGTGCCGTCCTCCACGGGCAGGCGGAACGCGCCGCAGACCGCCGAGATGTCCTGGTCGAAGCGCTTGGACAGCTTCTGCACCGACAGCGCGTCGGGCTGGCGGGGGATCGTGACGCGCTCAACGAACTCGCCGGGGCGGCGATCCTGCTTGCCGTATTCGAGGAAGAAGTCCTCCAGCGGCATCGCCCGCCGCTCGTTCCCGCGTCGCAGGTGCAGCGTGGCGCCGAGCGCGATCAGCGGCGGGGGGCTGTCGCCGATGGGCGACCCGTTGGCGACGTTGCCGCCCAAGGTAGCGGCCGAGCGCACCTGCACCGAGCCATAGCGGCGCAGGAGCTCCGCGAAGGCGGGGAAGTGGGGGGCGAGGGCGTGGCGCAGGGTCTCCATATCGGTGAGGGCGCCGATCTCGATGGCGTCGCCGGTGACCTCGACGCCGCGCAGGTCGTCGCAGTCGGCCAGGAAGGCGACCGGGCCGAGGTCGCGGAACTGCTTCGTGACCCAGAGGCCGACGTCGGTGGCGCCGGCGACGAGGGTGGCGTCGGGGTTGGCGAGATACCAGTCGGCGAGCGCGTCGGCGGATGTGGGGCAGGCGGGGGCCGGCCCCCGCGCCCCCGAGGTATTTTCGGCAGGATGAGGGAGGGGGGCGTCGCGCATGTGGTCGGGGACCGGGAGGTCGGCGGCGGCCTCGGCGGCGCGCAGGATGGGGGCGTAGCCGGTGCAGCGGCAGAGGTTGCCGGCGATCTGATCGGCGTGGTCGGTCCGGCCGTTGAGGTGCGCGCAGGCCATCGTGGTGACGAAGCCGGGGGTGCAGAAGCCGCACTGCGACCCGTGGTGCTCGATCATGGCCTCCTGCACCGGGTGCAGCGTGCCGTCGGGCGCGGCGATGCCTTCGACGGTGCGGACCGCGCGGCCGCGGAGCTGGGGCATGAAGAGGATGCAGGCGTTCAGGGGGCGAGCGCCGCGCGCATCCGTGACGACCACCGAGCAGGCGCCGCAGTCGCCCTCGTTGCAGCCCTCCTTGGTGCCCGTCAGGCCGCGGGCGCGCAGCCAGTCGAGAAGGGTGACGGTGGGGTCGTCGATGCGGGCCGTGACGGCCTCGCCGTTGAGGCGGAACGGGATCTCCATGGAAGTGGTCCGCCGCGTTACCGGTCCGTCCCGTGGCTCCCCCCCGATGCGGCGTAGGGGGGGCGGGTGCGGTCCACTAGAGAACGCGAAGGCGGGTTTGGCAACCCGGTGCGGCGCCCCGGTCACGGCGACGCGAAAGCTGGGGAGAACCCGAGGCGCCGCTTCAAGATGCGGGGGGCGGGGGCTATCTAAGATTCATGCCCAGACCTGCCGGATTCGTCCACCTCCGCCTCCACACCGAGTACTCGCTGCTGGAGGGCGCGGTGCGCCTCAAGAAGCTGCCCGAGCTGGTGGCGCGGGCGGACATGCCGGCCGTGGCCGTCACCGAGACCAACAACATGTTCTCGGCGCTCGAGGCCGCCTCGGCGCTAGCGGGGCGCGGGGTGCAGCCGATCATGGGCTGCCAGGTCGACCTGATGCACGACCCCGCCGAGCCGGGGCAGCGCCCCCGCCCGCCCGCGCCCGTGGTGCTGCTGGCCAAGGACGAGCGCGGCTACGAGAACCTGATGAAGCTCAACTCGTGCCTCTACCTCGCACGACCCGAGATGGCGCCGCAGGTCACGGTCGAGGAGTTGGAGCGCCACGGCGAGGGGCTGATCTGCCTGACGGGCGGACCCGACGGGGCGATCGGGCGCCTGGTCGCGGCGGGGCAGGAGGCCAAGGCCGAGAACCTCCTCGGCCGTCTCCACGGCATCTTCGGCGACCGCCTGTATGTCGAGCTGCAGCGCCACCGCGAGGCCGAGCCGACCGAGCGCTTCCACGTGGAGCAGGCCTACGCCCGCGGCCTGCCCCTGGTCGCCACCAACGACGTCTACTTCGACAAGCGGGACATGCACGAGGCGCACGACGCGCTCCTGTGCATCGCCCAGGGCGCCTACGTGGACCAGCAGGCCGAGCGTCGGCGCCTGACGCCCGAGCACCGCTTCAAGACCGCCTCGGAGATGGCCACGCTGTTCGCGGACCTGCCTGAGGCGGTGGAGAACACCCTCGAGATCGCCCGCCGCTGCGCTTTCAAGGCCTACGGGCGCGACCCGATCCTGCCCAAGTTCGCCGACGACGAGGTGGCCGAGCTGCGTCGCCAGTCCGAGGAGGGCCTGCGCGCCCGCCTCGCCGTCATCCCCCACGCCGCCCCCGTCGAGGCGTACGAGCGGCGCCTAGACTACGAGTTGGGCGTGATCGAGGGCATGGGGTTCCCGGGCTACTTCCTGATCGTGGCCGACTTCATCAAGTGGGCCAAGGAGCAGGGCATTCCCGTGGGTCCGGGCCGCGGATCGGGGGCGGGCAGCCTGGTGGCCTACGCCCTGACCGTCACCGACCTCGACCCCCTGCGCTACAACCTGCTGTTCGAGCGCTTCCTGAACCCCGAGCGCGTGTCGATGCCGGACTTCGACATCGACTTCTGCATGGACCGCCGCGAGGAGGTCATCCGCTACGTGCAGGGCAAGTACGGCGACGACCGGGTGGGCCAGATCATCACCTTCGGCGCGCTCTTGTCCAAGGCCGCCGTGCGCGACGTGGGCCGCGTGCTCGGCATGCCCTACGGCCAGTGCGACCAGCTCTCCAAGATGATCCCCGTGGAGGGCGTGAAGCCCGTTTCGATCACCAAGGCCCTGGCCGACGAGCCGCGCCTTCGCGAGGCCTGCGCCGTGTCCGAGCAGGACCGCCGCGAGGGGCGCACCAACCCCGTGAAGCGCCTCATGGACTTCGCCGAGAAGCTGGAGGGGCTGCTGCGCAACGCCTCGACCCACGCCGCGGGCGTGGTGATCGGGGACCGGCCCCTCGACGAGCTGGTGCCGCTCTACAAGGACCCCCGGTCCGACATGCCGGCCACCCAGTTCAACATGAAGTGGGTCGAGAAGGCCGGTCTGGTGAAGTTCGACTTCCTCGGCCTCAAGACGCTCACGCAGGTGCAGAACGCCGTGGACCTGATCCGCGCGCAAGGAAGGGACCTCCACGTCGCCGCCGACGGCCGCGCGATCTACGCGCCCGCCGAAGGCACCGAGAACGACATCGCCGCGATCCCGCTGGACGACGAGGGCGCCTACCGCGTCTACTCCTCCGCCAACACCGTGGCCGTGTTCCAGGTGGAATCCACGGGCATGATGGACGCGCTGCGGCGCATGAAGCCCACCTGCATCGAGGACATCGTGGCGCTGGTGGCGCTCTACCGCCCCGGCCCGATGGAGAACATCCCGAAGTACTGCGAGGTCAAGAACGGCCTGTCGCAGCGCGACCGCCTCCACCCCCTGATCGACGACATCCTGGACGAGACCCAGGGCATCATCGTCTACCAGGAGCAGGTGATGGAGATCGCCCGGAAGATGGCGGGCTACAGCTTGGGCGGTGCCGACCTCCTGCGCCGGGCCATGGGCAAGAAGATCCAGGCCGAGATGGACGCCCAGCGGCCCCTGTTCCTGGAGGGCGCCGCGAAGAACGGCGTCGACAAGGACAAGGCGATGGAGGTCTGGAACCTCCTCGACAAGTTCGCGAACTACGGCTTCAACAAGTCCCACGCCGCCGCCTACGCCGTGGTCAGCTACCAGACCGCCTGGCTCAAGGCGAACCACCCGGTCGAGTTCATGGCCGGGATCATGAACAGCGACATCCACCTCACCGACAAGCTGGCCGTCTACGCCGAGGAGGTCCGCAAGTCCCCCGACCGCGGCGGCCTCGGGCTCGAGATCGTGCCGCCTTGCGTGAACCGCTCCGAGGCCTGCTTCTCCGTGCGGGACGGCGCGCTGGTGTATGGCCTCGGCGCCCTCAAGAACGTGGGCGTCGACGCCATGGGGCTGGTGGTCGAGGGGCGGGCGGGCAAGCCCTTCGCCACGCTGCACGACTTCGCCCGGCGCGTGGACCTCAAGCGGGTGGGCAAGCGCTCGCTCGAGATGCTGGCGCGGGCCGGGGCCTTCGACGGGATCGACCCGAACCGGGCGCGCGTCCTCGACGCGCTGGATGCGCTGGTGGCCTACTCGGCGGCGATCCACGAGCAGCGCGGCTCGAACCAGGTCAGCCTCTTCGGCGAGGCCGGCGCCGACCTGCCCGAGCCGCGCATCGGGGGCCGCGACGACTGGCTGCCCGCCGAGCGCCTGGGCGAGGAGTTCAAGGCGATCGGCTTCTACCTCTCGGGCCACCCGCTCGACGACTACATGACTGCGCTGCGGCGCAAGGAGGTGAAGACCCTCGCGCAGCTTCAGCAGGAGACCGCGCGCGGCCCCGTGGTGGGCAAGCTGGCGGGCATCGTCTCCTCCCGTCAGGAGCGCAAGTCGGCGCGCGGCAACCGCTTCGCCTTCCTGCAGGCGAGCGATCCCACCGGCGCCTACGAGTGCATGGTGTTCTCGGACACGCTGGATGCCTCGCGCCAGCACCTGGAGCCGGGCTCCAAGGTGATCCTGCAGGTCGAGGCGCAGCAGGAGTCGGACCAGCTCAAGCTGCTCTGCCGGGGCGTCACGCCCATGGACGAGGCGGTGGCCGCGGGCGCCGCCGCCGGCCTGCGGGTGTTCCTGGAGGAGGCGGGCGGCCTCGGCGCGCTGTCGGGCCTCCTGGAGCGGCTCAAGGCCGACCGCTCGATCCGCACCCGCGGCCCGCTGCACCTGTGCCTGCTCGATGACGGGCTGCCCGGCGAGGTGGAGCTGGAGTTGCCGGGCCTGTGGCCCGTGAACCCGCAGGTGAAGGGAGCGCTGCGCTCCCTGCCGGGTGTGGCCACCGTCGAGGAGGTCTGAGCGTGCCCGATCCCCGCGCATTCTCGGCGAATGCGCGCTTCGATCCTAACCGCCTCGCAAGACCCGCCTGATAGCCGGGCGCCGTCCGATCCACCGATCGGGGCGCCACGCCCGACCTCCGGCCGCGCCCCGCCGCGCCGGAGTGCCGCCGTCATGCCCGTCGTCGCCGATCACACCGCCCTCCTGGCCATCAACGACCTCGCCACCGCGCGCTGGAACGCGGGCGGCCCGCTCGGCAACGGCACGGTGGTGACCTACAGCTTCGCGCGCGGCACGGCGCTGCCCTCGCCGTCGGAGATGCACTACGGCGCCAGCGCCGCCGCGCCCCTGAACGCCGTGCGGCGCGCCCACTTCCGCGAGGCGCTCGACGCCTTCTCGGACGTGACGGGGCTGGTCTTCGCCGAGGTCCCCCTCGCGGCGGACCCCATGATCGAGGCGTTCGCGCCCTCGGGACTGAGCGGCACCTCGGCCTACGCGAACTACCCCTGGGCCACGGCCACCGCGGCGGGCACCAGCGACGTGGCCCTGGGCATGGGCGGGAACTGGTCGCCCGGCTCCTGGCAGTTCACCATCCTCATGCACGAGATCGGCCACGCGCTCGGCCTGCAGCATTCCCACGACGGCAGCCGCACCCTCGCCGCGCGCCTCGACGACCACGGCCACACGGTGATGAGCTACAACTACGTCGGCCGCCATCCGCGCGAGCTGGCGGAGCTGGACGCCGCGGCGCTCCGGCACCTCTACGGCCCCGGCACGGGCGAGGACTGGACGGCGCGCTGGAACGCGGGCGCGCGCCGCGTCGAGGTGGAGCTGGGCGACGGCGCCGACCGCCTCATCGCCCCCCACGCCCGCAGCGCGGTCGACGGCGGCGGCGGCGCGGACCGGCTCACGGGGCGCGGGCGGGCGGACATGCTCGACGGGGGCGCGGGCGACGACGTTCTGCGCGGCGCGGGCGGCAACGACCTCCTGCGCGGCGGCGCGGGGCGCGACCGGCTGCTGGGCGACGCGGGCCGCGACCGGCTGGAGGGCGGCGAGGGGCGCGACACGCTGGCCGGCGGCGCCGACGTGGACCGCCTCGCCGGAGGTGCCAACGACGACCGGCTGTTCGGCAACGCGGGCAACGACCGGCTCGACGGCGGCGGCGGCGGGGACCGGATGGAGGGCGGCGGCGGGCGCGACCTCCTGACCGGGGGCGCCGGCGGCGACACGCTGATCGGCAACACCGGCGACGACACCATCGGCGGCGGCGCGGGCGACGACCGCTTGTCGGGCGGGGCGGGGCACGACCGCCTGCTCGGCAACGCCGGCGCGGACCGCCTCACCGGGGCGGGGGGGCACGACACGATGATCGGCGGGCTCGGCGACGACCGGCTCGTGGGCGGCGCGGGCGACGACCGGCTGGACGGCGGCCGGGGCGACGACTTCCTCAACGGGGAGACGGGGCGCGACCGCGTGCGCGGCGGCGCGGGCGACGACACGCTCCACGGCGGCGGCGGCGACGACGTGCTCTCGGGCGGCTCGGGCGCGGACCGGCTGTCGGGCACCTCCGGCCACGACCGGCTCTTCGGCTGGTCCGGCGCGGACCGCTTGAACGGCGGCCCGGGCGACGACACCCTGTCGGGCGGCACGGGCGACGACACGCTTCGGGGCGGGGCGGGCGACGACGTTCTCTCGGGCGGGACGGGCGCCGACGTCCACCACTACGACGGCGGGCGCGACCGGGTCACGGGCTGGGGCGCCGACGACACGCTCTGGGTCGACGCCGGCGCGCTGGGCTTGCGCGGCTGGAGCGCGGAGCGCGTGGTCGCGCACGCCCGTGCGGTGGACGGCGACATGGTGATCGACTTCGGCGGCGGCAACGCGCTGACCTTCGCGGGCGTGGAGGACCCCGCCGCGCTGCGCGGCGACGTGGTCCTGTCCTGAGGGCGTCTCAGTTCGCCGCGAGCCGAGGCGCGAGCCGCTCCATCTCGGCCCGCCGCTCCTCGGTCCAGGGCGCCGCGCGCGAGCGGAACAAGGTGGCCTGGCTGGCGTGGATCAGCCCGTCGCGCAGCACCTTGAGGTGGTTCGCGCGCAGGGTCTCGCCGGTCGAGGTGATGTCGGCGATGGCCTCGGCGGTGCCGTTCAGCACCGTGCCCTCGGTGGCGCCCTGGCTGTCCACCAGCGCGTAGTCCGCCACCTGCGCCTCGCGCAGGAACTCGCGCACCAGCCGGTGGTACTTCGTGGCGATCCGCAGGCGGTGCCCGTGGGCGGCGCGGAAGGCCGCGGCCACCGCGTCGAGGTCGTCGAGCGTGTCGCAGTCGGTCCAGCAGGCAGGGACGGCGAGCACGAGGTCGGCCTGACCGAAGCCCATCGAGGCCACGGTCTCGACCCGCTCGGCCCAGCCCACCACGCCCTCGCGCACGAGGTCCGAGCCGGTGACGCCGAGGTGCAGGCGCCCCGCCGCCAGCTCGCGCGGGATCTCGCCCGCCGAGAGCAGCACCAGCGCCACCTCGGCGCCGTCCACCCGGCCCGCGTACTCGCGCTCCGAGCCGGTGCGCTCCAGCGTGAGGCCGCGCTGGCCGAACCAGTCGAAGGTCTTGTCCATGAGTCGCCCCTTGGACGGCACGCCGAGACGGATCACGGGCGATCCTCCGCTGGGTCGGGCAGCAGGCCAGGCCGCACCACGCCGCCCACGGCGCCGAAGCCCGCGGGGGCGCCCAGGGCGGCGGCCAGCGCGTCGTAGCGCCCGCCCGTGGCCACGGTGGGACCGCCGCCGCCGGGGGCCGCGAAGGTGAAGGTGAAGCCGTCGTAGTACTCCATCGCGCCGCGACCCGCCCGGGCGGCGAAGGGCAGGGTGCCGACGTCGGCGCCGCGGGCGGACAGCGCCTCGGCGCGGCGGTCCATGCGGTCCACCGCCGGCCCGAGGCCGGGCAGGTCCACCTCCAGGTCGCGCAGGGCCTCCAGCGCGGCGGCCATCGGCAACTCGAGGTCGAGCAAGGCCTCCAGCGCCCCGGCCTCGACGGCCGAGACCGGCGGCGTCGCGGCGTCCTCGGCCAGCGCGGCATGGCGCGCGGCGATCTCCTGCGCCGTGCGCAGGCCCACGTGGGGCGCGTCCTCCCCCGTGGGCGCGGGGCGCGAGGCGGCGCGACCCTGGAACCGCTCCATCAGCACGCGGAAGCGGCGCGGGCGGGGGATGTGGCGCAGGAGCGCGGCGCGGCGACGCTCGGTGGTGCGCAGCGTGGCGACCGCGGCGCGCAGGAGCCCGAGGTCGCCCGTCGCTCCGGTCGCGCCCCAGGGAGCCAGCGCCTCGGCGAAGAGCGCGAAGGCCTCGGCGTCGGCGTCGGCAGGATCGTCGCCGCCCAGAAACTCGATGCCGGCCTGCAGGTACTCGCGCGGGCGGGCGGCATCGGCCTCCTGCCGGCGGAACACCTCGCCCGCGTAGGCGAGGCGCGCCGCGCCGCCGCCCGCGTCCATGTGCGCCCGCACCAGGGGCACGGTGAAGTCGGGCCGCAGCACCGCCTCGCCGCGCAGCGGATCGAACGTGGTGAAGGCGCGCGCGCGAAGGTCCTCGCCGTAGAGATCGAGCAGGGGGCCGGCGTCGAGCAGGATCGGCGGCTCCACGCGCGCGGCCCCCGCCGCCTCGAAGCGCGCGAGGAAGCGGCTCGCGCGCGCCCGGTCGGCGGCGGCGATCATCGCGCCAGCAGCGCGCGGACGTGGGCGACGAGGCCGTCCACGGGCACCTCGGTCTGCGCCTCGTGGCTCTTCCACTCGTCGAGCGAGGCGCCCTCGGCCAGTTCCGCGCCCAGGGCCAGGTCCTTGACCTGCACCACGCCGCGCGCGGCCTCGTCCGATCCTTGGATCACCGCCGCCGGGCTGCCGCGCCGGTCGGCGTACTTGAGCTGGTTGCCGAAGTTCTTGGGGTTGCCGAGATAGACCTCGGCCCGGATGCCGGCGGCGCGGAGCCGCGCGCCGAGGGCGAGGTATTCGGGCATCCGGTCGCGGTCCATCACCGTCACGACCACGGGGCCGGGGGCGGCCTCGCTCGCCCCGCCCCGCGCGCGCAGGGCGGCGAGCAGGCGGTCGACGCCCAGCGAGATGCCGGTGGCGGGCACGGCCTGCCCGGTGAAACGCTTCACGAGGTCGTCGTAGCGCCCGCCGCCCGCGACCGAGCCGAAGCGCTGGGGGCGGCCCTTGTCGTCGAGGGTCTCGAAGGTGAGCTCGGCCTCGAACACGGGGCCTGTGTAGTAGCCGAGGCCGCGCACGACGGAGGGGTCGATCGCCACGCGGTCCGGGCCGTAGCCGAGACCGTCCAGAAGCGCGCCGATCCGCTCCAGCGCGTCCACGCCCTCGGCGCCGGTGGCCGAGGCGCCCACCGCGTCGCGCAGGCGGCCCAACGTGGCGGCGGCGTCATCCCCGCCGGCGGTGGTGAAGGCCAGCACGGCGGCCTGCTGGTCGTCCGACAGGCCCGCACCGGCGGTGAAGTCGCCGGACTCGTCCTCGCGGCCACGGCCCAGCAGCGCGCGCACGCCGTGCTCGCCCAGCCGGTCGAGCTTGTCGATGGCGCGCAGCACGATGCCGCGGGCGCGGGCGTCGTCCTCGGGGATGCCGGCCACTTCCATGGCGCCGTTCAGCACCCGGCGGTCGTTGACGCGCACCGCGTAGTCGCCGCGCGCGATGCCCACCCGCTCCAGCGCGTCCGAGACCATGGCGCAGAGCTCGGCGTCGGCGGCCGGGCTGGCGGTGCCCACGGTGTCGGCGTCGCACTGGTAGAACTGGCGGTAGCGCCCCGGCCCGGGCTTCTCGTTGCGCCAGACGGGGCCCATGGCGTAGCGACGGTAGGGCGTAGGCAGGTCGTTGCGGTGCTGGGCGTAGACGCGCGCCAGCGGCGCCGTCAGGTCGTACCGCAGCGCCAGCCAGTCGCCGTCCTCGCCCTCCTGCCAGGCGAACACGCCCTCGTTGGGGCGGTCCACGTCGGGAAGGAACTTGCCCAGGGCCTCCACCGTCTCCACCGCCGAGGTCTCGAGCGGGTCGAAGCCGTGCAGGCGGTAGACCTCGGCCACGGCGTCCAACATCGCGGCGCGCTCGGTGACGTCCGCACCGAGGTGGTCGCGGAAGCCGCGGGGCGTCTCGGCGCGGGGGCGGCGGGTCTTGTGTTTCGGGGCCATCGGCGTCCTCTTGGGTCGCGCCCGCACATACGGGCGGGGCGCCGGGAAGCCAAGGAGGCCGCATGGACCGCACGGACGGCGAGCACGGGATCGAGTCCCGGCTGGAGGAGCGCATCGCCCACCTGATCCGGGCGGTCGAGGACCTCAGCGACGAGGTGGCGCGGCAGGCGGGCGAGATCGACGCCCTGAAGCGGCGCACGGGCCTCCTGCTGGAGCGGGCCGCAGAGGCCGAGGTCGAAGGGCAGGGCACCGTCCCGCTGGCTGATCAGCGCCCGCCGCACTGGTAGCGCGGGGCGGGCGTCCTAGAACCCTCGGGAACCGGGACGTGGGGGCGAAAAACCTTGCATTCGTATGCAAGGGCGGCTTGGCTCCGCCCCGGGAGAACGCGCGCGCCGCGCGCACGATCGAGGACCGCCACGCCCCCCGGGGGCGGAACGGCGGACCCGCGCAACGGGAGAGAGAGATGAACCGCTACACGAAGGCCGCGCTGCTCGCCGGCGCCTCCACCCTCGCCGCCGGCGCCGCGCTGGCCGACGCCCACGCCGCCTGCGACCTGGGCACCGGCAACGTGCGCATCCTGGGCAACGACTTCGGCGCGATCCACGCCGTGGTCGACCGCGCCATGGAGTGCACCACCGAGGGCGAGATCACCGCCAACCTCACCACGGAGCACAAGGAGATCCAGGTCGCGGCCCTTACCGCCGATCCAACCGAGTACACCGTGGCCATCGTCGCCAACTCGTCGCTGGTGCCGCTGCTGAACGGCGGGCTGGTTCGGCCCCTGAACGACCTGGTCGAGGCGCACGGCGACTCGCTGAGCGACCTGCAGCTGATCCGCGTGGGCGACGACATCGTGGCCGTGGCCTTCATGGCCAACGCCCAGCACCTGTTCTACCGCGAGGACGTGCTCGCCGAGGCGGGCGTCGAGGTGCCCACCACCTACGAGGAGGTGATCGCCGCCGGCCAGGCGATCCGCGACGCCGGGATCATGGAGCATCCCGTGGCGCTGAACACCATGACCGGGTGGAACCTGGGCGAGGAATTCATCAACATGTACCTCGGCTACGGCGGCGAGTTCTTCGCGCCGGGCACCGCCGAGGTCTCGATCGACAACGAGGCGGGCATGAAGGCGCTCGAGACGCTCAAGGCGCTGACCGAGCTGTCGAACCCCGACTTCCTGACCTTCGACTCGAACGCCACCGGCGCGCTGTGGGAGGCGGGCAACGTGGCGCTGGCCACCATGTGGGGCTCGCGCGGGGCCGGCATCCTCGACGACGAGGGCTCCTCCGAGGAGGTGGTCGCCGCCACCAAGCTCGCCGGCGCGCCCACCGTGGGCGGCGGCAGCCAGCCCGCGACCACGCTGTGGTGGGACGGCTTCACGATCGCCCAGAACATCTCCGACGAGGACGCCGAGGCGTCGTTCAAGGCGATGGTCCACGGCGTGGCGCCCGAGGTGCTGGAGACGGAAGGCAACGCCGAGCTGGCGGTTTGGCTGATCGAGGGCTACGAGCCGACCCCGGCCGCGCAGGGCGTGGCCCAGTCGGCCCAGGCCGGCGCGATGCCCTACCCGATGCTGCCCTACATGGGTCTGCTGCACACCGCGCTCGGCGACGAGCTGGCGGACTTCCTGCAGGGCAAGGAATCGGCCGAGCAGGCGCTCGACGACGTGGAGGCGGCCTACACCACCGCCGCCAAGGAGCAGGGCTTCCTGCAGTAGAACGCACGGCGCGCGCCCCGGCACTGTCCCGGGCGCGCGCCCTTCCCCCGCAACCCGACGGGGACGCCGCCCATGCCGCACCGCACCTTCTTCTGGTTCATCCTGCCCTCGCTGCTGGCGATGCTGCTGTTCATCGCGGCGCCCATCGCCTCGGTGATCGTGCAGTCCGTGCACCAGCAGCACGAGCAGGTGCTGCGCGTGGTCGAGAACCGCGGCCCCTTCGGCATCACCACCTCCACCACCATCGACCAGGAGGCCACGCAGGCCCTGCGCGACGCAGAGCCCATGGGCCGCTTCGTGGGGCTGGCGATCTACCGGGACCGCGCGCACCTCGCCTTCGACGAGGTGGCCGCGGCCTGGAACGGCACCGACGGGATCGCGGCCTTCGCGGGGCGGCTGATGAACCTGCCGTTCTACCGGGCGCTGATCTTCACGCTGGTCTACACCGCACTCGTCACGCCGTTCACGATCCTGCTGGGGCTCGCCATAGCCCTCGGCGTCAACGGCCTGCCGCGGATGCTGCGGGGGCCGACGATCTTCGTCTCGCTCCTGCCGATGATCGTGACGCCGCTGGTCGGCAGCCTCGTGCTCTACTGGATGATCGACGCCGAGGGCATCCTCGGCCACGCGATCCAGGTGCTGGCGGGCGATCCCACGCTGTCGCTCAAGGCCTCCACGCCGCTCACCTGGGCCACGCTGATCGTCTACGGCGTGTGGCACCACGCGCCCTTCGCCTTCATCGTCTACTACGCAGGGCTGCAGACCGTGCCCCACGAGACCATGGAGGCGGCCATGGTGGACGGCGCCTCGCGCTGGGAGCGCATCCGCTACGTGGTGGTGCCGCACCTCGCGCCGCTGACCGTGTTCATCGCGCTGATCCAGCTCATGGACAACTTCCGCGTCTTCGAGCCCATCGTGGGCTTCTCGGCGGGCGCCAACGCCTCGTCGCTGAGCTACAACATCTACCAGGACCTGCGCGGCGAGATCGCGCTGTTCAACTCGGCCGCGGCCACCTCGGTGCTGACGATCCTCGGTGTGGCGATCCTGCTCGCGCCGGTGCTGGTCCGCACCTGGCGCGACTTCAACGCCAAGCGGGGGCACTGAGATGGAGACCGTGACCGCCCAGCGCCGCTCGCGCGGCCTCGTGATCGCCTCGACCGCCTTCGTCGGGATCTGGCTGGTGATCGCCGCCTTCCCGTTCCTCTGGACGCTCTGGGGCAGCTTCAAGGTCGAGGGCGACTTCTTCTCGAAGGCCGACTGGCGCTACGCGCTGACGGGGGTTCGCACCACCGTCGAGACCGGCGGCCCCTTCACACTGAACGGCTACGAGGGCGCCTGGGTGCGCGAGGAGTTCTGGCGCGCGGCCCTCAACACCTTCATCGTCGTGTTCTTCACGGTGCTCATCTCGCTCACCCTGGGCACGCTGGGCGGCTACGCGCTGGCCCGCTCGGGTTTCCGCTACGCGTTCTGGCTGCTGATGCTGGCGCTGATCTTCCGCGCCATGCCGCACATCACGCTGGTCTCGGGCTACCTGCTGCCGTTCTTCGAGTGGAACCTCTGGGGGCACCTGCCCACCGCCATCGTGGTGCTGGTGGCGATCAACCAGCCCTTCACGCTGTGGATGCTCCACTCGTTCTTCCTCAACATCCCCAAGGACCTCGACGAGAGCGCCATGGTCGACGGCTGCACCCGCTTCGAGGCGTTCCGGCGCGTGATCGTCCCCGTCATGTGGCCCGGCGTGATCACCACGGGGCTGTTCAGCTTCCTCTTGGCCTACAACGACTTCACCGTCACGGCGCTGCTGCTGAGTCAGGAGAACCAGACCATGGTGCCCAAGATCGCGGGCTTCCTCGGCAGCACCTTCGAGGCGGGCAACGTGATGTTCGCGGTGGCCGCCGTGGTCTCGGCCACGGCGCCCCTCTTCGTGCTGGTGCTGGTGTTCCAGCGGCAGATCGTCAGCGGGCTGACGGCGGGGGCGGTGAAGGGGTGATCGCTCGTCCGGGGCCGAAGGCCCCGGCGATCGGTCCAGTGGACCGATCAGAGCGATCACGGGCGAAGCCCCGAATGGCGGTCCCCGCGACTCGGCGACGTAAGGCCCCCCTCAGCCGTCCCGCGGCGGCACCCGCCCTCCCAGCTCGTCCTCCACGTGCGCGGCGATGATCGCGTCCATGTCCGCGTCGGCCCGGAAGCCCAGCGCCTCGGCCCGCTCCGGCGCGAAGCCCCGCGGCCAGTCGCCCACGATGCGCCGGATGGTCTCGTCGGGCGCGCGCCGGATCAGCGCCGCCGCCTCCGGCCCCGCCGCCCGCTCGAGCGCGGCGATCTGCTCCGCCACCGTCGCGCCGACCCCCGGCAGGTTCAGGGCGCGGCGGGGGCCGAGGGGGGCGAGGTCCATCTCCGCGGCATGGAGCAGGAAGCCCACCGCCGCGCGGGGGCTCGCGAACCAGTGGCGCACGTCGTCCTCGACGGGCAGCACCGCCTCGCGCCCCACGAGCGGCTCGCGCAGGATGCCCGAGAAGAAGCCCGAGGCGGCCGCGTTCGGCGCGCCGGGGCGCACGCAGATCGTGGGCAGGCGCAAGCTGATCCCGTCGGCGAGGCCGCGCCGGCTCAGGTCGTCCACCATCAGCTCGCCCATGCGCTTCTGCGCCCCGTAGGAGGTCAGCGGCTGGGGCGAGAAGTCGTCGGGGATCGGGTCGGGCACGGGCGCGCCGAACACCGCGATCGACGAGGCGAACACGAAGCGGGGCCGGTAGTCCGCCTGCGCCGCCACCGCGCGCAGGAGCGAGACCGTGCCGTCGAGGTTCACCGCGTAGCCCTTCTCGAAGTCCGCCTCTGCCTCGCCCGAGACCACGGCGGCGAGGTGGAAGATCACGTCGGGCCGGTGCTCCACCAGCGCGGGCGCGGCGGCGGGGTCGCTGAGGTCCACGGACAGGGCCGCGCCGGGAAGGCCGGCGGGCATCGCGGGGGCGTGGACGTCCACGAGGGTCAGGCCCTCGATCGGTTTCCCGGCGAGGGTGCCGCGCGCGGCGAGGGCGGCCACGAGCTTGGCGCCGATCATGCCGGCGGCGCCGGTGACGAGGATGTGCATGGGGATGACTCCGCTGGGCTGCGTGCACGCTAGGCGAGCGGCGCGGGCGACGCAAAGCCCCCCGCGCGAGCGTGCGGCGGTCCGCGCCCAGGCGCCGTTGCGCGCGCGGCGATGGACGGCGCGCGCGGCTTGGGGATTGGTGATCCGGTGCCGTGGGGTCTCCTCCCGCCCCGCGGCCGCACCCGGGCCAAGGGGCATGCCCGGGGGACCACCCCCGGCCCGCGGGAGGCGGGACGGGGGGCGTCCGCCGCGCCCCGCATGGAGAAGGTGTCAGACCGTCAGGCCCTCGGCGCGGAACGGCGCGTCGAGGGCCGCACGGGCCCGATCACCTCCATGCGCGCCCCCGTGTCGCGCCTCGCCGCGATCCCGCGGAAGCGGTTCGAATCTCGCACCAATCCACCCCGATTGGCCGCGCAATCGTGGTCCTGCGCTGGACGGGCTGGCGCGTCGGCAATCCGTTAAGAATGGTTAAGGGGCCTCAACCCGAAGGGACGTACCCGTGAAATCATTGCTCGCATTCGCGTTCGGCGCGGCGTTGGCCTGCCTGCCCTTCGCCGCCGATGCCCACGGCGGCGGTTGCCGCAAGTCCTCGCCGCCCGGCCAGTGCTGCCACGCGGGGTCCCAGCCTCTCCACTGCCACTAGGCCGTCTCGGCGGCTACAGCAGGCCCTCGGCGCGGAACAGCGCGTCGAGGTCCGCATGGGGGCGGGGGCCCACGTGCCCGATCACTTCGCGCGCGCAGACCACGCCCATGCGCGCCGCCGTCTCCAGGTCGCGCCCCGCCGCGATCCCGTAGAGGAAGCCGGCCGCGAACTGGTCGCCCGCTCCGGTGGCGTCCACGACCCGCGCCGCCTCGACCGGCGCCACGATCCGCTGGTCTCCCGCGCGCACCCACACGTCCTCGCCCGAGCGGGTGCAGGCCACGATGCCGCAGACCTCCGCCGCGCGGCCCAAGGCCTCCTCCACGTCGCCTGTCTCGTAGAGGGTGCACCACTCCTTCGCGTTGCCGATGGCCACGTCCATGTCCTCGGCAATCAGGCGCTGGAAGTCGGCGCGGTGGCGCTCGGCGCAGAACGGGTCGGAGATGGTGATGGCCGAGCGGCCCCCCGCGGCGCGCATCCGCGCGGCGGCCTCCGTGAAGGCGGTCTTCCCGTCGTCCTTGTCGAACAGGTAGCCCTCGAGGAACAGGAGGCCCCCGCCGGCGAACACGTCCGGCACGTCCGCGGCCCCGAGGTCGGCGCCCGCGCCGAGATAGGTGTTCATGGACCGCTCGCCGTCGGGCGACACGAAGATCATGGAGCGCGAGGTGGGCAGGTCGGCGGCCTTCGGCGGGTTCGGGAAGGCGGTGCCCGAGGCGCGCATGGTCTCGGCGTAGAAGCGGCCCAGCGCGTCGTCGCGCACTTTGCCGATGAACGCCGTGCGCAGCCCCAGCGCGCCGATCCCCGCCAGGGTGTTGGCGACCGAGCCGCCGGGCGCCTGCATCCGGTCCTCCATGGCGGCATAGAGCAGCTCCGCCCGCTCGCGCTCCACGAGCTGCATGATGCCCTTCTCGATGCCCATGTGGTCGAGGAAGCTGTCGTCGCTGTGGGCGATCACGTCGACGATGGCGTTGCCGATGCCGATCACGTCGTAGGTCTGGGTCATGGGGCGGGGCTTTCGGTTGGCCGGGGCGGGGGCGCTGCCCCCGGGCCCCCGGAGTATTCGGGCCAGGATGGAGGAGGGGCGGGAGGCCCCGGATCAGATCCGGGGCGCCTTCGCCTGCGGCTCCGGCGTCTTGCCCTCGAACGGGCACAGGTCGCGGATGAGGCAGGCGGGGCACTTGGGCTTGCGTGCCACGCAGGTGTAGCGGCCGTGGAGGATCAGCCAGTGGTGGGCGTGGCGCTGGTAGGGGGCGGGCACGTTGTCCTCGATGGCGCGCTCCACGGCGTCCACATCCTTGCCCGGTGCGATCCGGGTGCGGTTGCCGACGCGGAAGATGTGGGTGTCCACCGCCTGCGCCGGATGGCCCCACCACATGTTCAGCACCACGTTCGCGGTCTTGCGCCCCACGCCCGGCAGCCGCTGGAGCGCGGCGCGGGAGGAGGGGACCTCGCCGCCGTGCTCCTCCGCGAGGATGCGGCTCAGGGCGATCACGTTCCTGGCCTTGTTGCGGAACAGGCCGATCGTCTTGATGTGCTCGATCAGGCCCTCCTCGCCGAGGGCCAGCATCTTCTCGGGCGTGTCGGCCACGGCGAACAGCGCGCGCGTCGCCCGGTTCACGCCCGCATCCGTGGACTGCGCGGACAGGGCCACGGCGACCACCAGGGTGAAGGCGTTCACGTGCTCCAGCTCGCCGCGCGGCTCGGGCTCGGCGGCGTGGAAGCGGCGGAAGATCTCGGCCTGCTCTGCGAAAGGGAGGGGCGGGGGGAGCTTGGCGGCCATGGGCGGGGCTTGTGCCGCGCGGGCGCGGGCGGGGCAAGGTCGCGGGACCGGGGCCCTTTAACCGGACCGCAACGCGAATCTGCGACGGCGTGCGCGAGGAGCGCCGATGCCCGTCCACGAGTTCCACCTCTACGCGCCCGACGCGATCGTCTACGACGCGGCCACCGGGGCGGTCACGCTCGCGCCGGACTACGACTTCACGACCCACCGCGTGCACATGCGTGCGGTTGACGATGACGACCACATCGACGGCGACGACATCGCGCACGAAGTCGGCAACGACACCACCCAGGCAGCCACAGTGACCGGCCCCGCGGGCGAGGTGATCGCGGCAGGGCAGTTCTACGCCGAGGAATACCACGGGATCGTGACGCCGGACGGCGCGATGATCTACCTCAAGACCGTGGAGATCGACGGGGTGCTCGTCGGGATCATGCCCTCGGCCCCGCTCCAGCCCGGCGTGACCTACACCTACCGCGGCACCGGCAACGTCGCCGACGACACGGCGAGCGGGGGCCGCGACACCCGCTCCACCTACGCCGAATACGCCGGCTACAGCGTGCCGTGCTTCGCGGCCGGCACCCCGGTCGAGACGGCGCACGGCCCCGTCGCGGTGGAGCGGCTGCGGCCCGGGATGCGGCTGCGCCTCCACGGCGGGGGCACGCTGCCGGTGGTGTGGTGCGGCGCGGCCCCGCTCGGGGGCGGGGCGATGGCGCGGCTGCCAGGCGGGCTGGAGACGACGCCGCAGCACCGCGTGCTCGTGGGCGGGGCGCATTGCGCGCTGCTGCACGGCGCGGCGGAGGTGCTCGTGCCCGCCGCCGCGTGGGACATCGCCCGGCCCGCGCGCCGGGGCGAGCGGGTCCACCACGTGCTCTTGGAGCGGCACGCCGTGATCCGCGCCGGGGGCGTCTGGGCCGAGAGCCTGCTGCTCGGCCCTCTCGGCGAGGCCGTCGTCCGGCCGGTGCTGCCGCGCGCGCGGCTGGCGGCGCTGCGCCGGGCGCACCGGACCGCCGCGCGCCCCTGCCTCTCGGTGCGCGAGGGGCGGGCGCTGCTGCGGGGGATCGCGGTCGCCGCATGAAACGGGTCGCGCGGCGGGGGGCGGGGGCGGTATCCTCGGCCCATGACCAGCCACGCCCCGATTCCCGCCCTCGCCACGGCCCCCGCCCCCGACGTGGCCCCCGCCCCCGACGTGGCCCCCGACCGCGACGCGGCCGCCGAGGGCGCCGCGCACTACCGCATCATGCGCCGCGCCATCGCCGCCGTGGACGCCGACCCCGGCGCCTCGCTGGACGCCCTCGCCGCCGCCGCCGGTCTCAGCCCCGCGCACTTCCAGCGGGTGTTCTCGGCCTGGGCCGGGATCAGCCCCAAGCGGCTGGGCGGCTTCCTGGCCCTCGGCCACGCCAAGCGCCTCCTGCGCGAGCGGCGCAGCGTGCTCGACACCGCACTCGACGTCGGGCTCTCGGGCACTTCCCGCCTCCACGACCTGTTCCTGCGCTGGGAGGCCATGAGCCCCGGCGAGTACGCCCGCGGCGGCGAGGGCCTCCGGGTGCGGCACGGCACCTTCGACAGCCCCTTCGGCCCGATGCTGGCCATGGCCACCGACCGTGGCCTCTGCGGCATCGCCTTCGCGGGCGAGACGGGCGCCGCGGCGGCGCTGGCCGACATGGCCGCGCGCTGGCCCCGGGCCGAGCTGCGCGAGGACCGCGCCGCCGTGGCGCCCCATGTCGCCGCGCTCTTCGCGCCGCGGGCCGAGGCGCGGCTCCACCTCATCGGCGCGCCGTTCCAAATCAAGGTCTGGGAGGCGCTGATGCGCATCCCCTCGGGCCACGTCACCACCTACGGCGAGATCGCCCGCGCCATCGGCAAGCCGAAGGCGGTGCGCGCCGTGGGCACCGCCGTGGGGCGCAACCCGGTCAGCTTCCTGATCCCCTGCCACCGGGCGCTGCGCGCCTCGGGCGCGCTGGGCGGCTACCACTGGGGCCTGCCCGTGAAGCGCGCCATGCTCGCCTGGGAGAGCGCCCGCCTGGAGCGGGCCGGCGCCTGCGAGCCGGTGGCGGGCGGCTGATATTGCCTATCGGCGGCATCCCGCCCCATCTCTGCCCGAGACCCGGCGGCACGTGCGCGTCCCGCTCCGGGCTGGAACATGCGCGCGGCTCGTCGTAGCCTCGCCACGGAACACCCTTCGGATAGGACCGACATGACCCTTCTTAAGACCACCGCCGCCCTCGGCCTCGCCTCGACCCTGCTGCTCTCGGCCTGCGTCTCGACCACCCCCGTGGACGACCGCACCCGCACCCAGCAGGGCGCCATCGCCGGCGCGCTGGCGGGCGCGGCCATCGGCGCGGCGACCGACGACGGCCGCGACGACAAGCTCAAGCGTGCCGTCGTGGGCGCGGCCGTCGGCGGCGCCGTGGGCGCGGCCATCGGCGACCAGCTCGACCGCCAGGCCCAGGAGCTGCGCAACAGCCTCGACAGCCGCATCGACGTGACCAACACCGGCGACCGCATCGTGGTGAACGCCCCCGAGTCGATCCTGTTCGCCACCGACAGCGCCGCCGTGCGCGCGCCCGGCCAGATCCGCACCATCGGCCAGAACCTCCTGCAGTTCCCCAACAGCCGCGTGCAGGTCATCGGCCACACCGACAACACCGGCTCGGCCGCCTACAACCAGGATCTCAGCGAGCGCCGCGCCCGCTCGGTCGCCGGCATCCTCTACGAGGCCGGCGTGAGCCCGGCGCGCGTCCAGACCATCGGCCGCGGCGAGTCGAGCCCGATCGCCTCGAACCAGACGGCCGAAGGCCGTCAGGCCAACCGCCGCGTCGAGATCGTGATCATCCCCAACGGCTGATTCGAACCCGCACCGCACACCACCACCGAGAGGGGCCTCCGCGCGGGGCCCCTTTTTCGTTGGCCTCGCGCGCCCGCGGTCATATCTTCTGACCAATTCCCCGCAGCGAGTCGCCCGCATGCCGTTCCAGAAGGTCACCTCCGAGAAGCTCGCCCAGGCCGTGGTGCGGCAGATCGAGACCATGGTGCTCCACGGCATCCTGCGCCCCGGAGACCGCCTGCCGCCCGAGCGCGAGCTGTCGGAGCGCCTCGGCGTGTCGCGCCCCTCCTTGCGCGAGGCGGTGGCCGAACTGGCCGCGCGCGGGCTGCTGGAAAGCCGCGCCGGCGCGGGCGTCTACGTCGCCGACGTGCTGGGCAACGCCTTCTCGCCGGCGCTGACGCGGCTCTTCGCCACCCACGACGACGCGCTGCTCGACTACATCGCCTTCCGCCGCGACATCGAGGGGCTGGCCGCCGCGCGCGCCGCGCGCCACGGCTCCGACACCGACCTCGCGCTGGTGCACGCGCTGATGGCGAAGATGGAGGCCGCCCACGGCAAGCGCGACCCCTCCGAGGAGGCCGCCCTCGATGCCGCGTTCCACATGGCCATCGTGGAGGCGAGCCACAACGTCATCATGCTGCACATGATGCGCTCCATGATGGACCTGCTGCGCGAGGGCGTGTTCTTCAACCGCAACGCCATGTTCCGCCAGCGCACCACCCGCGATCAGCTGCTCGACCAGCACCGCGCCATCGACGAGGCGCTGCGGGCCCGCGACCCCGACGCCGCCCGCCGCGCGGTCGAGGCGCATCTGGACTTCGTGCGCGCCCGCGTCGCCGACCAGCGCGCCGCCGAGGAGCACGAGGCCACCGCGCGCCTGCGGCTGGAGCAGGAGGCGGCGCGCTAGCCGCCGCCGGGGCGCCGGGCTAGGCATCGCGTGCCATGCCCGAAAGGCCCGCGATGCCCCGCCTCCGCGTCCTGCTGATCGCCCCGTTCGTGTCGCGCCAGGCCACGGGCGAGGCCCACGTGGCGTTCCGCTGGGCCGAGGCGCTGGCCCCGCTGGTCGACCTCACGGTGCTGGCGATGGACAGCCCGCCCCACCACGCGCCCCTGCGCGAGCAGTTGCCGGGGGCGGACGTGACCACCTGGCCGGTGCCGCGCGCGCTTCGGCGGACGGGACGGCTGGGGGCGATGCTCAAGCCCGAGTGGCCGGTGTTCGCAGCAAGGGTGCGCCGCCATCTCGCCCGCAACCCGGGCCGCTGGGACGTGGCGCACCAGCTCATGCCGCAGGCCCCGCGCTACGCCACGCCCCTGCGCGGCGCCGGGGTGCCTTACGTCATAGGCCCCCTCGGCGGCACGCTCCCGACGCCGCCCGGCTTCGCGCACGAGGTGGCGCCGGAGTTGTTCTCGCGGCTGCGCGCGCTGGACGGCCTGCGCCTGTGCCACGACCCACGGCTCCGCGCGGGCTACCGGGACGCCGCGCTGGTGCTGGGGGTGGCGCCCTACGTGGGCGCGCGGCTCGCCGCGGCGGGCATCGTCCCCCGCCGCTACGAGAACATACTGGAGCTGGGCGTCGACGGCCCCGCCGGCCCGCGCGAGCCGGGGCCGGACGGCGTGGTGCGCCTCCTCCACGTGGGCCGGGGCGTGCGGACCAAGGGACTGCGCGACGTGATCCGGGCGATGGCGATCGCGGACGATCCGCGTTTGCGCCTCGTCTCGGCGGGCGAGGGGCCCGAGATCGAGGCGTGCCGCCGGGAGGCCGAGCGGCTCGGGCTGGCGGACCGGGTGCGGTTCCTCGGCCTCGTGCCCCGCGAGGCGGTGGAGCGCCTCTACGCGCAGGCGGACGTCTTCGCGTTCCCGTCGTTCCGCGAGCCGGCGGGCAACGTGCTCTACGAGGCGATGCGCTGGGGGCTGCCGGTGATCGGCGCGGCGGCGGGCGGCCCGGACGCGATCCTGGACGAGACTTGTGCCATAAAGATCCCGGTCACCGACCCGGACCGCTTCGCCCGCGACATCGCCGCAGCACTCCGCCGCCTCGCGGATGATCCGGCGCTGCGCGAGCGCATGGGCCGGGCGGGGCAGGCGCGCGTCCTGCGCGAGGGGCTGTGGACGGCCAAGGCCGAGCGCATGGCGGCGCTCCTCCGCGAGGTCGCTCAGGTCCAGTAGAGCACCTGCGCCCCCGGCAGGCGCGCGGCGACCTGGCGCTCCAGCGTGTCCCGCATCTCGCGCATCAGCTCCTTGGGGTACACGTACTTGCGCCCCCCGAACTTGTTGCGCTTCACGGTCCGCACCGCCTCGTCCATCTCCAGCGCCGTGGCCGGGTACCAGCCCAGCAGCACCTCCTTGGAGCCGGGCGTGAAACGGTGGGTGATCAGCTCCACCGTCACGTCTGCATCCTCGGGCAGCGCGGCGGCCGCATCCCGGAACAGCGCGTCGTAGGAGTCCGCCCAGTCCTCCAGCGGCATGATCGGCGCCACCGTCAGCCCCACCGGGTAGCCCGCGCGCGCCAGCCGCCCCATCGCGGCGAGCCGGCCCGCCAGCGGCGCGGTGCCGCCCTCGAAGCGGCGGGTGACGGCCTCGGCGTTCACCGAGAAGCGGGCGCGGGTCCGGCCCCCGTGGGCGGCGGCCTCCAGCCCAATGGTGTCGGCGAACTTCGTGGTGAAGCGCAGCCCCATGTCCTCGTTCCGCGCCCCGAACCACGCCACCGTCTCCGACAGCCCGCCCGAGAGGTGCTCGAAGGCCAGCGGGTCGGTGTAGCAGGACGCCTCGTAGGTCGTCCCCTCGTGGGCGCGCGCCGCATTGCGCGAGGTGATCCGCCCCTCGCCCACCAGGGGCGGCAGGCGGTCCAGGATCTCGGCGAGGTTGGCGAAGAGGCGCGTCACGGGCGGCCCCTTCAGCGAGCCGGCGAGGTAGCAGTACTGGCAGTGGGCCGGGCAGCCCGTGGCGAGGTCGAACCGGAAGTCGGCCGAGGGCGGGATCGGCTGGGGGCGCATCTTGGCCTCGGACGCCACCGTGACGGCCAGCGTCGACTTCGCGCGCCGGTAGGTGTCGCGCGCGTCTGTGCCCGCAAGGCCCGTGATCCGGTCGCCCGGCAGATCCACCACCTCGGCGCCCAGCTTCGCTGCCCGCTCCGCCACCCGCCCGGCCATCGGCCAGTCGCGCGCCGCCTTCGTCAGCAGCACCCGCCGGGGCTTCCACAGCCGCGCGGGCGCGTCGGGCAGCGCCTCCAGCGTCTCGGGCGCATGGCGGGGCAGGGCGGTGCGGGAAGGGGCGATGTGCGGAGCGTCCATGCCCCCCAACGCCGCCCGAGGGGGGGCGGGTTCGACGCCCCTCCTCATCTTGCCGGAAATACCTCCGCGCGGCAGCGCGGAACCCGCGTCTCAGGCCCCCTCCGGCCCGCAGTCCAGCAACGCCTCCAGCCGGTCCAGGTCCGGCCCCTCGTACTGCCCGAACGCCTGCATCCACACGCTCGCCTCGCGAAGCGCGTCCGGCTCCAGCTTGCACCAGACCACGCGCCCCCGCCGCTCCTGCGCGATGAGGCCGGCGCGGGCGAGCACGGCGAGGTGCTTCGACACGGCTGCGAGCGAGATCGGCAGCGGCGCGGCCACGTCCGTCACGGCCATGTCGTCCTCGAGCAGCATGGCGAGGATGGCGCGGCGGGTCGGGTCGGCGAGGGCGGCGAACACGGCGTCGAGGGGGGCGGGCATGGGGCCGCGATGGGGGCGCGGGGGCCGCGCGTCAAGGACGTTCAACCGATGCGTTGAACGTCCCCGCGCATCGCCGGTCAGCGGACAAATCGTCTAACATGCTGATTCTGCATGCGTTCCCACCGCGTTGACTCGGCCCGCCCCCCCGCCTATCCCACCCCCCGACCGTCATGGGGGCGCGCATGTCCGAGGGCGACGAAGCCGAGCGAATGAGGGCGCTGAACGCGCGCCTGCAAGCCGCCCGGCCGCCCGAGGCCCGCGACCACATGGAGGAGCACTACTCCCAGGCGCAGCTCGCCTGGCGGATGGTGATCGAGATGGTGGCCGGGCTCGGGATCGGGTTCGGCATCGGATACGGCCTCGATGCGCTTCTGGGCACGCAGCCCTGGCTCATGGTCGTGTTCACGCTGCTCGGCTTCGCGGCCGGGGTGAAGACGATGATCGCCTCGGCGCGCGAGGTGCAGGGAAAGATCGACGCGGCTGCCGCGCTGAGGGAACCGGGCGCCGGCGCGCCCCACGAGGACTAGAGCATGGAAAACGAAGCCCACGACGACGTCTCCGCCCTGCCGGTCCCCGACACCGGCGCCGCCGTCGATGCCGTGGGCGTCACCGCCGAGGCCGACCACGGCGGCGGCCTGAGCTTCCATCCCATGGACCAGTTCATCGTGAAGCCCCTCTTCGGCGAGGCCGGCGATGCGGTGCACTGGTACACGATCACCAACGCGACCTTCTGGATGGCGCTCGCCGTCCTGTGCGTCGTGCTCCTGCTGATCATCGGCACCCGCGGCCGCGCCATCGTGCCCTCCCGCGCCCAGTCGACCGCCGAGCTGGCCTACGGCTTCGTCTACAAGATGGTCGAGGACGTGACCGGCAAGGACGCGATCAAGTTCTTCCCCTACATCTTCACGCTGTTCCTGTTCATCCTGTTCTCGAACTTCCTGGCGCTGATCCCCGCCTCGTTCTCGCCCACCAGCCACATCGCCGTGACGGCCGTGCTGGCGCTGGCCGTGTTCCTGACGGTCACCATCGTCGGCTTCGTGAAGAACGGCGCGGCCTTCCTTGGGCTCTTCTGGGTGTCCTCGGCGCCCCTGGCGCTGCGCCCCGTCCTGGCGGTGATCGAGCTGATCTCCTACTTCGTGCGCCCCGTCAGCCACTCCATTCGTCTCGCGGGCAACATCATGGCCGGCCACGCCGTGCTCAAGGTGTTCGCGGGCTTCGCGGCCATCGCCGCCATCGCGCCGCTCTCGGTGCTGGCGATCACGGCGATCTACGGGCTGGAGGTGCTGGTCGCCTTCATCCAGGCCTACGTCTTCACGATCCTGACCTGCGTGTACCTGAAGGACGCGCTGCACCCGTCGCACTGACGGGTCCGGATCCAACCCCCACGACCCACTTCCAAGCGTAAGGAGCTATCCCATGGAAGGCGATCTCATCGTTCTGGCCGACACCGGCAAATTCATCGGCGCGGGCCTCGCCGCCATCGGTTCCGGCGCCGCCGCGATCGGTGTGGGCAACGTGGCCGGCAACTTCCTGGCCGGCGCCCTGCGCAACCCCTCGGCCGCCAACGCCCAGACCGCGACGCTGTTCATCGGCATCGCCTTCGCCGAAGCCCTCGGCATCTTCGCCTTCCTGGTGTCGCTGCTGCTGATGTTCGCCGTCTGATCGACGCGCGATCCTTACGCCCGGCGGGGGCCTCTCGTGCCCCCGCCGCCGTGAATCCGAACCACCGCGAGGGCACTCATGGCCGATCCCGTACTAGTTGACCCGCTCGCCCTCGAGGCCGGCGGCACCTGCGTGAACGCCTTCGGCAACGCCATCGGCATGCCGCAGCTGTGCGACGCGTGGTTCGCCAACCAGATCTTCTGGCTGCTGGTCGCGCTCGCCGCGATCTACTTCATCCTCACCCGCGTGGCCCTGCCGCGCATGGGCGCCGTGCTCGCCGAGCGCCAGGGCACGATCTCGAACGACCTGGCCGCCGCCGAGGACCTCAAGCGCCAGGCCGAGGAGGCCGAGGAGCACTACAACACCGCGCTCGCCGAGGCCCGCGCCGAGGCCCAGCGCATCGGCCAGGAGGCGCGCGACGCCATCAAGGCCGACCTGGACAAGGCCATCGCCCGCGCCGACGAGCAGATCGCCGAGCGCACCGCGCAGAGCGAGCGCGAGATCGGCGAGGTGCGCGCCGGCGCCGCCGCCTCCGTGCAGGAGGTCGCCCGCGACGTGGCCGCCGAGATCGTGCGCGCCCTGGGCGGCGAGCCCGACCAGAGTGCCATCGACGCCGCGGTCGACGCGCGCGTGAAAGGATAGACGGATGCGCTTCCTCGCCACCCTCGCCGCGGCCCTCGCCGCCACGCCCGCCCTCGCCGCCTCGGGGCCGTTCTTCTCGCTGAAGAACACCGACTTCGTGGTGCTTCTCGGCTTCCTCGTGTTCGTGGGCATCGTCGTCTACTTCAAGGTGCCGCAGCGCCTGTCGGGCATGCTCGACGACCGTGCCGACGGCATCCGCCGCGACCTCGACGAGGCCCGCGCGATCCGCGAGGAGGCGCAGTCGCTGCTCGCCTCCTACGAGCGCAAGACCCGCGAGGCCAAGGAGCAGGCCGGCGACATCGTGGCCGCCGCCCGCCGCGAGGCGCAGGCCGCCGCCGACCACGCCAAGGCCGACCTGGAAACCTCCGTCCAGCGCCGCCTCGCCGGCGCCGAGGACCAGATCGCGTCGGCGCGCAACGCCGCCATCCGCGAGGTGCGCGAGCGCGCCATCGCCGTGGCCACCGCCGCCGCCGCCGAGGTGGTCGCCAAGCAGATGACCGCCGAGCAGCGCACCGCCGGCATCGACCGCTCGATCGAGACGGTGCAGGCCAAGCTGCATTAGGCCCGCCGCCATCCGCACGCGGGGGCGCCTTCGGGCGCCCCTTTGCGTTTCCCCGCCCGCCCGCGCAGGGTGCGGCGCGAGGGAGATCGCGATGCACGACTGGCAGACAATGGACCGCGCGGCGCTGGACGACGCCTACGCCAACGCCGACCACATCGCGGGGGCCGCCGACTACCCGCCCCGCTGGGCCGCCGAGGCCGCTGCCTTCCGCGAAGGCTTGGGCGCGCGGGCCGAAACCCACGCCTACGGCGACCACCCCCGCCAGCGCTTCGACCTGTTCCACCCCGAGGGCACCGCGAAGGGCCTCGCCGTGTTCGTGCACGGCGGCTACTGGCGCCGCTTCGACCGCACCGACTGGTCGCACCTCGCCGCCGGCGCGCTGGCGCACGGCCATGCGGTGGCGATGCCGGGCTACGTGCTCGCCCCCGAGGCGCGCATCCGGGAGATCACCGCGATGATCGCGCAGGCCGTCGCCTCGGCGGCGGCGCGCGTGCCCGGCCCCGTGCGGCTGGCGGGGCACAGCGCCGGCGGCCACCTCGTGGCGCGCATGGTCATGGCCGACGCCCACCCCGCCTGCGCCGCGCGCATCGCCACCGTCGTGCCGATCTCGCCCGTGGGCGACCTTCGACCCCTCGTGCCGCAGACGATGAACGCCGACCTCCGCCTCGACGCCGCCGAGGCCGAGGCCGAGAGCCCTGCGCTCGGCACGCCCATTCCCGGCCCGAAGGTCTTCACCCACGTCGGCGGAGACGAGCGCCCCGCGTTCCTCTGGCAGGCCGAGCGCCTCGCGGAAGCCTGGCACCACCCCCTGCGCATCCACGAGGGCCGCCACCACTTCGACGTCATCGAGGCGTTGGCCGACCCGGACAGCGGGATGGTCGCCGACCTCCTCGCCTGACCTTCATCCTGGCGGAAATACTCCGGGGTCCGGGGCAGAGCCCCGGCGCTTTCAACTTCTTGGCTTCGCCCGCACCGTCGGCGCCTCCACCGAAGGGTCCTCTGGCCAGGGATGCCGCGGATAGGCTCCCCGCATGTCGCGCCGCACGTCCGCCCAGCCCCCCTGCCAGAACCCCGGCAGGTCCTGCGTGACGGCCACGGGGCGGCGGGCCGGGGACAGCAGCTCCATGCGCAGGGGCACGTCGCCCACGCGGGGGTGGCGGGTCTCGCCGAACACCTCCTGCACGCGCAAGGAGACGGTGGGCACGTCGCCCCCGTAGTCGATCGGCACCGCGCGGCCCAGCGGCGTGCGCCAGGAGGGGGGCGCGCGGCGGTCCAGCTCGGCCCGCTCGGACCAACCCAGCCAGTCCAGCAGCGCGTCGTGCGGATCGAGCCGCCCGAGGTCGGCGGCCGAGCGCACGCCCCCCAGCGCCGGCAGCAGCCAGGCATCGAGGGCCGCCGCGAGCCCCTCGTCCGACACGTCGCGCAGGCCGCTCACCGCCATCCGGGCGCGCAGCAACCGCGCGCGGCGGGTCCAGTCCAGCGCTGGCAGGCCCAGCCGCCGCACGCCGTCCAACGCGGCGGCGGCCAGCGCCTCGGCGGGCGCGTCGTGCCAGATGCGGCTCTCCAGCGCGATGGCCCCCAGCCGCTCCTGCTGCCGGGCGAGCACGCGGCGGTCCCGGTCGGACCACGCGCACACATCCACCCACGCGATCCGGTCGCCCAGCACCTCCCGAAGCTCCGCCTCCGCGATCGGCAGGGCGCGGCGGATGCGGGCCTCGCGCGCGTCGCCGTCGAGGTCCGAGGCCACCAGCAGCCGCGCGCCCGCCAGCGCCTCACCCTTGTCCATCCACGCGCCCTTGCCGCCCGACAGCAGCCAGCGCGGCGCCTCGCCCTCGCGGCGCAGGCCCACGCGGTCGGGATAGGCCAGCGCGAGCCGCTGGGCGTCCGTGCGCTCCGGCCCCGCCTCGAAGCGCCGAAGCCGCTTGGCCTCGGCCGCGGCGGCGGGGGGCGGGGAGCGCAGGGCGGGGGAGAGGTCCACGGGACCGGGCGGCAGCCGCGCCTCCAGGAGCGCGGCGAGGCGGGCCGCCCCGCGCCCGCCATGCTCCAACATGTGCCCCAGCCGCGGATGCACCGGCATCGCCGCCAGCGCCCGCCCGTGCGCGGTGATGCGCTCCTCATCGTCCAGCGCTCCGAGGTCCGCGAGCAGCGCCCGCGCCTCGCGCAGGGCGCCCTCGGGCGGGGGCGTCAGGAAGGCGAGATCGCCGCCGCCCCAGACCGCCAGCTCCAGGGCGAGGCCAGCGAGATCGGCGCGGGCGATCTCGGGGGGCGGGAAGGCCTGCATCCCGCCCTCCTCGCCGCGGGTCCAGTTGGCGAAGGCCACGCCCGGTGCCACGCGGCCCGCGCGGCCCGCGCGCTGCGCGGCCTCGGCGCGGGTCACGCGCTCCGTCACCAGCCGCGACATGCCCGAGCCGGGGTCGAAGCGGGCGCGGCGCGCCCGGCCTCCGTCCACCACGGCGCGGATGCCCTCGATGGTCAGCGAGGTCTCGGCGATGTTGGTGGCCAGCACCACGCGGCGGCGCGGGCCCGGCTCGATGGCGCGGCGCTGCTCGGCGAAGGGCATGGCGCCGAAGAGGGGGCGCACGTCGGCGCCGCAGCCCTCCAAGAGGCTCGCGCAGCGGCGGATCTCGCCCTCGCCGGGCAGGAAGGCCAGCACGTCGCCCGCAACCGATTCCAGCGCCTCGCGCACCAGCCCGGCCACCTGCGCCTCGAAGCGCAACGAGTCGGGCGGCGGGCGGTCGCGCCAGCGCCGCTCCACCGGAAAGGCGCGGCCCTCGGAGGTGACGACGGGCGCGCCGAGCATCTCGGCCACCGGCTCCGCGTCGAGCGTGGCCGACATCACCACCACCCGCAGGTCGGGCCGCAGCGCCTCGCGCACCTCCCACGCCAGCGCCAGCCCGAGGTCGGCGTGGAGCGAGCGCTCGTGGAACTCGTCGAAGATCACCGCGCCCACGCCCGGCAGCTCCGGGTCGCGCTGGAGCATCCGCGTCAGGATCCCCTCGGTGACGACCTCGATGCGGGTGGCCTCGGACACGGCACTGTCGCCGCGCATCCGGTAGCCCACCGACTGCCCCACCGGCTCGCCCAGCGTGTCGGCCATGCGCGCGGCGGCGGCCCGGGTGGCGAGGCGGCGCGGCTCCAGCATGAGTATGCGGCCCGCGACGTCCGGCAGCAGGGCCAGCGGCACCCGCGTCGTCTTGCCCGCGCCGGGGGGCGCCTGCAGCACCGCCACGCCGCCGGCGGCCAGCGCCGCGCGCAGCGCGGGCAGCGCCTCCTCGACCGGCAGCCGCACTACCGGCGCCGGATCACCGCGTCGCCGTACTTGGTGGCCGCGCGCATCTCGGCGGCGGCCATGGCGTTCCCGGCGGGCACGTAGGTGACCGAGAAGGGGTAGCGCGTGCGCTCCGCCATCTCCTCGGGCTCGTAGCCGGCCACGCGGCGGTATTCGGCGTCGCAGCGCACCGCGCCGTTCCCGGCATCCCGCGGCGGGCCGACCGACAGGCGCGCGGCGCGGCGGCCGTCGAAGGTGGCGGCAGTCCAGTTGCACAAGGATTCGCGGGGCTGGGTGCGCAGCAGGTCGTAGAGCGCGGTCAGCGGATCGACCGCGCCGCGCTGGGCGGCGGCGTCGATGTCGTAAGGCTCGCGCGGGAAGCCGGGCGACTGGGTCACGCGCGGCGCGCCCCCGGACCACTGCATCGCCGTGGTGCCCTGCTCGTCGCCCATGCGGTCGCGCAAGGTCGCCGCGCCGCTGCGCAGGCGCCCGCCCGCCACGGCGCCGCGCGCCTCGGCGGCGTAGTCGATGTCGACCACGGCGCCCACGAGGCCGGTGCCCTTGACCTGCCCCGCGACGGCGTAGCCGCCCCCGGACACGTCGCCGTTCAGGACCATCTGCGCGGCGCGCACGCCGTGCATCCCGACGTCGAAGCGGAGCTGTTCGGCGGAGGCCGGAGCGGCGAGGAGGGCGAGGAGGAGGAAGATGCGCATGGGTGTCTCATAACGTCCCCGACGGGCGTGTCACGCGCCGGTGGCTCACGATCCGTTTCACCGCTCCCTTCCTCTGGCCAGAAACATCTCGGGGGGTCCGCAGGCTACTCGGGATCGGTCCGGTGGACCGATCCGCCTACGGACGGGCGGAGCCCCGGAACATCACAGGGCCGGGGACGGCGCCCCCTCCGCCGTTGACCCCCCGCACCCCCCGCGCCATCCCACGCCCATGGACCCGCTGCACCAGCCCCTCCTCGACGGCGACCGCCGCGCGCTCGCCCGCGCCATCACGCTGGTCGAGAGCACCCGCCCCGATCACCGCGCCCGGGCGCAAGCGCTGCTCGACGGCCTGCGCGCCGAGGGGCGCGAATCTTTGCGCATCGGCCTCTCGGGCACGCCCGGCGTCGGCAAGTCCACCTTCATCGAGGCGTTCGGCACCCACCTCACGGGGCAGGGGATGCGCGTGGCCGTGCTCGCCGTGGACCCCTCCTCGGCCCGTACCGGCGGCTCGATCCTCGGCGACAAGACCCGCATGGAGCGCCTCGCCCGCGACCCCCGCGCCTTCGTGCGCCCCTCGCCCTCGGCCACGCACCTCGGCGGCGTCGCCCGCCGCACCCGCGAGGCCATCGCCCTGTGCGAGGCCGCGGGCTTCGACGCGGTGCTGGTGGAGACCGTGGGCGTGGGCCAGTCCGAGACCGTGGTGGCCTCGATGACCGACCTCTTCGTGCTGCTGCTGGCGCCTGCGGGCGGCGACGAGCTGCAGGGCGTGAAGCGGGGCATCATGGAGATCGCCGACATGATCCTCGTGAACAAGGCCGACGGCGAGCTGCTCGCCACCGCCACGCGCACCGTCGCGGACTATGCCGGCGCCCTGCGCCTCCTGCGCCGCCGCCCCGGCGACCCCGAGGGCTTCCCCAAGGCGCTGCCGGTCTCGGCCGTCACCGGCGAGGGCCTGCCCGAGGCGTGGGGCGAGATGCGCGCCCTCGCCGACTGGCGCCGCGAGACGGGCCACTGGGCCCGCACCCGCGCCCGCCAGGCGGCCCACTGGTTCGAGGAGGAGGTGCGCGCCGGCCTCCTCGCGCGCCTCGAGGGCGACGCGGACGCGCGCGCCGCCATGCGCGCCCTGGCCGAGGAGGTGGCGGCGGGGCGGCGCGCGCCCGCGGCGGCGGCGGCCGAGATGCTCGGGCGGTTGACACCCCCCGCGGGCTGACCTATTGCGCCGCGACCGCGGGGGCCTTTGGGCCCTCGCTCCAGTTCTGAAACCCCAAGCCTGATAGGTGCCCCCATGTCGCGCGTCTGCGAACTCACCGGCAAAGGCCCGATGGTCGGCAACAACGTCAGCCACGCCAACAACAAGACCCGTCGCCGCTTCCTGCCCAACCTGAACGACGTGACGCTGCAGTCCGAGGCCCTGGGCCGCGGCTTCAAGCTGCGCATCTCGGCCGCCGCGCTGCGCACCGTCGACCACCGCGGCGGGCTCGACGCCTTCCTCGCCAAGGCCAAGGACGCCGAGCTCTCGGCCCGCGCCCTGAAGATCAAGCGCGACGTCGCCAAGTCGTCGGACACCGCGGCCGCGCTCGAAGCCTGACGCCGGCACCCACGACCGCGACCCGAAGGGCCCTCAGGGGCCCTTTTTCGCGTCCCCCCCGCACGACCCGGCCGGCGCCTGCCGCCGCAGCCACCGCACCAGCGTGCGCGTGCGCGGCGAGGGGCGCCGCGGGTCGGTGACGACGTGGTAGCCCAGCCCCGGGCTCTCCAGCGACAGGAGGCGCACCAGCCCGCCCTCTGCCACCTCGCGCGCCACCAGCGAGCAGGGCTGGAGCGTGACGCCCAGTCCTTCGCGCACCGCCGACATCACCATGGCGCTGCTGTTGAACAGGCGCATCCGCAACGCCCCCTCCTCGACTCCCTCGGCGGCGAGCAGCGCGGTGCGCTCGCGCAGCGCGCGGTCCATCATCCAGTCCTCGCCCATCAGGTCCCCGACCCCTTCGACGCGCCACCCCGCCACCAGCCGGGGATGGGCCACGACCCAGAACGCCTCGTCGGTCAGCACCTCGGCGGCGTAGGGCGGCCAGGGGCCGGTGCCGAAGCGGATCGCCACGTCCACGCCGTCGCGCCGCAGGTCCACGAGCTGGCGCGCGGGCAGGATGTTGAGGTCGATCTCCGGGTGCCGCGCCCAGAAGTCGCCGATGCGCGGCACCAGCCAGTTCGTGGCGAAGGCCGGCGTGACCGACAGTTGCAGCGGCCGGTCCGCCTCGGCGTCGCGCAGGCGCGCGACCGCCTCGCGGATGGTCTCGAACCCCTCGCCGAGCGCTGCCGCCAGGCCCGCGCCCTCGTCGGTGGGGGCCATGCCGCGCCCCTCGCGGCGCAGGAGCGCGGCGCCGAGGTCGGCCTCCAGCGCGCGCACGTGGTGCGACACGGCGGCGTGGGTGACGTTCAGCTCCGCCGCCGCGGCCGACAGGCTCCGCCGCCGGGCCGCCGCCTCGAAGGCCCGCAATGCGGCCAGCGAGGGCATGTCGCGCCAGTCGGTCATGTTAGCTCCGCTGACAGATGGGTTCTGCGATTGATTCGCCTCGAAGCATCTTCGGAGCGATGCTCAGGGGGCCAACGCTCGGACAAGGAGTCCCTACATGTCAAGCCAACTGACGAACCTGCTGCACGGGCTGATGGCCCGCACCCGCCCCACCGAGTGGAACGGCCTCACCCACGGCGAACAGCTCCACCAGCACGAGCGCCGCAAGGCCGAGGAGCTGCGGCGACAGCGCGACCACCAGCTCGCCTGGCGCCCGCGCTGAACGGCGGGGGCGGCCTCAGCGCGGGGCCGCCCCCGTCACCTCGTCCACCCAGGCCGGCACCAGCGCGGTCGCCGGCCCCTCGCGCACCTCCGCGAAGCGCCCGCCCGACGCCTCGAGGTTCAGCTCCAGCGTGTGGGCGCCGGCCATCCGCGCCAGCTCCACGAAGCCGGCGGCGGGATAGACCTCGCCGCTGGTGCCGATCGAGACGAACAGCGAGGCCCGCTCCAGCGCCGCCTCGATGCGGTCCATGTGATAGGGCATCTCGCCGAACCACACGACGTCGGGGCGCGCGCCGGGCGCGCCGCAGGCGGGGCAGGGGGCGCCGGGGGCGAGCACCTTTGGCGCGTCCCACCGCGCCCCGCAGGCCGCGCAGAGCGCCCGGGCCAGCTCGCCGTGCATGTGCACCACGTCCCGCGCGCCCGCCCGCTCCAGCATGTCGTCGACGTTCTGGGTCACGAGCGTCACGTCCACGCGCCCCGACAGGCGCGCCAGCGCCCGGTGCGCCGCGTTGGGACGGGCGGCCGCCATGTTGGCCCGCCGCGCGTCGTAGAAGCCCAGCACCTTCGCGGGATCGCGGGCGAAGCCCTCGGGCGTCGCCACCTCGGCGAGGTCGTAGCGCGACCAGATCCCGCCCCGGTCGCGGAACGTGCCCAGACCCGATTCCGCGCTCAGGCCGGCGCCCGACAGGATCACGATTCCCATGGGCCGAGGCTAGTGCGCCCCCCGCGCGGCGGCTAGGATCATTCCATGCGTATCCTCCTCGTATGTTACGGCAACATCTGCCGCTCGCCCGTCGCCGCCGCCATGCTGCGCGCCCTGCATCCCGACTGGGAGGTGCGCAGCGCCGGCATCAGCCCCGAGATCAACCGCCCCGTCCATCCGCCCATGGCGCGGGCCGCCGCCGCCGAGGGCATCGAGCTCGGGCCCGCGTTCTCGCGCAGCGTCGCCGCCGACGACCTCGCATCCTACGACCGGATCGTGGCGCTCGACGGCGCGGTGCTGGAGGCGCTGCGCGAGCGGCCCGGCGGCGAGCGCGCCGAGGCCTTCGCCGAGGCCACGGGCCTCGGGCGCGACGTGCCCGACCCCTACTACTCGGGCGACTTCGCCGGAACGCTGGCGGTGCTGCGCGAGGGCCTGCCGAAGCTGTAGGGCCGGCCCCGGGGTCGGGGCAGGGCGGAAGGCGGCGGGCCGCAGGCGCATTCCGCGCGGGGAGGGCGGTCGCCGGTCCGCCGGGCACCCGCGAAGCGCTGGAATCGCCAGGTCAACAGGGTCGCGGGACCACCGAAAGCGCCGCCATTCGAGCCGTCGGGAGTACGCCGTCCCCGCAGGACGCGACCGCGCCCGTCCAGCCCACCGCGACGCGGGAGACGCCGGGAGCACGGGGCGAGCGGCAAACGCCGTCGCCGCCCGGCGCCCGTACCGCCGGCTCGTCGAGGCCGCGAACCTCGTGGAAGAGATGGCGCGCGAGCCGCCGGACGCGCGCCGTCCCGATCACCGGGGCGCGCGCCCGTGCCCGCCAGGCCCGCCGCGGCAGCCGCAGGGGGCACGGGGCAGGGAGCGCCGTCGCCGCCCAACCGCGCTGCCGGGTCATCGAGGTCGCGGACCATCCGGAGGCCAGGCCGGCGAGGCCGCGGGGGGCGCGCCGCTTCGGTCACCGCGGCGCGCAACCACGCCCGCCCGGCCAACCCGGGTAGGCGCCGGGCGGACAGGGCGGGCGGGCGCCGCAGTCGGGGGAAGGACGACCGGAGGAGGGACGGCCGGGGCCGTCCCCGGAGCCTCAGCCGCAGGCGCGCTCGGCCACCGACACGAAGCGCTTGTAGCGCTTCCAGTAGGCCTCGTCGGACGCGTCGTCGGACTGGCGAACCTCCTGCGCGTGGTGCGGATCGCGGAAGAACTCCACCGCCCGGCTCTGGTCGCTGCCCGAGATGGTCGCGTCCGCCGCCGCCTGCACGCAGCCGCACAGCCCGCCGTTCACCGCCCGGCGGTCCGACGTCAGGCAGGCCCGCTGGATCGGGCCGGTGGAGTAGACGTTGCTGATCGACGAGACGGTCACGTCGTTCGGGCGGGCGCCGCCGCCGCAGGCCGAAAGGGTCGCCGCCGCGCCGATCGCCAGGAGAATCTTGGATGCCATCTGCTCTGCCCCGCATTGATGCGTTTGTTATGCGCGGCACCATGCCCGCCCCGGAAGATTCGGGCAACGCGTCCCGCGCACCGGGCACGCCCCGCCGCGGAAGGTGCGGCGCCCGTGCGACAGAGCCTGCGCGCGCAAGGTTGCGTTCGCGTTAATGCCCGCCCGCCTGCGCCGATGGGGCGCGCCCCCGCGCCCCTTTCCGCCGGGGCCGGGGCGGAGTATCTGCGGCGGAACCCCCGAATGGCAGGCTTCCCATGGACCTCTCGCGCATCCGCAACTTCTCGATCGTCGCCCACATCGACCACGGCAAGTCCACGCTCGCCGACCGGCTGATCCAGGAGACCAACACCGTCGCCCTGCGCGACATGAAGGAGCAGCTCCTCGATGCCATGGACATCGAGCGCGAGCGCGGCATCACCATCAAGGCCAACACCGTCCGCATCGACTTCACCGCCGCCGACGGTCAGGACTACGTGCTCAACCTCATCGACACCCCCGGCCACGTGGACTTCGCCTACGAGGTCTCGCGCTCCATGCGCGCCGTCGAGGGCTCGCTCCTCGTGGTCGACTCGACCCAGGGCGTGGAGGCCCAGACCCTCGCCAACGTCTACCAGGCCATCGACGCCGACCACGAGATCGTGCCCGTCCTCAACAAGATCGACCTCCCCGCCTCCGAGCCCGACCGCGTGCGCGAGCAGATCGAGGACGTGATCGGCCTCGACGCCTCGGACGCCCTCCTCGTCTCCGCCAAGACCGGCGAGGGCATCCGCGAGACCCTCCAGGCCATCGTCGACCGCCTGCCGGCCCCCCAGGGCGACGCCGACGCCCCCCTCAAGGCCATGCTGGTCGATTCGTGGTACGACGCCTACCTCGGCGTGATCGTCCTCGTGCGCATCAAGGACGGATGCTTGCGCAAGGGCGACCGCGTCCGCTTCATGTCGAACAACACCGTCCACCACGTCGACCGCATCGGCGTGTTCCGCCCCCCCATGACCGAGATCGACGTGCTCGGCCCCGGCGAGATCGGCTTCCTGACAGCGTCCATCAAGCAGGTCCGCGACACCCGCGTCGGCGACACCATCACCCACGAGAAGAAGGGCGCGACGCAAGCGCTGCCCGGCTTCAAGCCCTCGCAGCCCGTCGTCTTCTGCGGCCTCTTCCCGGTCGACTCGGCCCAGTTCGAGGACCTGCGCGACGCCATCGAGAAGCTCGCCCTCAACGACGCCAGCTTCTCGCACGAGGTGGAATCCTCCGCCGCTCTCGGCTTCGGCTTCCGCTGCGGCTTCCTCGGGCTCCTGCACCTCGAGGTGATCCGCGACCGGCTCGAGCGCGAGTACGACATCGACCTCATCACCACCGCGCCCAGCGTCGTCTACCACGTGCACATGCGCGACGGCGAGATGCGCGAGTTGCACAACCCCGCCGACATGCCCGACCTCACCCACGTGGACCACGTCGAGGAGCCGCGCATCAAGGCCACCATCCTCGTGCCCGACGAGTACCTCGGCGACGTGCTCAAGCTCTGCCAGGACCGGCGCGGCATCCAGATGGACCTCACCTATGCCGGCCCCCGCGCCATGGTGGTCTACGACCTGCCCCTCAACGAGGTGGTGTTCGACTTCTACGACCGGCTGAAGTCGGTCACGAAGGGGTACGCCAGCTTCGACTACCAGATGATCGGCTACCGCGAGGACGCACTGGTGAAGATGCAGGTGCTCGTCAACGAGGAGCCGGTCGACGCCCTCTCGATGATGGTCCATCGCGACCGCGCCGAGACCCGCGGCCGCGCCATGGTCGAGAAGCTCAAGGAGCTGATCCCCCGCCACATGTTCAAGATCCCCATCCAGGCCGCCATCGGAGGCCGCGTCGTCGCCCGCGAGACCTTGTCCGCGATGCGCAAGGACGTGACCGCGAAGTGCTATGGGGGCGACATGACCCGCAAGAAGAAGCTTTTGGAGAAGCAGAAGGCGGGGAAGAAGAAGATGCGGCAGTTCGGGAAGGTCGAAATCCCCCAGAGCGCCTTCATCAACGCGTTGAAGATGGATAGCTGACGGCGCAGGCGCTCTGGGGGATTTCGACCGGTGCGGGAAAGCGACTTTTGCCTGCAAAAGTCTGCGGCCGCACACGGTTGGATGGTGCGGTGAGGGTCGAAATTTCGCAGAGCGCGTTTATCGATGCTCTCGAGATGGATAGCTGACGGCGCAAGGCGGATTGGGGGGAAGCGCCAGTTCGCCGAAGGCGGCGATCGGTCCAGTGGACCGATCGAGGCGCGAACGGGCGGAGCCCCGGATGAGGGAAAGCGACTTTCCGCAGGAAAGTCTGCGGCCGCACACGGTGCAGAATCGGGTGCCGATGGTGCAGAGCGCGTTCATCGATGCGCTCGAGATGGACAGCTACTAGCTAAAAGCTGACTAGGGAATCGGTAGGCAGAAGCGACTTTGTTCAGGAAAGCCTCGGTCACCATATGGCCGGGCGGCGTGGATAAACGATGTTTCGGCCTCTATCTAAGTTTTCCAAATCTCACAAGTAAGTAGGCTCACCGAGCACTTTTTTCCCTCTCCATTTAACGCTTAAGTTGAAGCCGCGTATTTCATCTTCTTCAAGAGAGATGTGAAACACCATGCGGAACTCTGATTGTGCAGAAAAACGACTGCGTTTTACGAATAGGTCTGGGACCGCTAGTTGTTGTATATTCGATACACTTAGGCCGCTATAGTCATCTTCCACAGATCTATATTGAACCCTTTTGGCGGAGATGCCGATGGGGGCAAAATGCTTCCTGATCCTAAGCGCCCAGTGCAAGTCAGCTAGGAAGCGAATAGGATCTAAAATCGGCACCACCATATTGTAGATTTCTCCAGAAAACTCTTTCGAATATCTTTCGCTATCTGCTACGATTTGTGCCCGTGTTTCTTCATCATCTCTTGTCGATGTACAGAACATCGGGAGGTTCTCGCCAATGTTTATTATTGAGTTGTTTCTCTGTACACCTCCATATGCGTCTCGATGGTATCCTTGGTGTGCAACGTTGATATTCTCGTGAGGGTCCGATATCCCGCTTTCTTCAGTATCCAAGAGGAGCTTAAGTGCTTGAATAGGGTCAAGGGGGGTATTGCGGCTTTCCCCACCCCAGCCTCTGAATCCTAGAATTGTTCCAATACGTATGCTGGCCCCTGATACAAAATTTTCCACCCATCTTTCGTTCATATACTTAAACAGTACGGGTGGCGCTAACTCAATATGTCTAAACTTGGCCTGCGTATGAAGTACTGTAGTGCTATTCAAATAATTTCGGATCATATGCGTCTAATGGTTTCAATTGTTCGATGGGGAGGGTTTTGTTCTGTATTGCCATGGTAAGTCGTTGTCCAAGGTTCCACCTAGCTACCGCTCTACCCCGATGCCAACCGGTCTCCTGTACCGGCGAATAGCAAGCGTAGGGTAGGGTTCCACCTCACCATCCCACGCCCGAATACCTCCGCATCGGTGACGTGAAACCCCACCCTTCGGCGGCGCGGAGGGCGTGCCCGCATCCGGCCCCCGCGCGGACACCGCGAATGCCGGCGGCCCGCCCTCCACCGCCCTGACCGCCCGAACCGCCCGCCCCGATGCACCGACGCATGCGCCCAACCGAGCGGATGCCCCACGAACCCGTGCTCCACCGGGTCGAACCGGCAACGCCGAACCACAGTCCCGCATTCCGCCTCGTCGCGAACAGGCCCGGCTTCGCCGCCGGGGCTCCGCCCATCCGCCCCTCCCATTGTCCCCCGGACGATCCGTCCGGCTCGGCCGGAACCGGGGCGGACCCCCATCGGGGCCTCGCTGCAACTGCGACGTAGGATGAGGCTCCACCCCACCGGACGCCCCCGCCGCTCCGCCCCGATGGGGCGGAACCCCACCTTCCGCCCATCCCGCGACGCCCGCGCGAACCGCGCCTCCCTCGCGCCCCGCCGCCCGCTGGCCCTCCGCTCGCGCTCCGGGCGTTCGAGGCTTCGGGCGCGCCACCGGCGCCCCCGACCGGGCCTGCGGCCCGGACGCCTCTCACCCTCCCGCACCGGCAGGTCGCTCCCGCGCTTCGCGGGCGCCACGGTGAAAAGGATCGTCGCCCCCGCGATCAGGGGGCCGGAGACAGCGCGACATCCCCCCACCTTGAAGCAGGGAGGTTAACGAAGCGTGGACGGCTCCACCTCCGCGCTACGGGGCGCCTCCCGGTGTGCACGGGGGGTGCACGGGGGGTGTACGCGGGGTGCCCCCCCCCGGCGGGAGGGGCGCGGGGCGGCCTAGAACAGGTTGCCGCCTTCCTGTTCGATGGCCTCGTCGGCGGCGATGGCAGCGCCCGCGCCCACGGCCGCGGCGCAGCCTCCGAGGGCCAGGGGCAGGGCGAGCGCGGCGAGAAGGGCGAGCTTGAACATCGTGCGTCTCCAATGGGTTGCCCTGCGGCAACCGCACGGCGGCGTGAAGGTTCCCGGGCCCGCCGGAACCATCGCGCCGATGCGCCGTTGCCCTTGCGCAGACCACCCGGAGATCCCATGGCCGACATCAGCACCGCCACGCCGCACGACCTCGACCGCCGCCCCGAGGGCCGCTACCACACCGCGCAGATCACCGCGCACTGGACGATCGTGTTTCTCGTGGCATTCCAGTTCCTTACCGGCATCTCCGGCATGTCCGCCGCCTACGAGGCCGGGGTCGCCGCCGGCGAGCTGCCCCCCGCCGGAATCATCTGGGTCCACGGCATGCTCGGCACCACGATCCTGCTCGTGATGCTCGGCCGCCTCGCCCTGCGCCGCCAGCACGGCGCGCCCCCGCCGCCCGACACCGAGCCCGACTGGCTCCAGAAGATCAGCCGCGGCGTGCACTACGCCTTCTACGTGTTCCTGATCGCCATGCCGCTCGCGGGCATGGGGGCGCTATGGCTCAAGCAGGGCTGGCTCGGCGCGCTCCACGCGCTCTCGGCGTGGATCCTGCTCGCCCTCATCGTGGCCCACATCGCGGGCGCGCTGTGGCACGCGAGCAAGCGCGACGGCGTGATCGGCCGCATCCTGCGCGGCAACTCCATGCCCTGACGGCCTCAGGCCGGTCCGTTGATCTCCAGGAGGTTCCCCTCGGGGTCCTCCAGGTAGACGTGCCGCAGCCCCGGGATCGCGAACTCGCCCGTCACCGAATGCGGGATGCCGGCCGCCTCCAGCCGCCGGATCACCGCCGCGAGGTCGGGCACCTGGATCGCCACGTGCCCGCCCACCGAGGGGTTGAACGCCAGCCCGTTGCGCTCCGCGAACTCCGGGTCGGGCGCGATCAGGTGCAGCCCCGAATGCCCGTCCCGCCCGTCGCCCAAGAGCGCCAGCCGGTCGGGCTCGCCCGGCAGGTAGCCGCGCGCCTTCGGAAAGCGCCACGGCTGCTCGCGCATCCCCAACACCTCGGTGTAGAACGCCGCCGCCCGGCGCACGTCGCGCGTCTCCAGGTTCACGTGGTGGATCGACCAGCGCATCGCGCGCCTCCCGTCTGGCGCCGGACCCGCCGCCGGCCTACCTAGCATGGCGAAGGAGCCTCCCATGACCAACCCGCTGCTCGCCGACTGGACCGGCCCGTTCGCCCTGCCGCCCTTCGAGGCCATCGAGGACGCGCACTTCGCGCCCGCGCTGGAGCGGGCGATGGAGGAGGGCCGCGCCGCCGTCCGCGCCATCGCCGAGAACCCCGAACCGCCCACCTTCGCCAACACGATCGAGGCGCTGGAAGGCGCCGACCGCCTGCTCGACCGGGTGGCGGGCGTGTTCTACAACCTCGCCGGCGCCGACGCGAACCCCGCGCGCGAGGCGCTGCAACGCGAGATGGCGCCGAAGCTCTCGGCTTACGGCTCCGAGATCACCATGAACGCGGCCCTCTTCGCCCGCATCGAGGACCTCTGGTCGCGCCGCGACGCGCTGGGGCTGGACCCCGAGCAGGCCCGCGTCCTCATGCTCACCCGCCGCGGCTTCGTGCGCGCGGGCGCCGCCCTGCAGGGTGCCGAAGCCCAGCGCCTCAAGGAGATCAAGGCGCGCCTCGCCACGCTGGGCACGCAGTTCACCCAGAACCTCCTCCACGACGAGCGCGACTGGTTCATGGACCTCACCGAGGACCAGCTCGCCCCGCTGCCGGGCTTCGTGGCGGATGCCGCGCGCGCCGCGGGCAAGGAGCGGGACCGCGGTCCCGTGGTCACGCTGAACCGCTCGCTCATCACGCCCTTCCTCGCCCACCACCCCGACCGGGAGCTGCGCCGCCGCGCCTTCGAGGCCTGGACCGCGCGCGGCGCGAACGGCGGCGAGACCGACAACCGCGCCATCGCCGCCGAGATCCTCTCCTTGCGCGAGGAGCGCGCGAAGCTCCTCGGCCACGACAGCTTCGCCGACTACAAGCTCGAGACCGAGATGGCCGGCACCCCCGATGCGGTGCGCGCGCTCCTGATGGACGTCTGGACCCCCGCCCGCCGGGCCGCGCTGGCCGACGCCGAGGCGCTGGCCGAGATGGCGCGCGCGGACGGCGTGGTCGGACCCCTCGAGCCCTGGGACTGGCGCTACTGGTCGGAGCGCCGCCGCCGCCGGCTCCACGACCTCGACGAGGCCGAGGTGAAGCCGTTCTTCCAGTTGGATCGCATGATCGAGGCCGCCTTCAGCTGCGCCCATCGCCTGTTCGGGCTAGAGTTCCGCGCGCTCGACGCGCCGATGTACCACCGCGACGTGCGCGCCTGGGAGGTGACGCGGGAGGGCCGCCACGTCGCCGTGTTCCTCGGCGACTACTTCGCGCGGCCCTCGAAGCGGTCGGGCGCGTGGTGCTCGGCCATGCGCTCGCAGCAGAAGCTCCACGGCGACGTGCGGCCCATCGTGGTCAACGTGTGCAACTTCACACATGCCGAGCCGGCGCTGCTGAGCTACGACGACGCCCGCACCCTGTTCCACGAGTTCGGCCACGCCCTGCATCAGATGCTCTCGGACGTCCGCTACCCGTCGATCTCGGGAACCTCGGTGGCGCGCGACTTCGTGGAATTGCCGAGCCAGCTCTACGAGCACTGGCTGGAGGTGCCCGAGGTGCTGGCCGAGTTCGCCACCCATGCGGAAACGGGCGAGCCGATGCCCGAGGAGTTGCTGCAGAAGGTGCTGGGGGCGGCGACCTACGACATGGGCTTCCAGACCGTGGAGTACGTGGCCTCCGCCCTCGTCGACCTCGCGTTCCACGAGGGCCCGGCGCCCTCGGACCCGATGCAGCGGCAGGCCGAGGTGCTGGAGGGCATCGGCATGCCCCGTGCCATCGCCATGCGCCACGCCACGCCCCACTTCGCCCACGTCTTCGCCGGCGACGGGTACTCCGCGGGCTACTACAGCTACATGTGGTCCGAGGTCATGGACGCCGACGCCTTCGCCGCCTTCGAGGAGCGGGGCGACCCGTTCGACCCCGAGACGGCGCGGCGGCTGGAAGCGGACATCCTCAGCCGCGGCGGCTCCGTGGACGCGCGGGAATTGTATGAGCGCTTCCGCGGCCGGATGCCGGGGGTCGAGGCGCTGCTGAAGGGCAGGGGGCTCGACGCGGCCGCCTGACGGCGCGTGGGGGGCTCTGCCCCCGCGCTTCGCGCTCCCCCGAGATATTTCCGGCCAGAGGAAGTCGGCACACCCCGGCCCTGCGCCGGGGCCTCCGCCCGCCGCAGGCGCCCCGCCCCGGGCGAGGCGCCCGGCCACCACCAGAGACCCCGGATCGCGTCCGGGGCGTGACGGAACTAACCCAGGACCCGCCAATGCCCCTCACCCCCACCCAGTCCGACGCCCTCGTGGCCGCCATCCGCACGGTGGCGGCCGAGGAGATCCGCCCCCGCTTCCGCCGCCTCGACCCCGCCGACGCCGACCGTAAGCGCGCCTTCGACGACCTCGTCACCGTGGCCGACCGCGCGGCCGAGCGCGCCATGACCGCGCGCTTCGAGGTGATCCTCCCGGACGCGGCCGTGATCGGCGAGGAGGCCATCTCGGAAGGCACCGCCTCGCTGGAATCGGTCGGCGCCGAGCGCTGCGTGGTGATCGACCCCATCGACGGCACCTGGAACTACGCTCACGGGATCGCGAACTACGGCGTGATCGTCGCGGTGCTGGAGGCGGGCGAGACGGTCTGGGGCTGCCTCTACGACCCCTCGTTCGACGACTGGGTGATGGCCGCGCGGGGCGGGGGCTGCCACTACCACCGCGCCGGCGCGGCACCGCGCCCGCTCCGCACCGCGCAGGACGCGCCGCCGCCGGAGCGGCTGCGCGGCAACGTGGGCGAGTACCTGTTCCCGGAAGCGGAGCGATTGAGGCTCGCCCCCCTCGTGCCTCGCTTCCGGCGCCACATGACCCTCGGCGCCTCCTTGGCCGAGTACCGCCAGATGGCGCTCGGCGGCACCGACTTCTGCCTCAACGGCTGGCTCAACGTCTGGGACCACGCGGCCGGCGCGCTCTGCCTCGCCGAGGCGGGCGGCTGCTCCCGCCTCCTCGACGGCTCGCCCTACCGGCCCGCACTGAGCAACCGCGATGCGGAAGGGGGCGCACGACTCCTGAACGCCCGCTCGCCCGCGCTTTGGGACACGCTCGCGCCGATCTTCAACGAGGCGCTGGCCTAGTCCCCGTCTTCGTTTTCCAAGTACCGAGGGGGTTCGCGGGCTCCCCGGGATCGGTGAGGCGGAAGAGGACGAAGCCCGGTGGGCTTCTGCCCCGCCGAACGTGGACCGATCCGCCCGCGGACGGGCGGAGCCCCGGATGGCCGAAGACGGCGGGGGGCAGAGCCTCCCCCGAACCCTACTCCCGCACCTCGCCCGGCTCCACGCCCCAGAGCGCCGCCTGCGCGGCCCAGCCCTCGGCCTCGCCGACCTCGACCTCGCACCAGCCGCCCGCGCACTCGCCCAGCCAGGCGATCACGCCGCGGGCCAGCCGCGCCGCCACGGGCGCCTCGGGCGCGGGACGGCGGTGGAGCAGCAGCTCGCCCGCCTCCACGATCACGGTGCGGTTCCCCGACAGCAGCGAGTAGTGCATCCACCCGCCCGCGCCCTCGCGGTCCTGCACCCGCCGCCAGTGGCCGTACTCGCCCACCACGCGCAGCGGCATGTTGCGACGCACGAACACCCAGTCGATGCGGTGCGTGGAGGAGGGGCCGCGGCGCGCGTAGCCCTCGGAGGCCTTCATCGACACGAAGCGCGGCATGGGAAGGTTGGTCACCGGTCCGCGGACCTCGGGGGCCTCGGCGGCCGGGGCGGTCCCGAGGGCCGCGGTCTCGACGGCGGCGGACTCGGCACCGGCCGCGCCCGCGACGAGGGCGGCGAGGGCCGCCGCGAGGATGGTGTGACGCATGTGCTGCCCGAGCCTCCGTGGGGTCTGCCGCCCCTTGCCTGCGGGCCGCATCCTGCCATGTTGCGCCCCGCCGGGGAATGGGAGGATGCCGCCACATGGCCGCGAAGCGCTTAAGTGTTGTCGTCACGCGACGCCTGCCCCCTTCGGTGGAGGCGCGCATGGCCGAGCTGTTCGACGTGGTCCGCCGCCCCGACGACACACCCATGAGCCGCGAGGAGATCGTCGCGGCCCTGCCCGGCGCCGACATCCTCGTGCCCACGCTCGGCGAGCGCGTCGACGCCCCCCTGCTGGCCGGCTCGGACCGCCTGAAGCTGGTGGCCAACTACGGCGCCGGCGTCGACCACATCGACGTGGCCTCGGCGCGCCAGCGGGGCGTCCTAGTCTCCAACACCCCCGGCGCGCTGACCGACGACACCGCCGACCTCGCCATCGCGCTGATGCTCGCCGTCCTGCGCCGCATGCCCGAGGGCATGGCGCAGATGCAGGAAGGGCGCTGGCAGGGCTGGGCGCCCGACGCGCTCCTGGGCCGCCGCCTCAAGGGCCTGCGCCTCGGCATCCTCGGCATGGGCCGCATCGGGCAGGCCGTGGCCCGCCGCGCCCGCGCCTTCGGCATGGAGATCCACTACCACAACCGCCGCCGCCTCCACGCCGCCCTCGAGGAGCCGCTCGAGGCGCGCTACATGGAGAGCCTCGACCGCATGCTGGGCAGCATCGACGTGCTGTCGATCAACTGCCCTCACACGCCGGCCACGTTCCACCTCGTGAACGCCCGCCGGCTGGAGCTGATGCGCCCCGAGGCGGTGATCGTGAACACCTCGCGCGGCGAGGTCGTCGACGAGAACGCCCTGACCCGCCGCCTGCGCGCGGGCGAGCTGGCCGGCGCCGGCCTCGACGTGTTCGAGCACGGCCAGAGCGTGAACCCGCGCCTGCGCGCGCTCCCGAACGTGGTGCTGACCCCGCACATGGGCTCGGCCACCCGCGAGGGGCGCCTCGAGATGGGCGAGCGGCTGATCGTCAACATGCGCACCTTCGCCGACGGCCACCGCCCCCCCGACCTCGTGGTGCCGTCGATGCTGTAGGGGCGGCCGCACCCGGCGCGACACGCCCGCTACTCCGCCGCCAGCTCCCCCGCCTCCAGCCCCGCGATCGCGCGCATGTGGCGCATGTCGGTGCCGCAGCAGCCGCCCAGGAGGTCGATGCGCGGGTGCGCCCGATGCAGCGCCCGGAGCGCCCGCCCCAGCGCCTCGGGGTCGCCCGCGTCCAGCGTCTCGGCCCCGTCCAGCTCCGCGTGGGACCGGCGCGAGGCGTTGGCCACCACGCCGCGCAGGCGCCCCGTGGCCAATGCCGCCGGCAGCGCCGGCGCGAAGTGGTCGGGATGGGCGCAGTTCACCAGGTAGTGCGCCGCGTAGCCTCCCGACTCGTCGTCGCAGGCCTCGATCGCGCCCGCCAGCGTCTCGCCCGAGGGCAGGCGCCCGTCGGTCTCCACGGTGAAGCTCACCGCCACCGGCAGGCCGAAGCGGCGCGCGGCGCGCACGATGCCCGCGCCCTCGCCCGAGGAGGGGATCGTGAACGCGCTCACGATGTCGAGCCGGGTGCCCGCGAAGGCGCCGATCTGCTCGGCGTGGTAGGCCTCGGCCTCCTCGGGGCCCATGCCCGCGCCCGCCGCGTAGGGATCGCCCCGCGGCCCGACCTGCCCCGACACCACCGTGGCGCGCCAGCCGTAGCGCACCCGCGCCTCGCGCACGAGCGCCACCGCCTCGCGGTTCAGCCGCACCACGTCCTCGGGCGCGTAGCCCAGGGGCGCGGCGCGCTCGCGGCTGAGCATCCAGGTCGGCGTCTCCAGGTGCACGCCCGCCCCCGCGGCGCGCGCGATCTCCACGAGGTCGCCGCAGTAGCGCGTGAGGATCAGCCGCCCCTCCGCGGTCTCCAGGAGCGGGAAGGCCGCGAAGCCCGGCAGCGGGATGCCGCGGTTGAAGATCAGGTCCGTCTCCAGCCCGACGTGGCACAGGAACAGGTCCAGCCCCTCGGTGTGGAAGCGATGCGGTGTCGTGGCCATGGGACGCGCCCTCCGCCGGTGACGTGCATCCACCTTAGCGCACCCGGCGCCGCCCGGTCCAACGCCGCGTGCGACGTCCGGCGGCGCGGCGGGGCAGGGGCGGGCGAGGGGGCGGCTACTCGCCCAGCACGGCGTGGACCTCGTCGAGGTCCACCTCGCCCGTCGGCGCCTTGCGCGAGGGGTCGTCGAAGTCGTAGCGGAACAGCCGGAAGTCGCGGTGGTACACCTCCCACACGAGGTGCCGCGCGAGGTCGTCGAAGTAGTCCTCGATCGGGTGGAGCCGCTTCGGCCCGTGCCCCTCGGACTCGTTGAAGCGCGGCACCGCGTCCAGGCGCACCGGCACCGGGGTCTCGACCCGGTCCAGCACGCCCTGCATGCCCGCGTCGAAGCTCTCGACCGGGAAGATGCTGTCGTAGCGCCCGCCGTTGCTCACGAAGGTGCCCACGTGGCCCGCCATGGCCGACCAGTGGATGTCGGGGTCCATGGGCCGGCGGAAGCGGATGGTGTCGCGCGCGAACAGCAGGAACCGCCGGAAGCTGGCGATCTGGTCGAACTCGAACCCGTTCTCGGGGCTCCCGACGTCGATCCCGTACTTCTGCGCCAGCATCGGCACGAGGTTGCCGCGGTAGCGGCGGCCGTTGCGCTGGATGCCCGCGATCTTGTCGAAGAACGACGACAGGATGCGCCCGTAGGGGTTGCGCACGCAGGTGAACGCGAACGACCGGTGCCCCTTGGCGTTGCGCTCGATCAGCGGCTGGCTCTCCTCCTGGGCCCACTTGTGCAGCCCTTCGGTCGAGTCGTGGATGTCGCCGTCGAAGAAGCGCCCGTGGTCCGAGAAGAACATGATCTGCCCGATCGACGAGCAGGCGCACTTGGGCACCACGCGGTACACCATGCTCTCGCTCTCGGTCATCCAGGTTCCGGGAAATCCCATAGGGCGCGCCCTCGCGGTTTTTCCGCGACACAACCACCGATCCGCGGTTCCTTCAACGCCCCGCGGCGGCTAGGGATGTGCCCCGAGCCATCCATGTGACCCCCGAGCCTTGGCCAGAATCGCCTTCATCCTCCTGTGCCATGCCGACCCCGAGGCGATCGTGGCGCAGGCCCGCACGCTCACCGCGGCGGGCGACTGCGTGGCGATCCACTTCGACGGGCGCGCGCCCGCCGCGGACTTCGCCCGCATCGAGGCGGAGCTGGCGGACGAGCCGGGCGTGGCGCTGGTGCGGCGCCGGGTGAAGTGCGGCTGGGGCGAGTGGAGCCTCGTGCGCGCCACGATGGCCGCGATGCAGCTCGCGCTCGAGGCCTTCCCCCGCGCCACCCACCTCCACGCGATCTCGGGCGACTGCTTTCCGGTCAAGAGCGCCCCCCACGCCCACGCCTTCCTGGACGCCGAGGACGTGGACTACGTCGAGAGCGTCGACTTCTTCGCCTCGGACTGGATCAAGACCGGCATGAAGGAGGAGCGGCTGCTCTACCGGCACCTCTTCAACGAGCGCCGGCGCAAGCGCCTGTTCTACGCCGCGCTCGCGGTGCAGAAGCGCCTCGGCCTCCAGCGCGCGGTGCCCGAGGATCTGGAGATGATGATCGGCTCGCAGTGGTGGTGCCTGCGCCGCGCCACCGCCGAGGCGATCCTGCGCTTCGCCGCCGAGCGCGCCGACGTGGTGCGCTTCTTCTCCACCACCTGGATCCCCGACGAGACCTTCTTCCAGACCCTCGTGCGCCACCTCGTGCCCCGCGCCGAGATCCGCTCGCGCACGCTCACCTTCCTGATGTTCACCGACTACGGGATGCCCGCCACCTTCCACGACGACCACCACGACTTCCTGCTCGGGCAGGACTACCTCTTCGCCCGCAAGATCAGCCCCGAGGCCTGGGAGCTGAAGGCGCGCCTCTCGCGGCTCTGGACCTCGGACCGCCGCGACTTCCCGGTCGCGGGCGACGGGCGGCGCCTGTTCTCGTTCCTCACGGGGCGCGGCCGGGTGGGCCGCCGCTTCGCCCAGCGCGCCTGGGAGCGCGAGGGCACCTTGGGCCGCGACAGCGAGCTGCTGGTGCTCGTGTGCAAGAAGTACCACGTCGCCAAGCGCCTCGCCCAGTCGATCCGCGAGCACACCGCGCTGCCGGTGATCGACTACCTGTTCGACGAGGAGCACACCGCGATGCCCGACCTCGGCGGCATCGAGAGCACGCTGGCCAAGCGCCACCGCCACCGCCGCGCGCTGCTGCGGATGCTGTTCCGCCAGACCGGCTCGCGGCGGCTGGCGATCTGCCTCGACCCCGCGCAGTTCGACCTGCTGCGCGACCTCTCCGCCGACCGCAACGTGACCCGCGTCCTGCTGCTGGAGTGCGACTACGACGAGGCCTACCTGCGCGGCCACGCCGCCCGCATCGGCCTGATCGGAGAGCGCACCCCCGAGGACACCGTGGCCCGCGTCCTGCCCACGCTCGCCCAGGACGTGGCCTACGAGACCGACCGCGTGCGCGAGGCCAGGCTCCCGCACGTCCACCGCATCGACCCCCGCCAGGACGAGGCCGCCCGCGCCGCGGTGCTCGCCCGCGCCCTCGACTGCGACGAAGCCGCCGCCCTCGCCGTGGCCCGCACCCCCTACCTCTTCGACGACTGAGCCCCCATTGCGCTCCGCCCCGCCGCGGGGGCCTATGGGCGCGACCACCTTCGAGGACCGCCCCCATGCCCTACGAGTACGACGACCAGAACGTCTTCGCCCGCATCCTGCGCGGCGAGATCCCCTCCACCCCCGTGGCCGAGAGCGAGCACGCGCTCGCCTTCCCCGACATCACCCCCCAGGCGCCCGAACACATCCTGGTGATCCCGCGCGGACCCTACGTGACGTTCGACCACTTCTGCGCCGAGGCCTCGGATGCCGAGATCGTCGACTTCCACCGCCTCGTCGCCCGCGTCTGCGCCGAGCGCGGCCTCACCGCGGCCGACGGCGGCGAGGGGCACCGCGCCATCGCGAACGCCGGGCGCAACGGCGTGCAGGAGGTCCCGCACTACCACCTCCACCTCATCGGCGGCCGCCGCCTCGGGCGGATGCTCCAGCCCGCCTGACCACGCGCGACGCGGCGGCACGCCCCCTGGCGCGCGCCGCCCGCGCCCCCATATCGGACGGCGATGCTCTTCCTCCTCCTGCGCGCCGCGCTCCTCTTCGTCGCCCTGTTCGTGGTGCCCGTGCTCGCCTCGCTGGTGTGGTGGGCGAACGTGGACCGCCCGCGCCTGTGGAACGCCGCCGACTGGTCGTCGGCCGCCATCCTGCCCCCCGCCGCGGCCGTCCCCGAGGCCCGCGTCCACGTGCTCGCCGCCCGCACCGGGGGCCTCAAGGGCGCGGTCTCCGTCCACTCCTGGATCGTCTGGAAGCGCGAAGGCGCAGCCCGCTGGACGCGCCACGACGTGGTGGGCTGGGGCCGGCCCCTGCGCCGCGACGCCTACGCCGCCGACGGGCGCTGGTACTCCAACGAGCCGTCCGTGCTCGCCACCGCCACCGGCGCGCGCGCCGCCGCAATGATCCCGAAGCTGGAGGCCGAGGTCGCCGCCTATCCCTTCGCGGCGCGGGGCGACTACCGCATCTTCCCGGGGCCGAACTCCAACACCTTCGTGGCCCACCTCCTGCGCCGCGTGCCCGAGCTGGGCGCCACGCTGCCGCCCATCGCCGCGGGCAAGGACTGGCTCGGGCCGGGCATCCAGATGCTCCGCGACGCGGGCGGCGACCTCCACCTCTCCTTCGGCGGGTGGGCCGGCGCCTCGGCGGGCCCCCGCACCGGGATCGAGCTTCACCTCCTCGGCCAGACCCTCGGGGTCGATCTGCGTCGCCCCGCGCTCAAGCTGCCGGGCGTGGGCCGCGTCGGCATGGCCGAGGTGCCCCGCATCGATGCCGCCGCGCCCGTCGCCGCCGCCCCCGCGGATGCCGCGAACGGCATTGCGCCGCCTCCGCAGGGCAGCTAGCCCCGCACCCGACGACGCCCCGCACGGGGCCGGACAGGTGGACCGCGCAGGCCGACCCAACCCGGGGGCCGCGCGCGGCATCGTCGGACCGGCACGCCGGGGCCGCAGGAGCGCGCCCATGACCCCCGCCACCCTCGCCCCCGCCCATCTCGGCCATCTCGGAGAGGCCGCCGCCCACGATCACTGGATCGCCGGCGCCGCCATCGGCATCGCCGTCGGCCTCGGGCTGTGGGGCTGGCTGAAGGGGGACGACGAGGCGCCGGAGGAGGAGGCCGAGGAGGCCCCCGCCGAGGAGCAGCCCGCATGAAGACCGGCGTGATGATCTGCGGCCACGGCTCGCGCTCGCAGTCCGCCGTGGACGAGTTCGCCACGCTGGCCCGGAAGCTGCCTGCCCTCCTGCCCCCCGAGTGGGAGACCGACTACGGCTACCTCGAGTTCGCCAACCCCCTGATCCGCGACGGTCTCGACGCCCTGCGCGAGAAGGGCTGCGAGCGCATCCTCGCCGTGCCCGGCATGCTGTTCGCGGCGATGCACAGCAAGAACGACATCCCCACCGTGCTCAGCACCTATGCCGCGAAGCACGGCATCGACGTGCGCTACGGGCGCGAGTTGGGCGTCGACCCCAAGATGATCGCCGCCGCCGCCGCCCGCATCCGCGAGGCGCTCGATGCGGCCCCCTCGGACGTGCCCCTCCATGAGACCTGTCTCGTCGTGATCGGCCGCGGCGCCTCCGACCCCGACGCCAACGGCAACGTCGCCAAGGTGGCGCGGATGCTGCACGAGGGCCTCGGGACCGGCTGGCTGGAGGTGGGCTATTCGGGCGTCACCTTCCCGCTGGTCGAGCCGTGCCTGGAGCATGCCGCGAAGCTCGGCTACCGCCGCGTGGTCGTGTTCCCGTACTTCCTGTTCTCGGGGATCCTGATCGACCGCATCTACGGCTTCACCGACCGCGTGGCGGCGGCGAACCCCGGCATCGAGTTCCTGAAGGCCCCCTATCTCGGCGCCCACGAAGGGGTCCTGGCCACCTTCGCCGAGCGCGCCACCGAGCAGGTCGGCGAGGTGCCCCCGCCCAACTGCGCCCTGTGCAAGTACCGCACCACGGTGCTCGGCTTCGAGGCCGAGGTCGGCGCCCCGCAGGAGAGCCACCACCACCACGTGGAAGGGCAGGGCGCCAACGCCCCCGGCTCCAACGTCGCCGACTGCGCGCTCTGCGACGACTTCTGCACCGGCCTCTGCCGCCTGGAGGCGGGCGGGCACCACCATCACCACGACCACGGGCACACTCACGACCACGGGCATCACCATCACCACGGCGACGGCCACCACCATCACCACGACCACGCCCACCCCGAATACCCCCACGCCAGGCACCCCCACGGCCCCGAGTCGGCCCGGCGCGCGGCCAAGCCCGAATGACGACCCATCGTGACCCCGCCCCGGCCTTGAGTCGGGGCCTCCGCGCGGGATGCGGTGCCCCCGCCGAAATGGCGCCCCCGCCCGCCTCCCCGCACGCCCCGGCCTTGAGCCGGGGCCTCTCCCTCCGCAGCGATGCCGCCCACCTGAATGCGCGGACGGCGCAACCTGCGCTGCCCGCCACCCCGGCCCCCGCATGAGACCCTACGAAAAGGACCCCGCGGCCATCTACGCCGCCTCCTTCGCCACGGTGCGCCGCGAGGCCGCGCTCGACCGCTTCCCGCCCGGCCTCGCCGAGGTCGCCGTGCGCGTGATCCACGCCTGCGGCATGGTCGAGATCGCCGACCGCCTCGCCTTCTCGCCCGACGCAGCCGAGCGCGGCGCCGACGCCCTGCGCGCGGGCGCCCCTGTCTACGCCGACTGCGAGATGGTCGCCTCGGGCATCACCCGCCGCCTCCTGCCCGCCGGCGCGCAAGTCCGCTGCACCCTGAACGACCCGCGCGTCCCGGACCTCGCCGCCGACCTCGGCACCACCCGCTCCGCCGCCGCCGTGGACCTGTGGGAGACCGGCGGCGCGGTCGTTGCCATTGGCAACGCCCCCACCGCCCTCTTCCGCCTCCTCGAGCGCCTCGACGAGGGCGCCCCGCCCCCCGCCGCCATCCTCGCCTTCCCGGTCGGCTTCGTCGGCGCCGCCGAGTCCAAGGCCGAGCTGGCCGAGCGCCCCCGCAACAGCCCCTTCGTCACCCTGCGCGGTCGCCGCGGCGGCAGCGCCATGGCCTCCGCGGCGGTGAACGCGCTCGCGATCCTCGCGGCGGGAGGCGTCCAATAGTGCTCTCATCTTGCCATAAATACCTTGGGGGAGACGCCGCAGGCGTCGGGGGCAAAGCCCCCACCCGGACGACAAACGTATGCACGGGGGGTGCACGCGGGGTGTACGCAGGGTGCCCCCATGCCTGACGCCCCTTGGCTCCACATCGTCGGCATCGGCGAGGACGGCATGGCGGGCCTCGCTCCGGCCGCCCGCGCCGTGGTCGAGGCCGCCGAGGTCATCGTCGGCGGCGACCGCCACCACGTCCTCTCAGACGCCGTGGAGGCCCGCCGCATCGCCTGGCCGCACCCCTTCGACGCCCTGATCGAAAAGCTCGAATCCCTGCGCGGTCAAAGGGTTGTGGTGCTGGCGACGGGCGACCCGCTGTGGTTCTCGGTCGGCGCCCGCATCGGCCGCGCGATCCCGCCCAGCCAGATCGCCTACCACCCCCAGCTCTCGGCCTTCCAGCTCGCGGCGGCCCGCATGGGCTGGAGCATGGCCGACGTCGAGACCCTCACGGTCCACGGCCGCCCGGTCGAGCAGATGATCGCCTTCATCCAGCCCAGCGCCCGCCTCCTGATCCTGACCACGGGCGCGCAAACCCCTGCCCAGATTGCGAAATTCCTAGCAGACCGTGGCTTCGGCGCCTCCCCCATGACGGTGCTCGCCAACATGGGCGGCGACGCCGAGCGCCGCTTCGACGCCACCGCCGACGGCTGGTCCCACGAGGTCCCCGCCTTCAACACGCTGGCCGTGGAATGCGTCGCCGCCCCCGACGCCGCGCTCCTGCCGCGCGTGCCCGGCCTCGATGACGCCCTGTTCCGCTCGGATGGGACCATGACCAAGCGGGAGGTCCGCGCGGCCACGCTCGCCAAGCTCATGCCCATGCGCGGCGCGCTCCTGTGGGACATCGGCACCGGCTCCGGCTCGGTCGCCATCGAGTGGATGCGCGCCGCCCGCTCGGCCCACGCCATCGCCCTCGAGCCGCGGCCCGACCGCCGCGCCATGGCCGCCGAGAACGCCCTTGCCCTGGGCGCCCCCCGCCTCGACCTGCGCGACGGCGAGGCGCCGGAGGCGTTGGAATCGCTGCCCTCTCCCGACGCGGTGTTCATCGGCGGCGGCCTCTCCGAGGCGGTCGCCGACGCCGCTCTCGCGGCCCTGCGCCCCCTCGGCCGGCTGGTTGCGAACGCGGTGACGCTGGAGAGCGAGGCTATCCTGCTCAGCCTTCACGCCCGCCACGGCGGCGACCTCGTGCGCCTCTCGGTGGAGCGCGCCGAGCCCGTGGGCCGCTACCGCGGCTGGCGCCCGTCGATGGCAGTGACGCAGTGGAGCCTCGTGAAGCGATGACCGGAACGCTCCACGGCGTCGGCCTCGGGCCGGGCGCGCCCGACCTCCTCACCTTGCGCGCCGCGCGCGTGATCGAGCGGGCCGAAGTCGTGGCCTATCCCTCGCTCGCCGGCGGCGACAGCCTCGCGCGCGTCATCGCCGCCGCGCTCATCCCCAAGAATGCCCAGGAGATCCGTATCGACGTCCCCATGACCCGCGCGCGCGAACCGGCGCAGCAGGCCTACGACGTGGGCGCCGAAGCCATCGCCGCCGCCCTTGACGCGGGCCTTGACGTGGTGTGCCTCTGCGAGGGTGACCCGCTGTTCTACGGCTCGTTCATGTACCTCCACGCCCGCCTCGCGCCGCGCTACCGCGTGGAGGTCGTGCCCGGCGTCACCTCGCTGACCGCCTGCGCCGCCGCCGCCGCGCAGCCGCTCGCGGCGCGCAACGACACCCTCGTGGTGCTACCCGGCCCGCTGCCCGACGATGCCTTGCGCGCCCACCTGCGCGCCGCCGACACGGTGGCGATCCTGAAAGTGGGCCGGCACCTGCCGCGCCTGCGCGCGCTGGTCGCCTCCGAGGGCCTCCAGGGTACCTACGTCGAGCGCGCCACCACCGGGGCCGAGCGCGTCCTGCCGCTGGCGGACGCGCCGGATGAGGCCCCCTACTTCTCCACCATCCTCGTCGCCAAGGGAGCCGACCCATGGCTGTGACCCCCGTCGTCGTCGCCCTGAACCGCTCCGGCCTCGCCACCGCGCGCCGGGTGGCCGAGTCGCTGGCGTGTCCCCTCCACGGCCGCAAGGGTCGCACCGAGGGCTGCGACGCCACCTTCCCCGACGCGCTAAGCCATGTCCGCACCCTGTTCGCCGCCGGGCACGCGGTGGTGGGCGTCTGCGCCGCCGGCATCCTCGTGCGCGCGGTGGCGCCGCTGCTCGCCGACAAGCGCGCCGAGCCGCCCGTGCTGTCGGTCTCCGACGACGGGGCGGTCGTCGTGCCGCTGCTGGGCGGCCACCGGGGCGCGAACCGCATGGCGCGGGCGTTGGCCGAGGCGCTGGGGGCCATGGCGGCCGTGACCACCGCCGGCGACGTGGCCTTGGGCGTGGCGCTCGACGAGCCGCCCGAGGGCTGGACGCTGGCCAACCCCGAGGGCGCGAAGGATGCCATGGCCGCGCTGCTGGCGGGCGGCGGCGCGCGGGTCGAGGGGGACGCACCGTGGCTCCGCGGCCTGCCCGAGGGCGATGATGTGACGATCCGCGCCACCCTCGCGCCCCACGAGGGCGCGGGCCTCACCTTCCACCCCCGCCGCGCCGCGCTGGGCGTGGGCGCTTCGCGCGACTGCCCGCCCGAGGAACTGGCGGCGCTGGTGGACGGGGTGCTCGCAGAGGCCGGCATCGCCCCCGGCGCGCTGGCCGGCGTCTGGAGCGCCGACCTCAAGGGCGACGAGCCGGCGGTGATCGCCCTGGCGAAGCGGCTGGGTTGCCCCCTGCGCCTGTTCACCGCCCCGGAGCTGGAGAGCGAGACCCCCCGTACCGCGAACCCCTCGGACGTGGTCTTCGCCGAGATCGGCACCCACGGCGTTGCCGAGAACGCGGCCCTCCGTGCCGCCGGCCCCGACGCCGTGCTCGCGCAGCCGAAGCGCAAGTCCGCCATGGCCACCGCCGCGCTCGCGCTGGCGCCCGCGCCCATCGTGGACCTGCCGGGCCGCCCGCGCGGGCGCCTCTCGGTGGTCTCGATCGGCCCCGGGCAGGCGGCGTGGCGGACCCCGGAGGCCTCGGCCTGGGTGGCGGGCGCCGACGAGCTGGTCGGCTACGGCCTCTACATCGACCTGCTCGGGCCGCTGGCGGCGGGCAAGCCGCGCTCCGACTATCCCCTGGGCGGCGAGGAGGCGCGCTGCCGCCACGCGCTGGAGCGGGCGGGCGAGGGGCGCGACGTGGCGCTGGTCTGCTCGGGGGACGCGGGCATCTACGCCATGGGCGCGCTCGTGCTGGAGCTGATGGCGCGCACGGGCGAGGACGCGCTCAGCCCCGCCGCCCGGCGCGTCGAGCTGCGCGGCACGCCCGGCGTCTCGGCCCTGCAGGCGGCTGCCGCCCGCGCCGGGGCGCCGCTGGGCCACGACTTCTGCGCCATATCCCTGTCGGACCTGCTGACGCCCCGCGACGACATCCTGCGCCGCCTCCGCGCCGCCGCCGAGGGCGACTTCGTGGTGGCCTTCTACAACCCCGTCTCGAAGCGCCGCCGCGATCTTCTTCCCATGGCCCGCGACATCCTCCTGCGGCACCGCCCGGCGGACACGCCGGTCCTGCTCGCCACCTCCCTGGGGCGCCCCGAGGAGCACGTGCGCCTGCGCCGGCTGGACGCCCTCCACGTGGACGAAGTGGACATGATGACCGTGGTGCTGGTCGGCTCGTCGAACACCCGAGTGGTCCAGACGGGCGACGGCCCGCGCATGTTCACGCCCCGCGGCTACGCCCGCAAGATGGCGGGCGGCGACCTCGCGACCTCGGAGGACCCCTCGTGACCGTCCACTTCATCGGCGCCGGACCCGGCGACCCGGAACTTCTGACCCTCAAGGCCCAGCGGCTGATCCGCTCGTGCCCCGTATGCCTCTACGCCGGCAGCCTCGTGCCCGCCGCCGTGGTGGCCGAGGCGCCCGAGGGCGCCCGCGTCCTCGACACCGCGCCCATGACGCTGGCCGAGACCCATGCCGAGATCGCCGCCGCCCACGCCCGCGGCGAGGACGTGGCGCGGGTCCATTCCGGCGACCCCTCGCTCTACGGCGCCATCGCCGAGCAGATCCGCCTCCTGCGCCGCGACGGCATCCCCTTCGCGGTCTGCCCCGGCGTGCCCGCCTACGCCGCCGCCGCCGCCGCCCTGGGCCAGGAGCTGACGATCCCCGAGGTGGCGCAGTCGATCGTGCTCACGCGCGTGTCGATGAAGTCCACCTCCATGCCCCCCCGCGAGACGCTCGAGAACTTCGCGCGCACGGGCGCCACCCTCGCGATCCACCTCGGCATCCGCGCCCTGCGCGAGATCGAGCGGGTGCTCGTGCCCCACTACGGCGCCGACTGCCCCGTGGTCGTGGCCTACCGCGTGGGCTGGCCCGACGAGGCGTTCCTGCGCGGCACCCTCGCGGACATCCGCGAGAAGGTGAGGGCGGAGAAGATCACCCGCACCGCGCTGATCCTGGTCGGCCCCGCGCTGGGCGAGGTCGCCGATTTCCGCGACAGCGCGCTCTACGATCCGGCGATCCCCCACGTCCTGCGCCCCCGCGCCCGCTAGGCGCCGCGACGTTTCCGCGCGAAGGCCGCCGTTCGCGTTGACTCGCGGCGCCGGAGTGCCGACCTTCAGGGGGCACGACCGGGGGGCCTGCCATGACCGACACGCCACGCGCCGACGACGAGACGCAGGGCGACGTCCTGCCCGAGGCGGTCCGCGAGGGCCTCGCCCGCGCGCGCGACCGCGAGCAGCGCCGCACCGGCGGGCGCCTGCGGGTGCAGGTGGGCGAGGCGTGGTACCCGATCCGCTCCTACGACGCCGAGGGCTTCACGGTGGCGATCGACGTGGCGCCGAAGCTGCGCGGCCTGGTGGAGATCCACGACGGCCCCGCGCTGGTGCGCTCGGCGCTGATCGTGGCTGGGGACGCGGACGAGTACACCATCCGCTACGGCTTCAAGCGCGCCACCGCGGTGCGCGACCGCGCGGCGCTCGACTACGAGGTGGAGCGCCCCGAGACGGCGGGGCTGCTGGGCCGGGACTAGCGCGCCCCGGACTTGCGCCGGGGCCTCGGGGTGCGGCGGGCGCTTCGCTCCGAATTGAAGGCGCAACGTTGGGGGCAGGGGCCCCGGATCAGGTCCGGGGCGACGGCACCTCCGGTGCCGTCGAGTAGTACGCCGCCCGCGCCCCAGTGATCCGCGCCCACATCTGGTCGCCGATGCTGAAGTGCCACCACTCGGTCGGGTTGTTGGCGAACCCCGCCTCGCGCATCAGCCAGAAGAGGAGGCGCCGGTTGCTGCGCGCCTCGCGCGCCGAGACGGCCAGCCCCTCGGGCTCCGCCTCGTAGGCGTCCGTGTTCGAGGCCTCCGACACGTCGTCGAAGATCGTGCCCATGTGCAGCTCCGCGCCGCCCTGCCGGCGTATCGTCAGGTCCACCGCGGCGCCCGTGGCGTGGGGCGGGGGCGAGAGCGGGTTGATGGCGCCCCTGGCCCCGCGCGCCCAGTAACGCTCGGTCTCCGCGGCGATGCGGGCGGCGTCCCAGTCGGGGTTCAACGCGCGCAGCCGCGCCGGCATCCAGTGGTCGTGGAAGTGGTTCTGCACCGCCAGCGGGCGCCAGGCGTCGAACACCCACAGCTCCAAGTCGTAAGGCTCCAGCCGCGCGTTCACCCCCGCCAGCGCGTCGGCCACCGGGGCGCGCAAGAGGAGGTCGGGCACGGCGCCCTCGATCCGCTCGTGGTAGGGCGGCGATCCCTCCCAGTAGGCGTTGGCCCCGGCGATGCCCCGGTCCCGCAGTTCCACCATCTGATGCTGCCCTCGCGGGTCGTCCAGCGCGACGGCGTGCTCGCGGTAGCCGGGGCGCAGGCGGGCGGCCTCGGCCACCTCGGCGGCGAGGGGACGGGCGCGCAAGGCGGCGAGGGGGCCGTGGGTCAGGTGCATGGGGGCGAGGCTTGACCGCCCCCGCGGCGCTCCGCAAGAGGGCGGGGCAGCGACCAGGAGGCTCCCCCATGCGCACCGTCTACGTGAACGGCGACTACGTGCCCGAGGCCGAGGCCCGCGTGTCGGTCTTCGACCGGGGCTTCCTGTTCGCGGACGGGGTCTACGAGGTGACCAGCGTGCTCGGCGGCAAGCTCATCGACTTCGACGGCCACGCCGCGCGCCTCGAGCGCTCGCTGGCCGAGCTGGACATGCCCATGCCGATGGACGCCGATGCGCTCCTCGCCGTGCACCGCCGGCTGGTCGAGGAGAACGGCATCGACGAGGGGCTGGTCTACCTGCAGGTCACCCGCGGCGCCGCCGACCGCGACTTCGCCTATCCCGACCCGGCGCCCGCGCAGACGGTGGTGCTGTTCACGCAAGAGAAGCCCGGCCTCGCCGACAGCCCGGCCGCCGCGCGCGGTATCCGGGTGGTCTCGATCCCCGACCGGCGCTGGGCGCGGCGCGACATCAAGACGGTGCAGCTGCTCTACCCTTCGATGGGCAAGATGGAGGCCAAGGGGCGCGGCGCGGACGATGCGTGGATGGTCGAGGACGGGGCCGTCACGGAAGGCACCTCGAACAACGCCTACATCGTGGTCGGCGACACCATCGTCACCCGGCACCTGGGCGAGGAGATCCTGCACGGCATCACGCGGGCGGCCGTGCTGCGCATGGCGCGCGAGGCGCAGATGCGGGTCGAGGAGCGGGCCTTCACGATCGAGGAGGCGCAGGGCGCCACGGAGGCCTTCGTCACCTCGGCCTCCACCTTCGTGACGCCGGTGGTGGAGATCGACGGCGCGCCCGTAGGCGACGGGACGCCCGGGCCGGTCGCCCGGCGCCTGCGCGAGATCTACCTCGACGAGGCCCGCGCCAAGGGGCGCTAACGGCTGGGGCGGCCCTCGGCCTCCCAGCCGAGGATCGACTGCACCTCCGCGCGCTTGCGGATCCACCGGTTGTTCAGCCCGACTCCGCCGAACACGGGGCCCTGCAGCTTCAGGTGCAGGGCGCCGAGCTGGCGGGTCGAGAGCGTGCGCGCGTCGACGTCGCCGAACCCCAGGGTGTTCAGGCGGTGCTGCACCGAGGCGGCGAGCTGCGAGGTGTTCGCACCCTGCGCCGCCACGGGGGATGCGGCGGCGGCGGCGAGGAGAGCGGCGAGGACGAGGGAGCGCATGGGGGAACCTCCGGGGTCAGAAGCGGTCCACGAGGGACTGCAGGATCCCGGGCCGGAGCGCCGATCCGATCCGGAGGCGCACGTCGTTGGGGCTCAGGTCCGAGTGGATGTAGGTGTCGATCAGCGCGACCTTCGCATTCGAAAGGTCGCGCAGAACCGACGGGTCGAAGCCGTAGAGGGGCAGCTCGCGCGCCACGTGGGCGCGCTTGCCCGTGAAGGCGGGGCCGGGGTCGGCGCCGGGCGGCGGCACGAACACGCCCTGCGCGGCGGCGGGCGCGGCGAGCGCCAGGACGGCGAGGATGGCGGCGGGGCGGATCATGGGCGGCACTCCTTCGGACCTCCAGTTAGTGCGCCCCGCGCCGTCATGCGATAGCGCGGCGCCTCACGACTTCGCGTCCCCGCCGACGTTCTCGGCGAAGCTGCGCTCGAAGGCGGCCTTCTGGTCCGCCGAGGCTTCGCTCTGGTGCGCGGCCTTCCAGGCGGCGAAGTCGCCGTAGAACCAGTCGCGCGCCTCGTCCTTGGTCATCTCCACCCCGCGCTCCGCGGCGGCCTCCTGCGACCAGCGGCTCAGGCAGTTGCGGCAGAAGCCGGCCAGGTTCATCAGGTCGATGTTCTGGGCGTCGGGGCGGTCCTCCAGGAGGTGCCGGCGCAGGCGCCGGAACGCGGCAGCCTCGACCTCGGTGCGGGTGCGGTCATCCATCTCGGGCATTCTCGGCGTCCTCCAGGGCGGCTTCCAGGTGCGGCGCGAGGCGCTGCGCCCACGCGCGCTGCCCCGCCCCGTCGGAGATGAGGTCGCTCCGCAGCTCGATCAACACGTGGAGGCGCCCGTGGCGCAGCGCGTGGCGGTCCATCGCGTCCCCGGGCAGGTCGCCGCCGTAGGGCTCGTTCACGCCCACCACGAGGTCGGGCTCGGACTGAAGGCGCAGGATCAGCGGGTCCGCCAGCCGCCGGTCGCCGGCGAACAGCACCCCCACCTGCCACGGGCGCGGCGGGCGCCCGCGGAGCTGCGGCGTGAACGAGTGGACCGAGCAGACGACGGGGGCGGGGCGCTCGGCCAGCACCCGTTCCAGCGCGCGGTGGTAGGGGCGGTGGAACGCGGCCAGCCGCCGCTCGCGCTCGGCTGCGTCCGCGTGGCGGTTCGCGGGGATCACGGTGCCGTCGTAGAGGCGCATGAGCAGGGTGGGGTCGTCCTCGCCCCGGTTCGGATCGATCACGAGGCGCGAGAAGTCGGAGCGCACGGCGGTGCCGCCCAGGGCCTCGGCCAGCGCGTCGGTGACGCCGGCCGCGCCCACGTCCCAGGCGATGTGACGCCCCATGTCCGAGGGGGCGAGGCCCAGCGAGCCGCCGCCCGTGCAGGGCGGCACGCGGTTGCTCGCATGGTCACAGGTGACGACCCATCGGCCGGGACGGGGCGTGACATGGAACGGCGGATGGGTCATGGCGGCGGGGTTAAGGCACCCCCGGCGCCCCGGCAAGCGGCCCTCTCTTGCCGCGCGCCGGCCATCGGGGCATAGCCGCGAGCGCTAACACCCGCCCGCCGCACGGAGCAGAGCATGAGACGCCACCGCAACGTCAAGATCGTCGCCACCCTCGGCCCGGCCTCCGACGACTACGACACGATCCGCGCACTGTTCGAGGCCGGCGCCGACGTGTTCCGGCTCAACATGAGCCACGGTGGCCACGAGGAGATCCGCGCGCGCCACAACATCATCCGCGACATCGAGCGCGACACCGGCCGCCCGATCGCCATCCTGGCCGACCTGCAGGGGCCGAAGCTGCGCGTGGGCACCTTCAAGGGCGGCAGCGCCGAGATCGAGGAGGGGCAGCCGTTCCGCCTCGACCTCGACGAGGCGGCCGGGGACGCCACCCGCGTGCAGCTCCCCCACCGCGAGATCTTCGAGGCGCTCGAGCCCGGCTCCACGCTCCTGGTCAACGACGGCAAGCTGCGCCTCAAGGTGGACCGCTGCGGCCCCGACCACGCCGACTGCACCGTGGTCACGGGGGGCACCATCTCGAACCGCAAGGGCGTGAACGTGCCCGACGTGGTGCTGCCGCTCGCCGCCCTCTCCGAGAAGGACCGCGCCGATCTGGAGTTCGTATGCGAGCTGGGCGTGGACTGGCTGGCGCTCAGCTTCGTGCAGCGCGCCTCGGACGTGGAGGAGGCGCGTGCGCTGGCCAAGGGCCGCGCGGCGCTCCTGTCGAAGATCGAGAAGCCCTCGGCGGTGGACGCCTTCGAGGAGATCCTCGCCGTCTCCGACGGCATCATGGTGGCGCGCGGCGACCTCGGCGTGGAGCTGCCCGTGCAGGCCGTGCCGCCGATCCAGAAGCGCCTCATTCGCAAGTGCCGCGCCGCCGCCAAGCCGGTGATCGTGGCCACCCAGATGCTCGAGTCGATGATCGAGTCGCCCATGCCCACCCGCGCCGAGGTGTCGGACGTGGCCACCGCCATCTACGAGGGCACCGACGCCATCATGCTCTCGGCGGAATCGGCGGCCGGCCAGTACCCGATCGAGGCCGTGCAGACCATGGACGCCGTGGCCCGCCAGGTGGAGGCCGACGCCACCTACCGCGAGATCATCGAGGCCAGCCGCGTCTCGCACCTGAGCACCACCGCCGACGGCATCGTGGCCGCCGCCCGCGAGATCGCCGAGACCACGGACGTGGTGGCGCTGTGCGTGTTCTCGCACTCCGGCTCCACCGCGCTGAAGGTCAGCCGCGAGCGCCCGCGCGTGCCGATCATCATGCTCACCCCGATCGTCGCCTCGGCGCGCCGCCTCGTGCTGTCCTGGGGCTGCCACTGCGTGACCACGCAGACCGTGGAGCGGTTCAAGTTCGCGGTGGTCTCGGCGGTGCGCGCCGCGAAGGCCGCGGGCTTCGCGCAGGCCGACGACCAGGTGGTGGTCACCGCCGGCATCCCCTTCAACGTCGCCGGCTCCACCAACATCCTGCGCGTCGCGCCCTGCGACGAGCGGCGGATCTTCGGGGCCGAGGGCGACTGACTTGGAGCAGGTGGACGCCCTCTGGACCGGGATCCTCCGGCGCTGGGAGGGCTGGGCCGGCGTGCCCGACCTCGACCTGCCCGCGCCGCCCGACCCGGTGATCGTGGCGGTGCTGGCCACGGTGATCGGGGCCATGGGCCTCGCCGCGGCGCTGACCGCCTGGGCCGAGCGGCGCCGCTCGCTCGCGGGCCTCTTCGCGGCGGTGGTGGCCGTGCTGCTGTTCTTCTGGCTCTGGGAGGCGGACCGCTCGATCAGCTGGACCGTCGTGCCCGACAGCTTCATCGAGCTGATCGCCCGCATCCTGCGCTAGGCCCCCCGCGGCCTTGCGTCCCGGCTCCCGCCGCGCTAGGGGGCCGCTTCCACCGCGGGCCGGGCGATTGGGATGCCTGGGTCCGCGACGAAGTACCGGAGAACCAAATGCCCAAGATGAAGACGAAATCGTCTGCCAAGAAGCGATTCAAGGTCACGGCCACCGGCAAGGTGATGGCCGGTCAGGCCGGCAAGCGCCACGGCATGATCAAGCGCAGCAACAAGTTCATCCGCGACGCGCGTGGCACCACCACGCTCAGCGCCCCGGACGCCAAGATCGTCAAGGGCTTCATGCCCTACGACCGCTGATAGGAGGCTAGCACATGTCCCGAGTCACCTCCGGCAAGGTCACCCATGCCCGCCACAAGAAGGTCCTGAAGGCCGCGAAGGGCTACTACGGCCGTCGCAGCAAGACCTTCCGCACCGCCACCCAGGCGGTCGACAAGGCCAACCAGTACGCCACGCGCGACCGCAAGGCCCGCAAGCGCGACTTCCGCGCCCTGTGGATCCAGCGGATCAACGCCGCCGTGCGCGCCCACGACGGCGAGATGACCTACTCGCGCTTCATCAACCTGCTCACGAAGTCGGGCATCGAGGTCGACCGCAAGGTCCTTGCCGACCTCGCCGTGCACGAGCCCGAGGCCTTCGCGGCCATCGTCGACCAGGCCCGCGCCGCGGCCTGATCCGCCGCCGCCGCGTCGATCCACCGAGGGGCCGCCCATGGGGCGGCCCCTTCGCGTTCCGCGCTCCCTTGCCTCGCCGCGCCCCGCGCTAGGTGCCACCGGATGCGCATCCACCTCGCCGCCCTCCTCGCCCCCGCCCTCCTCGTCGCCGCCTGCGTCACCTCCGCGCCGCCCGACCAACGCGCGGTGCTCGCCGTGGGCGACAGCGTGCTCGCCTGGAACGACGGACGGGGCGTGCCTGAGGTGGCCGCCGCCGCGCTCGGCCTGCCGGTGGTGGACGCCACCCAGTCCGGCGCGTTCCTGCTGAACGACAGCGGCGTCGTCGGCCTCACCGACTTCAGCATCCAGCGCCAGTGGGCCGCGAACCGGGGCCGCTGGGCCTGGGTGATCCTGGACGGCGGCGGCAACGACCTGCGCGGCGACTGCGGCACCCCTGCCGAGGTGGCCACCACCGACGCCCTGATCGCCCCGGACGGGCGCACCGGCGCGATCCCCGCCCTGATCGCGTCGATCCGCGCCACCGGCAGCCGCGCCGCCTTCCTGGGCTACTACGACGACATCGTGGGCCGCCGCACCGGCTTCAGCGCCTGCGCTGGGGCCTTCGACCGCATCAACGCCCGCGTGGCCCGCCTCGCCGCCGCCGACCCGGGGCTGATGTTCCTCGACGCCGCCGAGGTGATCGACCCGCGCGACGCCGCGCTCTACGACGCCGACGCCGTGCACCCCTCGCCCGAGGGCTCGCGCCGCATCGGCGCCGCGCTGGCCGCCCGGATGCGCTGACGGGAACCGCCCCCCGGGCGCCGCGTTGCCCCCCGGCAACCACGCCGGACCGCCACCCCATGCTCGACCTCCTCGCCTCGCCCGACGCCTGGGCCGCCTTCCTCGCGCTCGTGACCCTCGAGATCGTGCTGGGCATCGACAACCTGATCTTCATCTCGATCGTCGCCGGCAAGCTTCCCGAGGGCGCCCGCGACCGCGCCCGCAAGATCGGCATCGGACTCGCCCTCGTGCTGCGCCTCCTGCTGCTCGCCGCCATCGCCTGGATCGTGGGCCTGACGCAGCCCGTATTCGACCTCGGCATCCAGGGCGCGCCGGGCGCCTACGGCGAGCCGACCTTCGACACCGCCTTCTCGTGGCGCGACCTGATCCTCATCGCCGGCGGCCTGTTCCTCACCTGGAAGGCCACCTCCGAGATCCGTGAGAAGCTCAACCCCCACGAGACCGCCACCGGCAAGCCCCGCGCCGGGACGGCGGCCTTCGGCACCGTGCTGTTCCAGATCATCATCCTCGACCTCGTGTTCTCGATCGACTCGATCCTGACGGCCGTGGGCATGACCGACGAGCTGCCGATCATGGTCGCCGCCGTGGTGATCGCCGTGGGCGTCATGTTCGCCGCCTCCGGCCCCGTGATGCGCTTCGTGCAGGCCAACCCCTCCGTCGTGATGCTGGCCCTCGCGTTCCTCCTGATGATCGGCATGGTGCTGATCGCCGACGGCTTCGGGCGCCATGTCCCGAAGGGCTACATCTACTCGGCCATGGCCTTCGCCGCCCTCGTCGAGGGGCTGAACCTCCTCGCCCGCCGCCGCAACCGCAGGCTCGCGGCCAAGCACGACGCCGCGCCGGCGGGGTAGTTGCGCGCCCCCCCGGCGCGGGCTAGTCCGGCCCGCGCCACCGGAGGGGGACGCTTCATGGACCTGCGCGAGAAATACCTGGCCCGCATCGGCGAGGCCGCCGACGAGGCCGCGCTGGAGTCGGTGCGCGTCGAGGCCGTGGGCAAGAAGGGCGAGGTGGCCCTCAAGATGCGCGAGCTGGGGAAGATGACCCCCGAGGAGCGGCAGGAGGCCGGCCCCCGCCTTAACGCCCTGAAGGACGAGATCAACAGCGCCATCGCCGCCCGCAAGGCGGCGTTGGAGGACGCCGCCCTCGAGGAGCGCCTCCGCTCCGAGTGGCTCGACGTGACCCTCCCCGTGCGCCCCCGCCGCGAGGGCACGATCCACCCCGTCAGCCAGGTCACCGAGGAGGTCACGGCGATCTTCGCGGACATGGGGTTCAAAGTCGCCGAGGGCCCCCAGATCGAGACCGACTGGTACAACTTCGACGCCCTCAACATCCCCGGGCATCATCCCGCGCGCGCCGAGATGGACACCTTCTACATGGCCCGCAAGGAGGGCGACAACCGGCCCCCCCACGTCCTGCGCACCCACACCTCGCCGGTCCAGATCCGCGCGATGGAGAAAGAGGGCGCGCCGATCCGCGTGATCTGCCCGGGCCGCGTCTACCGCGCCGACTACGACCAGACCCATACGCCGATGTTCCATCAGGTCGAGGGGCTGGCGCTGGACCGGGACATCTCCATGGCCAACCTCAAGTGGTGCCTCGAGGAGTTCTGCCGCGCCTTCTTCGAGGTCGACGGCATCGAGCTGCGCTTCCGCGCCTCGCACTTCCCCTTCACCGAGCCGTCCGCCGAGGTGGACATCCGCTGCTCTTGGGAGGGCGGGACGCTGAAGCTCGGTGAGGGCGACGACTGGCTGGAGATCCTAGGGAGCGGCATGGTCCACCCCAAGGTGCTGCGGGCGGGCGGGATCGACCCCGACGAGTGGCAGGGCTTCGCCTTCGGCATCGGCATCGACCGCCTGGCGATGCTGAAGTACGGCATTCCCGACCTGCGGGCGTTCTTCGACAGCGACCTGCGCTGGCTGCGGCACTACGGGTTCGGAGCGCTCCAGGCGCCGGCGCGACACGCGGGGTAGGGGCTAAGTAATGAACCGCATCCTTTTCTCGGCGCTCGCGAGAGCGGGTTCTTTCCGTTGGGACGCTAAATCCAAACTTTGGACACGGCATAAGATTGCTGGCGGAAGTCTCGGATCAGCCGGAGCGATATACCTACTCGGAAAGGTATTTGGCATATCAGCCGTCGCCCACAGTTCCGGTGCTCTGATTTTGACGGGCTCTGCGGGTTATATCGCAGGCACATTAATTACGGGGCTATTAGTCTGGATAATCTTTCCGATATTGATCGTCGTGGGATTGGTGGCGCTCTTTTGGGGGCGAATCTCCTCAGCTTTGAGGGGCATTAGGTTCAAACTTTCTAGTGGAGACGGATCACAATGAAATTCACCCTCTCCTGGCTCAAGCGCCACCTCGACACCGACGCCTCCGTGGACGCCATCGCCGAGGCCCTCACCGACCTCGGGCTGGAAGTGGAAGGCATCGAGGACCGCGCCGCGCGCCTGCGCGACTTCCGCATCGGCCGCGTCACCGACGCCCGGCCCCACCCCGACGCCGACCGCCTGCGCGTCTGCACCGTCGAGACCCACGCGGGCACGAAACAGATCGTCTGCGGCGCCCCCAACGCCCGCGCCGGCATCACCGTGGTCGTGGCCGAGCCGGGTACCTACGTCCCCGGCATCGACACCACCATCCAGGTCGGCAAGATCCGCGGCGTCGAGAGCCACGGCATGATGGCCTCCGAGCGCGAGATGGAGCTGAGCGAGGAGCACGACGGCATCATCGAGCTGCCCTCCGGCGAGGTCGGCCAGCGCTTCACCGACTGGCTGGCCGAGAACGACCCCGCGGTGGTCGACCCCGTGATCGAGATCGCCATCACCCCCAACCGCGGCGACGCGCTCGGCGTGCGCGGCATCGCCCGCGACCTCGCCGCCCGCGGCCTCGGCACGCTCCGCCCGCTGCCCGCCACCGAGGTGGACGGCGCGTTCCGCAGCCCCGTGAAGGTCACCATCGACGCGGACACGGCGGACGGCTGCCCGCTGTTCTGCCTGCGCACCATCCGCGGCGTGCGCAACGGTGCCTCGCCGGACTGGCTGCAGGCGCAGCTCCGGGCGGTCGGCCTGCGCCCGATCTCGTTCCTCGTCGACGTCACCAACTGGTTCACCCACGACCTGAACCGCCCCCTCCACGTCTTCGACGCGGCCCTCCTGCAGGGCGACCTGCGCGTGCACCGCGCCGCGGGCGGCGAGCGGGTCGAGGCGCTCGACGACAAGACCTACACCCTCCCCGAGGGCGCCATGGTCATCTCCGACGACGCCGGCCCCCAGAGCATCGCTGGCATCGTCGGCGGCGCCCCCACCGGGGTCACCGAGGGCACCGTGGACGTGGTGGTCGAGAGCGCCCTCTGGGACCCCGTGCAGATCGCCGGAACGGGCCGCGCGCTGAAGGTGAACTCGGACGCCCGCTACCGCTTCGAGCGCGGCGTCGACCCGGCCTTCGCGCCCGAGGGTCTGGACCGCGCGGTCCGCATGATCCTCGACCACGCCGGCGGCGAGGCCTCGGAGATGGTGGTCGCGGGCGGCGTCCCGGACGTGGCCCGCAGCTACGCCCTCGACACCGACCGGGTCGAGAGCCTCGTGGGCATGAGCATCCCCGCCGCCGAGCAGCGCGCCACGCTGGAGGCACTCGGCTTCCGCATCGAGGGCGAGGCGCCCAAGCTCACCGCCCACGTGCCCACCTGGCGCAGCGACGTCGGAGGCGAGGCCGACCTCGTGGAGGAGGTCGCCCGCATCGCCTCGCTCACGAAGCTCCAGGGCCGGCCCCTCGCGCGCCCCGCCGAGGTGCTGCGCCCCGTGCTGACGCCCGCCCAGCGCCGCGAGCGTCTCGCCCGCCGCACGGTCGCCAGTCTCGGCTACGACGAGTGCGTCACCTACAGCTTCATCGACGCCGAGGCCGCGACGCTCTTCGGCGGCGACCCGGAGGCCTTGCGCCTCGAGAACCCCATCTCGTCGGAGATGAGCCACATGCGCCCCGACCTCCTGTCGGGCCTCCTGCGCGCGGCCGCGCGCAACCAGGCGCGGGGGGCGGGCGGCTTCGCGCTGTTCGAGGTCGGGACGGCCTTCTCGGGCGGCGAGCCGGGCGAGCAGGGCCTGCAGGTCGCCGGCCTCCTGGTGGGGCAGGGGCCGCGCGACATGCACGGCGGCCGCCGCGCGCCGGACGCCTTCGACGCCCGCGCCGACGCCGAGGCCGCGCTGGCCGCCCTCGGCGCGCCCGCCGCGCAGGTCATGCGCGGCGCCCCCGACTGGTTCCACCCCGGCCGCTCCGGCACGATCCGCCTCGGCCCGAAGCGCGTGCTCGCCGCCTTCGGCGAGCTGCACCCCCGCGTCCTGAAGGCGCTCGACGTGCGCGGCCCCGCCGTGGCCTTCACGGTCCACCCGGACGCCGTGCCCTTCCCCAAGGCCACCGGCACCGCCCGCCCGGCGCTGATCCTCAGTGACCTGCAGGCCGTGGAGCGCGACTTCGCCTTCGTGGTGGACGAGAGCGTCGAGGCCCAGGCGCTGGTCAACGCGGCGAAGGGCGCCGACAAGGCCCTCATCACGGACGTGCGCGTGTTCGACGAGTTCGTCGGCGGGTCTCTGGGCGAGGGCCGCAAGAGCCTCGCCATCGCCGTGCGGCTGCAGCCCCGGGAGGCCACGCTCACCGACAAGGAGATCGAGGCGGTGGGCGCGAAGGTGGTCGAGAAGGTGCGCAAGGCGACCGGCGGCGAGCTCCGCGGTTAGCGCGGGAGCGAGGGACCGGTCCCTCGCGCTCCCCGAGGTATTTTCGGCCAGAGGAAGGCGGCTATCCTCATCTTGCCTGAAATACCTCGGGGGAGGCCCGTCAGGGCCGGGGGCAGAGCCCCCTCCGACCGTCAGCCGTAATCCCGCCGGTCCTCGATCACGACGCCGTCGTTCGGCAGACCGTCCACCCGCTCCACCCGGCCCTTGAGCTTCAGCGTCTCGGCCACCGAGGCGGCCCAGGCGCCCTCGTCGCCGCCATCGGCTTCGACCTGCACCGTCATCGCATCCATCTCGCCCTCGCGGTCCACCACCACGCGGGCGGCGCGGACCTCCGGATGCCGGGCCACGAAGGCGGCCACCTGCTCGGGGCGCACGAACATGCCCTTGATCTTGGCCGTCTGGTCGGCGCGGCCCATCCACCCCTTGATGCGCATGTTGGTGCGCCCGCACGGGGACTGCCCCGCCATCGCCGCCGACAGGTCGCCGGTGGCGAAGCGCAGGAGCGGGTAGTCGGGGTTGAGGGACGTCACCACGACCTCGCCCACCTCGCCCTCGGGGACCCGATCGCCGGTGCCGGGGCGGACGATCTCCACGACGACCCCCTCGTCCACGATCATGCCCTCGATCGCGGGGCTCTCGTAAGCGATGTTGCCGAGGTCGGCGGTGGCGTAGCACTGGAGGCAGGCGATGCCCCGGTCCGCGTATTCCTGCCGGAGCGACGGGAACAGCGCGCCGCCCCCCACCGCGGCCCGCACGATGCCGAGGCGCTCGCCCATCGCATCCGCGCGGTCGAGGATCACCTTCAGGAAGTCGGGCGTGCCCGCGTAGGCCGTCACCGCGAGGTCGGCGGCGGCGCGCACCTGCAGCTCGGTCTGGCCCGTGCCGGCGGGCACCACCACGGCGCCCACGGCGCGCGCGCCGCTCTCGAACATGTGGCCCGCAGGCGTCAGGTGGTAGCCGAAGCAGTTCTGCACCACGTCCGTCGTGCCGATCCCGCAGGCATGGAGGAAGCGGCCCATGCGCCAGTAGTCGTCCGCCATGCCGCCGGGCTCGTAGATCGGGCCGGGCGACTGGAAGATGTGGCTCACGTTGCGCGCCCGCACGCCGCCGAAGGGCCGCTCCGCCGCCTGCCGCTCGGCCAGCGCGGCCTTGCGCAGCACCGGCTGCGCGGGCAGGGCGTCCAGCCCCACACCGTGCAGCTCCCGGCACGCGGCGTCCTGCGCCGCCCGCCGCGCATCCGCGGAGCGTGTTTCGAGGTCGTCGTAGTGGCTCATGCGAGTCCCCATGTCTTCAGTGCGCCGTTGAACGAGGGCCCGTGGTGGCACGGCACGCCCGCCGCCTCGATCGCCGCGATGCAGTCGGCGTCGTCGCCCGAGGCGCCCGGCACCGACTCGCGCAGGGCGACGCCGCGGACGCGGCCGGGATGGCGCTCCACGGCCTCGCGGTAGACCTGCGCGTCGTGCTGCCCGGTGTCGCCCATAAGGAAGGCCGGCAGCCGCGGGTTGGCGGCCATCAGCACGTCGATGGCATGACCCTTGTGCAGCCCGTGCGCCTCCGAGAAGCCCTCGTCGGTGATGCCGAGGTCGCGCAGGAACTTCGGCCCGCGCGGGATGCCGAGGTGCGAGAACAGCGTCTCCAAGAAGTGGTGCATGTTCCACGGGGAGGACGAGACGTAGAACACCGGGTTGCGCTCCTCGTCCGACATCGCCTCCAGCAGGTGCACCGCGTCGCCGAAGGCCGCCCGCGTCAGCGCCGAGCCGGTGAACGTGGTCCACAGGTTGCGCGCGAGGCTGTGGGCGCCGGTCTCGACCACCGTGTCGTCGATGTCCGAGATCACCATGTGCGTGGCCTCGGGCCCCGGCACCAGCGCGGGAAAGGGCACCGGCTCCTGTCCCTCGATGGCGACCGGCACGATGGTCCACCCCGGCGAGAAGTCTCCCGGCACCGTCAGGCGCACGTAGCCTTCCGCGTCCGAGATCGCCTCGGCCCCGCCGCCGCGGACGTGCACCCCCTCGACCTCGTCGGTGACGAACAGCCCCACCATCTGCTTGAGGTTCTCCCAGACGTGCTGGGTCTCCTCGGGCTGCGCGCGGCGCAGCTCGGTCAGCACGCGCCCCCGCAGCACCACCCCGTCGGGCGTGGCGTAGCCGTAGTAGGGGTCGAGAACGGGCTGGTCGTCGGGGCGGTCGCCGATGCGCTCGAGGCCGCCCTCGATCAGGCGGGCGGCGCGGAGGGCGAGTGGCTTGAGCATGGGCATCTCCGGAACGGTCTCGACACGGGCAACGGGCGGGAGCCGGAAGGGTTGCGCCGGCGGCTCCGCATCGCAGCATACCACGCTTCCGGGCCCCCTTCGCCCCATCCCGGCCGGAAACCGCAGTCCCGGGGCCGGGGGCGGCCCCGCACGCGCGGCGCGCGCGCGGATGGCGGGCGCCGCGCCCGTCACGGCAGCGCCAGCCGCACCGGCGCGCGGCCCGAGCGTGCGACCTCGCCGCGCACCTCCAGTTCCAGCCGCACCGTGGTCATGTGCCAGCCCACCGATCCCATCGCCGCGCGGTCGGACGCCGAGAGCCGCGCCGCCGCCGCATCGGCCAGCGCCATCGCGCCGCGCTCGCCGTCCGCCAGCTCGGCCAGGATCGCGGCCCGGCAGGCTTCGAACTTCCACGCGGGGATCCGGGTGGTGCCGGGGTTGTTCGGCGTGCGGCACAGGACGCGCTCCCCGGTCACGCCGCCACGCCCAGCGGATAGGTGGCGAGCGGCTCGTAGACGGGGCCATCGGGCGTCAGCGTCGAGGCCCAGAGCACCGCGGCCCGCGCCTCGGCCGGGGGCAAGGCGGGGGCGCCGAGGCCCGCCAGCGCCTCGGGCAGGCGGGTCGCGTCCGGGGGCGCGACGCGGGGGAAGCGCACGAGCGTCACGTGGGGGCGGAAGCGCTCGCGCGGCAACGCGATGCCGGCGGCACGGGCGGCGCCGCGCACCCGATCGCGCAAGGATGCCAGGGCGGGCGCCGGCTCCACGTCGAGGGCCACAAGCCGGAACTGGCCCTTCGCGGCCCCGAACACCGCGTAGCCGGTCGCCCGCAGGGGCACCGCCGCGGCGGGGCGCGCCTCGAGGGCCGCGTGCATCGCCTCCAGCCGCGCCTCGGGCTGGTCGTCCAGGAAGGCCAGCGTCAGGTGCAGGTCGTCCACGGGCACGGAGCGCCCGCCGGGGATCGCGCCTTGCGCGCGCACGAGGGGCGCGATCCAGGCCTCGGGCACGGGCAGGCCGACGAAGGCCCTCATGCGCCCTCGTAGGCCGCCTCGAGGCGCGCCATGTCGATGCGCCCCATCTCGCCGAGCGCGGCGAAGGCGCGGCCCAGCCCGGCGCCGTCGCCGGTGCGCACCAGCGCCATCCATGCCTCGGGCACGATCTGCCAGGACACGCCCCAGCGGTCGCGCAGCCAGCCGCAGCGCCCGGGCTCGCCGCCGTCCGCGCAGAGCGCGTCCCACAGGCGGTCGGTCTCGGCCTGATCCGCGGTCGCCACCGCGATCGAGGCGGCGTCGGTGGGCGGATGCCCCGGCCCGCCGTTCAGCGCCTGGAACGGCGCGCCGGCCAGCTCGAACAGCACGAGAAGGGGCGGACCATCGGGACCTGCGCGCACCTCCTCCACGATCCGGCTGCCCGGCAGGAGGGAGACGTAAGTCCGCGCGGCCACGTGGCCCTCCGCCTCGAACCACAGGCAGGTGGCGGCGCGCGCGGTCACGCCAGCCAGCGCTTGCGGCGGCGATACGAGCGCACGTCGCGGAACGACTTGCGGCCCTCGTCGCTCATGCCGAGGTAGAACTCCTTCACGTCGGGGTTCTCGCGCAGGGCGGCGGCCGCGCCGTCCATCACCACGCGGCCCGACTCCAGGATGTAGCCGTAGTGGGCGAAGCGCAGCGCCACGTTGGTGTTCTGCTCGGCCAGGAGGAAGGTGACGCCCTGCTCCTCGTTGAGGCGCTTCACGATGCCGAAGATCTGCTCCACGAGCTGCGGGGCGAGGCCCATCGACGGCTCGTCGAGCAGGATCGTCTCGGGGCGGCTCATCAGCGCACGGCCGATGGCGCACATCTGCTGCTCGCCGCCCGAGGTGTAGCCCGCCTGGGAGGTGCGGCGCTCGCGCAGGCGCGGGAAGTACTCGTAGACCATCTCCAGGTCCGCCTTCACCTTCCGGCCCCCGTCGCGGCGGGTGTAGGCGCCCGTGAGCAGGTTCTCCTCGACGGTGAGGTGCTCGAAGCAGTGGCGCCCCTCCATGACCTGGATCACGCCGCGCGAGACGAGGTCGGCGGGCGCGAGATCCTGGATGCGCTCGCCGCGGTAGGAGATCGTGCCCTTGGTGACCTCGCCGCGCTCGGAGCGCAGGAGGTTCGAGATGGCCTTCAGCGTGGTGGTCTTGCCCGCGCCGTTGCCGCCCAGGAGGGCCGTGATGCCGCCCTTGGGGACGCTTAGGGAGACGCCCTTCAGTACCAGGATCACGTGGTTGTAGATCACCTCGATGTTGTTGACGGCCAGCAGCGCCTCCTCGGGGGCCGGCTCCGCGTCGGGGGCGGGGGCGTTCGCGGTGTCGAGCATGGGGCGGTCCTCCGGGCGGTCTCGGCGCTGCCCCTCCGCGGGGAGGGGCAGGGCGGAGACGCCCCCGGCCCGGGTGGGGCCGGGGGCGCGGGGGATCAGCTGTCGCAGCCGGGCGTGATGCCGGACTCGGCGGCGTAGGCAGCCGAGTCCTCCTCGATCAGCGGGTCGATCACCGAGCGGTCGGGCTCGATGTAGTCGGTGAGCGTGGTCCACTCGCCGGCCGAGGCGTTCCACTGCTGCACGAGGCCCTGGCCCGAGCCGCCGTGGTTCTCGCAGGAGACCGAGAACTCGGGGCCGATGTTCGGCATGCCCAGCTCCTCCATGCGCGCGGCGGTGATCTCCAGCGCCTCCATCCCGTCGCGCATCTGCGCAGGCGTGATGTCGGAGACGCCGTGGATCTCCTGCGCCTTGCGGATCGCCTCGGCGGCCAGCATGGCGGCGTACATGCCGCGGTCATAGAGGACCGTGCCGACGTTCGAGCCGTCGCCCGCCGCCATGCCCGCCTCGTGCACGTGGGTGCGGATGTCGTCGTAGACCGGCAGCGCCTTGTCGATCTTGGTCATGGCGAGGGCCTTGTAGCCGTCGGCGGCCTCGCCCGCGGGCATCACGTCCTGCTCGGAGCCGGCCCACCAGTTGCCGATGAACTGGTCCATGGGATAGCGGATGTTGGCCGCCTCCTGGATGGCGACCTGGTTCATCACGCCCCAGCCCCACATCAGCACGTAGTCGGGCCGCTCGCGGCGGATCTGCAGCCACTGGGACTTCTGCTCTTGGCCGGGGTGGTCGACGGCCAGCGTGGTCAGCTCGAAGCCGTGCTTGGCGCCCAGCTCCTCGAGCGTGCGGATCGGCTCCTTGCCGTAGGCCGAGTTGTGGTAGATCAGCGCGATCTTCTTGCCCTCGAGCGAGCCGCCGTTCTCGTCGAGCAGGTGGTTCACGGCGATCGAGGCCGCGTCCCAGTAGTTCGCGGGGTAGTTGAACACGTTGCGGAACACCTCGCCGTTGGCGGCCGAGGTGCGGCCGTAGCCCATCGTGTGCAGCGGGATGCCGTCGGCGGTGACCTTGGGGATCAGCTGGTAGGTGATGCCCGTGGACAGGGGCTGGTACACGAGCGCGCCCTCGCCCTTGGTGCTCTCGTAGCACTCCACGCCCTTCTCGGTGTTGTAGCCCGTCTCGCACTCGACGATGCGGATCTCCTCGCCGCCGATGCCGCCGTCGCGGGCGTTCAGCATGCGGAAGTAGTCCTGGTAGCCGTCCGACACGGGCGTGCCGTTGGCGGCGTAGGGGCCGGTGCGGTAGCTCAGGTCGGGGATGACCAGGTCGGCCAGCGCCGGCGCGGCGGCGAGCATGGCGGCGACCGTGGCGGCGCCCAGCTTGGTGGTGGTCTTCATTCGTCTCTCCCTTGTTGTGGTCTCGCGGGGCCGACCGGCCCCCGTCGCGGGGTGTCTCCCCCGCCTCCCTTCGCGGCCCGCCCCCTCAGTGGGGGAAGGGCCACAATCTCAGCTTCTCCTTCGTGAGGCGCCAGAGCTGCGCCAGGCCGTGGGGCTCCAGGATCAGGAACAGCACGATCAGCGCGCCCACGATCACGAGGTTCAGGTGCGACACGATCGCGGTGGGCCAGCCCAGGAGGTCCACGCCCACGATCTTCAGCGCCACCGGCAGCAGCACCAGGAACGCCGCCCCGAGGAAGCTCCCCAGGATGCTCCCCAGCCCGCCGATGATCACCATGAAGAGCACCAGGAACGACTTCTGGATGCCGAAGGCCTCGCCCACCTCGACCGCGCCGAGATAGACCGTGAAGAACAGCGCCCCGGCGATGCCCACGAAGAAGCTCGACACGGCGAAGGCGGTCAGCTTCGCGCGCAGGGGGTTCACGCCGATGATCTCGGCGGCAATGTCCATGTCGCGGATCGCCATCCACTGGCGCCCCTGCGCCCCCCGCGTGAGGTTGCGCGCCACCCAGGCGAGGGCCACCACGAACAGGAGGCAGAACAGGTACTGCGCCCAGGGCTCCGTGGCGGGGCCGGTGACGGCGACGCCGAACAGCTCGCGCTCGGGCGCGTTGATCTGCCCCGAGGCCGAGTAGTTGTAGAACCACGGCACCTTGTTGAAGAGCCAGACCAGGAAGAACTGCGCGGCCAGCGTGGCGACGGCCAGGTAGAAGCCCTTGATCCGCAGGCTCGGCAGGCCGAACAGCACGCCCACGGCGGCGGTGATAAGGCCGGACAGCAGCGTCACGGTGATCATGTCCATCCACTCGAACGCGGTCATCAGCTTGTAGGAGGCGTAGGCCCCCACCGCCATGAAGCCGCCCGTGCCCAGCGAGACCTGCCCGCAGTAGCCCGTCAGGATGTTCAGCCCGAGCGTGGCGATGGCGTAGATCAGGAACGGGACCAGGAAGGCGTTGGCCCAGTAGTCGGTGACGAGGAACGGGACGACCAGGAGCGCCACGGCCAGGATCGCCCAGTAGCCCCAGCGGTCGAAGCGGATCGGGAAGGTCTGCGCGTCGTCGTGGTAGTTGGTCTTGAAGTCGCCGGCTTCACGATAGAGCAAGGTTTTCCCTCCCAGGGTCGGTTTGGGGATTCACCCCGGCGATGCTATGTAAGGCGAGGAGGCCTTCGATGAGCGACTTCGAGGACAAGGTGCTGGGAATGCTGGGCGGGATCGTCCAGCGGCTCGACGGGTTGGAGCAGCGGCTCGACAGGGTTGGGCAGCGGCTCGACGCCATCGACGGTCGGCTCGACCGGATGGACGACCGCTTCCGCGCCATCAACGCCCGCCTCGACGAGCAGGACGCCCAGCTCGACCGGCTGCACAGCAAGATGGACCGGGTGCAGACCGTGTCGCTCGCGGCCTCGCAGGCCGCCGAGCAGGCGCTGTCCACGCTCTCGAACCTCTCGCGCCGGGTGGGCCGGCTGGAGAACCCGGACCCCGACGCCGCCTGAACGGCGCCGCGCAGTGCGGTGCCCTCAAACCCGCTCAATGATCCGCTCCCCGAACAGGCCCTGCGGGCGGAACACCAGGAACACCAGCGCCAGCACGTAGGCGAACCAGTTCTCGGTGGCCCCCCCGAGATAGGGCGCGCCGATCGCGAACTCGAACAGCTTCTCGCCCACGCCGATGATCAGCCCGCCCACGATGGCGCCGGGGATCGACGTGAAGCCCCCCAGCATCAGCACGGGCAGCGCCTTCAGCGCGATCAGCGACAGCGAGAACTGCACGCCCGACTTCGCGCCCCACATGATGCCGGCCACCAGCGCCACGAAGCCCGCGATCGACCAGACCAGCACCCAGATGAAGTTGAGCGAGATGCCCACCGACAGCGCCGCCTGGTGGTCGTCGGCCACCGCGCGCAGCGCACGGCCCTGCTTGGTGTACTGCGAGAAGGCCACCAGCCCCAGCACGAGGAGCGCGGCGATCACGGTGGCCACGATGTCGAGGTTGTCGATGAAGAAGCCGTAGCCGAAGGCGTCGAACGTCGCGGTGTCGATCCACTCGTTGATGCCCTGGGGCAGCCCGACGTCCAGCGTCTTGATCTCCGAGCCCCACATGAGGTCGGCCACGCCTTCCAGGAAGTAGGCGAGGCCAATGGTCGCCATGAACAGGATGATCGGCTCCTGCCCGACGAGGTGGCTGAACACGTAGCGGTTCACCAGCCAGGCGAAGAGGGCCATCACCACCACCGTCAGCAGGATCGCCAGAAGCGCGGGGGCGTGCCAGCCGAAGTGGTGGATGTCGGTGCCGAAGGTCGCGTTGATGAGATGCGAGAAGGGCACCTGCCCGTTCTGGATGCCCACCAGGGTCATCGCCGCGAAGAGCGCCATGACGCCCTGGGCGTAGTTGAAGATGCCGCTCGCCTTGAAGATCAGCACGAAGCCCAAGGCCACGAGCGCGTACATCACCCCCGCCATGAGGCCGTTCAGCGCGACCTCCATTCCGAAAAGGAGCTGGTCAGGCATGGGGGGCTACCTCTTTGGGCGCAGGGGGGTCGTACTTCGCGTCGAGGATGCTCGCGAGGCTCTGGAGGTACTCGAGCATTTCGGCGAAGCGGGTATTCGTGAGCGGTGCGCAATCGGTCTTGTGGAAGAAGTTTGCCAGTTGCTGACCGTCCCAATCACGCGGTTCGGCGTAATCCCACGCTGGCCAGTGCTCCACCGTTTTGACGTCGATTTCCGCAGCTACGAGAAGTCCGTCGATCTCGTCGCGAGCGTCGCAAGGGGCTCCCTTGCTGGCCTGCGGGGCGTTGATGCCGACCACGACACTCCGCCGGCCGGTCGCATCGGGTGAGAATCCGATGGAGCAGTTGGCTGGCCAGCGCGGATTCCGGAACATTAGGCAGGAGTACATCTCCCACCCGAACTCGGACAGCCGGAAGGCACTGCGGTCGATCCGCCGCCGGGTAAGGTTCCGCTTCTGCTCCAGGATTTCGTAGCCTTGCGGAAGGGCCTCGATGATCGCCTGCCCCAACCGGTCGGTCATCCAGTCTCGGACGTGATTCTGGTCCGCGACGATCGCGGTAACGATCCTTGCCGCCGAGGGGTCGTCGTCGAGCCGCGACCTGATTTCGCCCTGCAGCGGATCCATCGACCGCGTCCTCCCGCCAAAGCGTCGTTCCAAGTGGTCCACCACGTCGCGGACGAGCACCTCCGCTCGGTACGCCTTCACGGCTGGAATCGCTCCCTCGAGGCACTCCGCGAACGAATGCTCGCTTCCGACGAAGGGCATGTGGACGTAGTGACCGAGCGCCTCGCCTCCGTCCTCTACGTCCCACTGGCTGAGGAAGACGAGGCGTGTGCCCTTGCCCCGGATCGTGGCGAGGAACTCGGCATAGCGTTCGAGTTGCCGGTGTCCGAGACCGGACCAAGGCTTGTTCTCGATCACGACGGTCGCGTCGGGCATCTCCAGCAGGATGTCGATGCGTCCGTACGCCGTCGTGTGCTCGGTCCGTACCGTGCAGGCCTCGCTTCGCTTCCGCTCCCTCAGCCCGAGCCTCCGCAGGAACGCGTTGAGGAAGAGCGGCCCCTGGCCATGCGCACCCCGCGGGTCGAGCAGCATCGCGAAGGTTCGGCTCAGCTGCATCTCGCTGTCGCCGAGCACGTCGAACATGGACAGGTGGGGCGCGCCGAACAGGACCTCGCCCGCCCGCTCGGCGTCGAGGCGGGGCAGGGCGGTCTTCAGGTCGTCGATGAATGCCAGATCGTTCATCGATGACACGTGGGGGCCGAGTGACCTGCCCCTCCGATGCCCGGGAGGAGCAGGTCGTTCGGGCCATGCCCGAACGCGTGGACGTGGATCAGTAGGGCAGCGGCTTCTCGGGCGAGCCGATGTCGCGGTCGAGCGCCGGTTGCGGGTCGCGGAAGGCCGAGGTGCCCCCGTCGATGCCCGGGTTGGGGCCCGTGGCCGCGGGGCAGGTGCAGGCGGCCAGCAGCTCGTTGGCCTTCTCGGAGCGCTCGCCGGCGGGCACCGCCTCCAGCGCCGACTTGGCGGCGCGCAGCCCCCAGTCGATGTCGCCGTCCACCCAAGGGGGCACGCGCTGGCCGTCTTCCGTCTTCTCCGCGCCGCGCGCGTTGCGCGACTGGTGCGCCACCCGCTTGAACGCGCCCAGCACCGCCTGCCGCTCGTTGATCCGCAGCTCGTCCAGGTCCTCGGGGCGGAAGCACTCCAGCCGCTGGATCGTGAAGTCGGGCAGTCCGCGGTCCTCGCCCAAGGCGTCGGCAAGCGTGCGCTTCACCCAGTCGTGGTGATTGCTCATGGTCGGCTCCTCTCGTGTTCAGGGGAGCCAACGGGCGCGGGGATTCGAGGTTCCCGCCACGGTGCCCGTCCGTATGCACGGGGGGTGTACGGGGGGTGCACGGGGGGCGCCCCCCCGATCCGGGGCGCCGATCAGTCATGCGCGACCCCGAGATACGCGTCGATCACGTCCTGGTTCGAGCGCACCTCGTGGGGCGTCCCGTCGCCGATCTTCTTGCCGTAGTCCATGACGACGACCCGGTCCGAGAGGTCCATGACCACGCCCATGTCGTGCTCGATCAGCGCGATGGTGGTGCCGAACTCGTCGTTCACGTCGAGGATGAAGCGGCTCATGTCCTCCTTCTCCTCGACGTTCATGCCGGCCATCGGTTCGTCAAGCAGCAGGAGCGACGGCTCCGCGGCGAGCGCGCGGGCAAGCTCCACCCGCTTCTTGAGGCCGTAGGGCAGGCGTCCCACCGGCGTCTTGCGGATGTGCTGGATCTCCAGGAAGTCGATCACCCGCTCCACGGCGGCGCGGTTGGCGACCTCCTCGCGGCGGGCGGGCCCCCACCACACGGCCTGCTGGAGCATGTTGGCGCGGGTGGTGTTGAGCCGCCCCGTCATCACGTTGTCGAGCACGGTCATGCCCTCGAAGAGCGCGATGTTCTGGAACGTACGCGCGATGCCCTGGCGGGCCACCTCGTAGGGCTTCAGGGGCGCGCGCCGCTCGCCGCGGAACCACACCTCGCCCTCCTGCGGCACGTAGAAGCCCGAGATGACGTTGAGCATCGAGGACTTGCCGGCGCCGTTGGGGCCGATGATCGCGCGGATCTCGCCCTCGCGGATGTCGAACGAGATGTCCTTGATCGCCTCCACGCCCCCGAAGCGCAGGGTGATGCTCCGCAGGTCGAGGACCGTGCCGCCGATGGTGCGCCCGTCGGCGGTGGTGGTGGTGGTCGCGTCAAGCATGAACGGTCTCCCTCGCGCGGCTCACTCCGCCGCCTCCACCTGCATCTCCGGCGAGCGCGGCTCCACCGGCACCACGGCGGCATCGCACAGCTCCAGCGTCGCGCGGATCGTACCGCGGCGGCCGTCCTCGTAGGTCACCGCCGTCTCGGTCGAGACCCGCGCCTCGCCCGCGTAGAGCGCCGCGATCAGGTCCGCGTACTTCTCCTCGATGGTGCGGCGCTTGACCTTCTGGGTGCGGGTCATCTCGTCGTCGTCGGCATCCAGCTGCTTGTGCAGCACCAGGAAGCGGTGGACCTGGCAGCCCGAGAGCATCGGGTCCTCGGCCACGGAGCGGTTCACCGCCTCGACGTGGGCGCGGATGGTGTTCAGCACCTCGGGATGCTGCGACAGCTCCTGGTAGGAGGCGTAGGCGATGTTGTTGCGCTCGGCCCAGTTGCCCACCGCCGTGAGGTCGATGTTCACGAAGGCCACGCAGCGGTCGCGGCCGTTGCCGAACACCACCGCCTCGTAGATCTCGGGGAAGAACTTCAGCTTGTTCTCCACGTACTTGGGCGCGAACATCGCCCCCGAGGCCAGCTTGCCCACGTCCTTGGCGCGGTCGATGATCCGCAGGTGCCCGGTGTCCGGCTCGATGAAGCCCGCGTCCCCCGTGGCCACCCAGCCCTCGGGGTCCTTGGTGGACGCCGTGGATTCGGGGTTCTGGTAGTACTCCACGAAGCTGCCGGGCGAGCGGTAGAAGACCTCGCCGGTCTCGCCGATGCGCAGCTCCACGCCCGGCGTGGGCGTGCCCACGGTGTCGGACCGCACCTCGTTGTCGCGCTGCTGGGTGATGAAGACGCTCGCCTCGGTCTGGCCGTAGAGCTGCTTCAGGTTGATGCCGATGGAGCGGTAGAAGTCGAACAGCTCCGGCCCGATCGCCTCGCCGGCCGTGTAGCCCACGCGCACGCGGCTGAGGCCCAGCGTGTTCTTGAGGGGGCCGAACACCAGCAGCTCGTTCAGGCGGTACTTGGCCCGGTCCCACGCGGAGACGGGCTCGCCGTCGAGGAGCTTCGGCCCCACCGTCTTGGCGTGGCGCATGGCCCGGTCGAACATCCGCTTCTTGAGCGGGCTCGCGTCCTCCATGCGGATCATCACGTTGGTGAGCTGCGTCTCGAACACGCGCGGCGGCGCGAAGTAGTAGGTCGGTCCGATCTCTCGCAGGTCCGACATGACCGTGGCCGCGCTTTCGGGGCAGTTCACGCAGAAGCCCGTCACCACGGCCTGCCCGATCGAGAAGATGAAGTCGCCCACCCAGGCCATCGGCAGGTAGGCCAGCACCTCGTCGTCCTGGCGCAGGCCGTCGAACTCCGAGGAGGCCTTCGAGGTGGCGACGATGTTGCGGTGGCTCAGCACCACGCCCTTGGGCCGCCCCGTGGTGCCCGAGGTGTAGAGCATGACGCAGGTGGTCTCGGCGTTCTGCTGCGCGAGCCGACGCTCCATCTCGGCGCGGTCCGCCGAGCGGCCCCGCTCGCGCAGGGTCTCCATCGAGGACATGGCCGAGTGGTCGTATTTCCGCAGGCCGCGCCCGTCGAGGTAGATCACGTGGCGAAGGCCTTCGATGCGCTCGCGCACCTCCTCGACCTTGTCGACCTGCTCCTGATCGCCGGCGATCACGAACTTGGCCGAGCAGTGGCCGAGAACGTAGGCGATCTCCTCGCCCACGGCGTCCTGATAGAGCGGCACCGGGATCGCGCCGGCGCACTGGGCGGCGATCATGCTCATGTAGAGCTGCGGGCGGTTGCGACCGATGACGGCGACATGCTCGCCGATCTCGACGCCCAACTCGATCAGCCCGAGCGCCATCTCCTCGATCTCGCCCTTGGCCTCCGACCAGGTCCACTCCTGCCAGATGCCGAATTCCTTCTCGCGGTAGGCCGGCGCGCGGCCGAACGCCGCGGCGTTGCGGGCCAGGAACTGCGGAATGGTCTCGAGATCGCGCGGCGCGGCGGGCATGGCCATCCTCCCCAGGGGCTGGCGGGAGAAGTGGCGCGCGATCCTTGCGAGGGTATTTCCGAACCTTAACGAATTGTAACGGCCTCCGCGCGCCCCGTGGACGGGCCGGGCCGCGGGGCGTAGCGTCGGGTCCCGGGAGGCGCGCGGATGAAGGCCAGCACGGCGGAGCTCACGAAGGCCGGGCTGAACCTGATCGGCCAGGCCCTGTCGATCTACGACGCCGATCTGCGGCTCGCGGTCTCGAACCGCATGTTCCGCGACATGTTCGCGCTGCCAGAGTGGATGGTGCGCCCCGGCGCGCCCTTTGCGGACGGCATCCGCTACCTCGTCGAGCGCGGCGAGTACGGCCCCGTCGCCGACGTGGACGCCGCCGTGGCCGAGCGCGTGGCCCAGGCCCGCGCCTTCGAGCCGCACTATCTGGAGCGTACCCGCCCCGACGGCACCGTGGTGTCCGTGGAGGGCTCGCCGCTGCCGGGCGGTGGCTGGGTCACGGTCTACACCGACATCACCGCGATCAAGGCGCAGGAGCGCCTCCTGCGCGCGCGCTCCGAGGTCCTGTCGGGCGAGCTGCTGGCCCGCGCCGAGGAGCTGGCGGGCGCGAACCGCAAGCTGGCCGCGGCGACAGCCCGCGCCGAGGAGGCCCGCCGCGAGGCTACCGAGATGGCCGCGCGCATCCGCATGACCACCGAGATGCTGCCCGCCCACATCGCCCGCGTCGGCCCCGACCGGCGCTACACCTATTCCAACCGCCGCCTCGGCGCGGTGATGCCCGGCACGCCCGCCGACATCGTGGGCCTGCCCATGGACGAGGTGCTGGCGCCGATCTGGCCCGCGGTGGCGCCCAACATCGAGGCCGCGCTGGCCGGCGAGGAGCGGGTGTTCGAGGTCACCCACGACCCCTCGGGCCGCCGCGTGCGCGTCTCGTTCACGCCCGAGCGCGGCGAGGGGGCGGGGGTCTATGCCCTGTCCATGGACGTCACCGAGGAGGCGCAGGCCCGCGCCGCCGTGGCGCAGGCCGCCGGGCGGCAGGTGGCGGCGCAGCTCACCTCGGGCATGGCCCACGACATCGGCAACCTCCTGACGGTGATCCTGGGGCTGTCGGAGCGCATGGGCGGCATGGACCTGCCCGCGGGCGCCCGCGAGGCGGCGGATGCCATCAAGCTGGCGGCCACGCGGGGCGGCGCGCTGCTCGACCGCATCTCGGGGCTGTCCGGCCCGCGCGACCTGACGCCCCGCGCCGTGGACCTGCGCGCGCTGCTGGCCGAGGTCGCCGCCCTCGCCGGCCCCTCGCTGCCTTCGGGGGTCCGCCTGCGCACCCGCGTCCACGGCCTCGACGAACCGGTGCTGCTGGACCCGGACGCCCTGCGCGACGCGCTCCTGAACCTCGTGCTCAACGCCCGCGACGCGGTGGGCGCCGAGGGCCGCATCGCCGTGGTGGCCCGCCCCGTGCGCGACACCTGGGTGGAGCTGGACGTGACCGACACCGGCTCCGGCTTCTCTGAGGCGGCCCTCGAGCGGGGCGCCGAGCCCTTCTTCACCGAGAAGGGCGAGGATGGCACGGGCCTCGGCCTGTCGATGGTCTACGATGTGGTGAAGCTGGCGGGCGGGCGGATGCACCTCGCCAACGGCCCGCAGGGCGCGCGCGTGACCTTGCGCCTGCCGCTGCGCCAGCCGCCCCCCGGCCTCGCCCCCACGCTGGTGCTGGTGATCGAGGACGCGCGGCACATCCGCGAGGCGGTGCGCGACCGGCTGGTGACCGCGGGGCACGCGGTGCTGGAGGCGGGCGGCGTGGCCGAGGCGCGGGGCATGCTCGACATCCCCGGAATCGGGCTGGTGCTTTCGGACATCATGCTGCGCACCGCCGAGTCCGGCCTCGACCTCGCCCGCGAGGCCGAGGCGGCGGGGCTGCCGGTGGCGCTGATGACCTCGCTGCCCCCCGACGCGCCGCTCTGGCGCGAGGCCGCCGCACGCTGGCCGGTGATCCGCAAGCCGTTCTCGGTCGAGAAGCTCGCGGCGGTGCTGCGATGACCCGCATCGCCGTGCTCGACGACGACCCCGCGATCCGCGCGCTGCTGACCGAGGCGCTGGAGGCCGCCGGCATGGAGGTCGCCGCATTCGGCCGCGCCGACAGCTTCGAGGCGGCCTTGCGCCAGGCCATGCCGGACCTGTGCCTCGTGGACCTCGGCCTGCCCGACCGCGACGGCCTCGGCGTGGTGTCGCGGCTGGCGCTGGAAGGGGGCGCGGCGATCATCATCATCTCGGGGCGCGGCGGCGTGGCCGACCGCGTGGCGGGGCTGGAGCTGGGCGCCGACGACTACGTGGTCAAGCCCTTCGCCCCCGAGGAGATCGTGGCGCGGGTCCGGGCCAGGCTGCGCCGGGCGGCGCCGCCCCAGCGTGCCCGCGCCCGCTTCGCAGGCCACGCGGTCGACTTCGACGCCTATGCCCTGACGGGGCCGAGCGGCACGGCCACCTTCTCCCAGGCCGAGGGCGAGGTGCTGCGCCTGTTCCTGGAGCGCCCCCGCCGCCTCGTCAGCCGCGCCGAGATGCAGGAGGCGCTGGGCGGCGCCGCGGGCGAGAGCTTCGACCGCGCCATGGACGTGCGCGTCAGCCGCCTGCGCGCCAAGCTCGGCGAGGACCCGAAGGACCCGCGGATCATCAAGACGATCTACGGGGCGGGGTACATCTTCCTGCCCGAGGTGGACTGGGAGTGACGGCGTTCAGCAAAGCGCCACGTGCGCCCCGGCCTTGCGCCGAGGTCTTCTCCCGACGAACGCCCTGACTCTGCGGAGCGAAGCGCGACCTCCACCCACGGACCCCGGCGCAAGGCCGGTGCGTGCCCTCCTAATGCCGGCTCGCCAACCGCCCGTGCAGCCGCCGCACGATCCGCGAGGCAGTCGTCTCGAACAGCGGCGGCACCAGCGCGTGCACCAGCGCGGCGCCCGCGGCCAGCGCGAGCGTGCCGGCGAAGCCGAGCGCGAAGCGCATGTGGCCGAAGTAGGTCTCGTCCACCGAGGCGGGGTGGTCGTGGAAGGCGCGAAGGAACTGGGCGGCGGACATGAGGACTCCTGTGTGATCGCAGGAAGGATGCGTGCGCCGACGCGTCAAACGGTCCCAAACCGCATTGCGTTTCGAGCGCGTATCGGGACACCATCCCACGGATGACCCATTCCCTCGACGAAACGGATCGCCGCATCCTGCGCGTCCTCCAGCGCGACGCCGCATCCTCCCTCGACCGCATCGCCGAGGACGTCGCCCTGTCGCGCAACGCCTGCTGGCGCCGCATCCGCCGCATGGAAGACGCGGGCGTGATCCGCGGCCGCGTCGCCCTGCTGGATGCGGGAAAGGTGGGTCTCGGCCTCGCCGCCTTCGTGATGATCCGCGCCGGGCGCCACGACGCCGACTGGCTGGACCGCTTCGCCCGCGCCGTTCGCGCCATGCCCGAGATCCAGGGCGCGCACCGCATGTCGGGCGACCTCGACTACGTGCTGCGCGTCCGAGTGCGCGACATGGCCGACTACGACCGCTTCTACCGCGCGCTCATCGCCCGCGTGCCGATCGCCGACGTGTCGGCGAGCTTCGTGATGGAGGACCTGGTGGACGGGACGGCGCTGCCGGTCTGACGGGGAGGGGGCTCTGCCCCCGGCCTTCGGCCTCCCCCGAGGTATTTGTGAAACGAAGACGGTCAGGCTGCGAGAGTCTTCGCCGCCCGCTCCAGCACCCGCAGGCCGGCGAGGAGGTGCTTCTCGTCCGTGTCCTCGGCGAAGTCGTGGCTGATGCCGCCCTTCGACGGCACGAACAGCATCGCCGCCGGCATGAGGCGGGCGACGTTGGTGGCGTCGTGGAGCGCGCCCGAGGGCATCTCGCGCCACGCGCCGGGCAGTTCGGCCTCCGCGGCCTCCGCGAGGGCGCGGCGGAGCGCGGGGTTCATCGCCGTGGGCGGGAGGCTGGCGGTGTCCGAGACCCGGAGCGCGAGGTCGCCCGCCGCTTCGTCGAGCGCGCCGCGGATCGCCGCCTCCATGTTGTCCAGCCGGGCGGCGTCGGCGTCGCGCCACTGCACCGTGAAGCGTACCTCGCCCGGCACGGCGGAGGCGGCGTTAGGGTGGAGGGCCACGTGCCCCACCGTCCACACGCTGTCCGGCGTCACCAGCGGCGCGAGGGCGGCGTCGATGGCCGCGCTCGCCCGCACCAGCCCCGCGAAGGCGTCGCGGCGCAGGCGCATCGGCGTGGTGCCGGCGTGGTTCTGCTGGCCCCGGAGTGTCACCGTGAACTGCCGCAGCCCGACGATGGCCGTGACCACGCCCACGCTCTCGCCGGCAGCATCTAGCACCGGCCCCTGCTCGATGTGCGGCTCCACGTAGGCGCGGAAACTGTTGGGGTCGGGGAAGTCGCCCGTCGCGGGCAGGGCCTGCCGGGCGTCAGCGAAGCGCGTGCCGTCGAGCGCCACGAGCCGGTCCGCCGCCTCGAGCGACAGCGCGCCCGACCAGATCTCGGACCCCGTGGTCGCGCCGAACCGCCCCTCCTCGTCCTGGAACGCCACCACAGACACCTCCGGGTTCCCCCGCGCCACCGCGAGCGCGGCCATCACTCCGTAGGTCCCGTCGAGCCAGCCGCCCTCGGGCTGGGTGTCGACGTGCGAGCCCATCAGGAGCGGCCCCCGCAGGCCCCAGACGTTGCCGGCGGGGTCGATGCGCGGCTCCAGCCCGGCCGCCTCGAAGCGCTCCGCGAGCCAGAGCCGCGCGCGCACGTCGTCGGGCGAGAAGGCGGGGCGGACGACGCCGGTGCCGCGCGCGCCGATGGCGCGCAGGGCGGAGAGGTCATCGAGAAGGTCGGACATGAGGGCCTCGCATCGGGTATCCCCCCGTTCTATGCCCCCGGGCGCGGCACGCGCCACCCGGGCGCTTGACCCACGGCCGGGCGTGCGTCAGCGCGGGCGCATGACCTTCCACGACTGGCTGATCTTCGCGGGCTTCTGGGCGGTCTTCGTCACCTCGCCGGGACCGAACGCGGCGAACTGCATCCTCGCCGGCTGGAGCGCGGGCTTGCCCCGCGCGCTGTGGTGCGTGGCGGCGATCCTGACGCAGGCCTCGGCCTTCCTCGCCCTCGCCGCCACCGGGGCGGGCGCGCTGCTCGCCGCAGCACCGGAGGCCTTCGCCGCCGTGCGGCTGGCGGGCGCGGCGGTGCTGGTGGGCTTCGGCGTGCTGGCTTGGGTGCGGGCGGGCAGGGCGGTGGAGCCGCCGCCGCCGGGCGGGCGCCTCTACCTCCGGGCGCTCGCCATCGCCACGTTCAACGCCAAGTCGCTGGCCGGCTACCTCGCCGCCTTCACGCAGTTCGTGCGCACGGACGTCGCCATGGCGGCGCAGATGACGTGGATCGCGCCCACCGCCCTCACGCTCACGGCGCTCAGCTACACCGGATGGACCGCGCTCGGCGCCTGGCTGGGGCGCCGCGCGCTGGGCGTGGTGGCGAGCCTTTGGCTCCGCCGCGCGCTCGCCGCCTGCCTCGTGGCCTACGGCGTGGCGCTGGCCTTACTCTGAGGCGGGCGCGGCCATCTGCGCCCCATAGAGCGGCACGGTCGAGATCGACATCTTGGCCGAGCCTTCCGTCAGCTCCTGCGCGTGGACGAGGTAGATCAGCGTCTGGTTCGGCTCGTCGAAGATGCGCTTGATGCGCAAGCTCTTGAGGATGATCGAGCGGCTCTCGCGGAACACCTGCTCGCCGTCCTCGGAGCGGTCGATGTCGCCTACCCGGATCGGCCCGGTCTGGCGGCAGGCGATCGAGGCGTTGGACGGGTCCTCGAACCAGTTGCCCTGGCTCAGGCGGTCGATCAGCGAGCGCTCGAAGTAGGCGATGTGGCAGGTCACGCCCTCGACCTTGGGATCGGCGATGGCGTCGATGATGATGTCGTTGCCGACCCAGTCGACGCCGACCTCGCCCACCTGCTCGGCGTGAGCGGTGACGGCGGCGGTGGCGGCGAAAATGGGCAGGGCGAGCGCCGTGGCGGCGCGGCGGATGGTGCGGTTCATGTGGCGGGTCCCCCGGGGTGTGCCGTTCACAATCCATGTGTCGCGCCACGGTTCCCTCTCGGCCCCTGCGGCGGACGCGCTATGCTCCGGTCATCCAAAGGGAAGGGAGCACGCCATGCGCCGCATGACCGCCAAGGACTTCGATCAGGACCTGCTCGACCTCTACGACTTCTACGCCCATGGGCGGATCACCAAGCGTGAGTTCATGGACCGCGCAGGGAAGTGGGCCGTGGGCGGCCTGACGGCGGCGGCGATCCTCCACCAGCTCAGCCCGAACTACGCGCTGGCGCAGCAGGTGGCCGAGGACGACCCCTCGATCAGCGGCGAGGACATCACCTATCCCAGCCCGAACGGCCACGGCGAGGTGAACGGCTACCTCGTGCGTCCCTCGGGCGCCGACCCCGAGAACCCGCCCGCCGCCGTGCTGGTGGTGCACGAGAACCGTGGCCTGAACCCCTACATCCGCGACGTGGCGCGCCGCATGGCCAAGGCGGGCTTCGTGGCGCTCGCCCCCGACGGGTTGACGAGCGTGGGCGGCTACCCCGGCACCGACGACGAGGGGCGCGCGCTGCAGCAGACCGTGGACGGCGAGAAGCTGATGAACGACTTCTTCGCCGGGTTCGAGCACCTCAAGGGGCTGGAGGGCACGAACGGCAAGGTGGGAGCCACGGGCTTCTGCTACGGCGGCGGCGTGGTGAACGCGCTGGCGGTCGCCTACCCGGAGCTCGACGCGGGCGTGCCCTTCTACGGCCGCCAGCCGAGCGCCGAGGACGTCGCCCGCATCGAGGCGCCGCTGCTCGTGCAGCTCGCCGCGCTCGACAGCCGCATCAACGAGGGCTGGCCCGCCTTCCAGAAGGCGCTGGAAGAGAACGACAAGCGCTACGAGGCGCACATCTACCCGGACGTGAACCACGGCTTCCACAACGACACCACGCCCCGCTACGACGAGGCCGCCGCCCGGCTGGCCGAGGAGCGCACCGTCGCGTGGTTCCGCGTCTACCTGGCGTGACGGCGGCGGCGGAGTTCGCCGCCTCGGTCTCGTGGCTGGGCTGGGCGGCGATCGTGCTGGCGCTCTACGGGCTCGCGCATCTGCCGCGTTCCTTGCGCGAGATGTGGCGCCGGCTGTGGAAGGGGCGGGACTGACGATCCCGCAGCACGCCCCGGACCTGATCCGGGGTCTCTGCCCGCCGCCGGCGCTGCCGCCCCGGAGCGAGGCGCATAGTGCGCCCCGAGGCCCCGGCGCAGGGCCGACCCGACCCACTGGCCCTCGCCTCCCGCCCGCGCTAGAGGCCGCCGCCATGCCCGTCGCCGTCGGAGACTACGCGCCCCCCGAGGGGCCCATCCCCATCGTTCACGAGGACGCGCACGTCCTCGTGGTCGACAAGCCCCACGGCCTGCTCTCCGTGCCGGGCCGGGGCGAGCATCTGGCCGACTGCCTCGTCTCGCGCCTCCAGACGATCCGCCCCGAGGTGCTGCTGTGCCACCGGCTCGACCGGGACACGTCGGGCATCATGGTCTTCGCGCTGACCAAGGAGGCGCAGCGCCGCTTGGGCCGCGCGTTCGAGACCCGGCGCATCGCCAAGCGCTACCACGCCCGCGTGTGGGGCGGCGTGGCGGAGCCCAGGGGCACCGTGGACCTGCCGCTGATCGTGGACTGGGAGAACCGCCCGAAGCAGCATGTGAACCACGAGCGCGGCAAGCCCTCCGTCACCGACTGGGAACGGGTCGCCGTGGAAGGCGGCACCACGCGGATGCGGCTGGTGCCGCGCACGGGGCGCTCGCACCAGCTGCGCGTCCACATGAGGGAGATCGGCCACCCGATCCTGGGCGATCCGTTCTACGCGGACGGCCCGGCGCGGGACTTCGACCGCCTGATGCTCCACGCCGAGGGGCTCAAGTTCGCGCATCCGATCACCGACAAGGTGATGCGTCTCGAGGTGCCGCCCCCCTTCTGACGGGCCTTCCGTCCGGCGCCCGAGGGGTTATCTGAGGGGGACACGCACCAGAGGAGGCTGCCATGTCCCTGCGCATCAACCAGACCGTGCCCGACTTCGAGGCCGAGACCACCGACGGCACGATCCGCTTCCACGACTGGATCGGCGACTCGTGGGCGATCCTGTTCTCGCACCCCAAGGACTTCACGCCCGTCTGCACCACCGAGTTCGGCGCCGTGGCGCAACTCGCCGACGAGTGGGAGCGGCGCGGCGTGAAGGTGATCGGCATCTCCGTGGACGACGCCGACAGCCACCGCCGCTGGAAGGGCGATATCGAGACGTTCGGTGGCGCAAAGGCCGGCTTCCCGATCATCGCCGACGAAGATCTGAAGATCTCCAAGGCCTACGACATGCTCCCCGAGGACGCCTATCTGCCCGACGGGCGCACGCCCAACGACACCGCCACGGTGCGCTCGGTCTACGTGATCGGGCCGGACAAGCAGCTCAAGCTGTCGATGACCTACCCGATGAACGTGGGCCGCAACTTCGCCGAGGTGCTGCGCGCGGTGGACGCGTTGCAGGCCGCCGCCAAGCACGGCATCGCGATGCCGGCCAACTGGGAGCGGGGCCAGGACGTCGTGATCCCGGCCACGGTGTCGGACGAGGACGCGAAGGCCAAGTTCGGGCAGTTCACCACGCACTTCCCCTACCTGCGCACCACGGCCGACCCGTCGGCCTGAGGGCGCCCCGGCGGCGCGGCACCCGCGCCGCCGCACTCAGACGTTGCGGTTGACCAGCCGGCAGGGGGCGCTGGTGCCCTTGCGCTGGATCATCGCCTCGTCGCCCCGCTCGTACCAGATCAGGCCGTCGGCGACGTAGCGCGTGCCGGCGTCCACGGGGCGGCGCCAGACGCCCCGGTGCTCGCCCGTGGAGAGGGTGAGGCGCGCGCCGCGGGGCGAGCGGTCCACGAGCACGCCGAGCCCGCCGTCGCAGGCATAGAGGTCGCGCGCGGGCGGCACCTGGACGCAGGCGGCGAGGAGCAGGACGGCGAGCAGGAACGGGCGCATGGGGCCCGATAGCAGAACGGCCGCCCCGGAGGGCGGCCGTTCTGTCTAGAGTTCGACGGATCGGGCGCGCGCGGCGGCGTCCCGTCCCGCGCGCCTCAGCCCTGACGGGCCTTGAAGCGGCGCTGGGTCTTGTTGATCACGTAGACTCGGCCCTTGCGGCGCACGACGCGGCAATCGCGGTGACGCTGCTTGAGCGAGCGGAGCGAGTTGCGAACCTTCATGGCAGCTCTCCTTTCGCGGCGCGGCACTGCGCCTTCGGGTTTCGTGCCCCGGACGGGGCGGGTGGATGGGGCGCCTCGAACGCGATCCTTCCTTGCGGAAGGACGCGGGCGTCGTCCCCGGCTGGACCATCCGACACTTCCTTCGGAAGTGCGGAGTGGTGGGCGATACTGGGATCGAACCAGTGACCCCTTCGATGTCAACGAAGTGCTCTACCGCTGAGCTAATCGCCCCCTCAACGCCACCGGGCCGCGGGAACCCGCGGCCCGGTGGCGCATTGGTGGCGGGTGGATAGTGCCATTCGCAGGGCCGTGCAAGGGGCCTTTCCGACCCCTCCACCCCCCCTTTGCCGGACCCCTCGGCGCGGAGTATGCAGACGCAGTCAGGAGAGGCGCCGAATGTCCGATACCCCCTTCCGCCTCGTGCGGCCCGAGCGCTGCGCGGCGCCTCTCGTGGTGGCCTCGCCGCATTCGGGGCGGGCCTACGGGGGGGCGTTCATGGCCTCCACCGTGCTCGACGAGCGGCGCATCCGCTCGTCGGAGGACGCCTACGTGGACCTCCTGCTGGAGCGGGTGCCGGATCTCGGCGTGCCCCTGCTCGCCGCGGAGGTGCCGCGCGCCTTCGTGGACCTCAACCGCGCCGAGTGCGAGCTGGACCCTGCGCTGGTGCTGGGCGTCGACCGGCGCGGAACCAACCCGCGCGTGACCTCGGGCCTCGGCGTGATCCCCCGCGTGGTGGCGCAGGGCCGTGCGATCTACGCGGGCAAGATCCCGCGCGAGGAGGCGGCGCGGCGCATCCGCGAGGTGTGGCACCCCTACCACGGGCAGCTCGCCGCGCTGATGGACGAGGCCGCCGCGGTCCACGGGCAGGCGGTGCTGCTCGACGTCCACTCCATGCCCCACGAGGCGATCGAGAGCGCGGCGCCGCGCGGTCGTGCGCCCGAGGTGGTGATCGGCGACCGTTTCGGCGCCAGCGCCGGGGCCTGGCTCAGCGAGGGGGTCGAGGCGATCTTCGCCGACCTCGGCCTGCGGGTGGCCCGCAACGCGCCCTTCGCCGGCGCCTACGTGTGCCAAGCCTACGGGCGCCCCGAGCGGGGACGCCACGCGATCCAGATCGAGATCGACCGGGCCCTCTACATGGACGAGGCGGCGCTGCGGCCCTCGGCCGACTTCGATGCGGTGTGCGGCCTCGTGACCGAGGCGGTGCGCCGGGTGCGCGACCTCGCCGTCGGAGAGCGCCGCATCGCCGCCGAGTAGCCGCTACCGCAGCGCGCGTCCCTTGCGGATGGCGTCCGTGCCGAAGCGCGCGCGGATGGCGTCCGTCGCGCGCTCCGCTGCGGCCCGCACCCCCGCGCCCGGGTCGAGCAGGTCGCCCGCCCGGTCCGCCGCCGCCGCCGGCGCCAGGTCCGACACGCCCACGCCGATCAGCCGCACGTCGCCCGTCGCGCCCTCGGCGTCGAGCAGGGCGCGCGCGGTGCGGTAGATGCGATCGCCGAGCTGCGTGGGCTCGCCCAGCGAGGTGCGCCGCGTGAGGGTCCGGAAGTCCGCGCGCTTGAGCTTCAGCGTCACGGTGCGCCCCGCGAGCTCCTTGGCCTTGCACCGGTCCGAGACCTGCTCGGCCAGGCGCCAGAGATGGCCGTCGAGCACGTCGGCATCGTGGGTGTTCTCGCCGAACGTGGTCTCCTTGGAGATCGACTTCGGGACGCGCCCCGCGCGCACGGGCCGCGCGTCGATCCCCCTTGCCAGGTGCCACAGCCGGTCCCCCATCGCGCCGAAGCGGTGGCCGAGGTCCTTGCGGTCCCAGCGGCGCAGGTCGGCCACGGTGCGGATGCCGGCCCGCTCCAGCGCGGCCTGCCCGGCGACGCCCACGCCCCAGATCACGCCCACGGGCTTCGGGGCCAGGAACGCCTCGGCCTCGGCCTCGCCGATCACCGAGAAGCCGCGCGGCTTGTCGAGGTCGGAGGCGATCTTGGCCAGGAACTTGTTGTGGCTCAGCCCGACGGACCCGGTGATGCCCAGCTCCTCGTCCATCCGCCGCACCAGCCGCGCGAGGCTGACGGCGGGCGGCACGCCGTGGAGACGCTCGGTGCCGCGAAGGTCCAGGAACGCCTCGTCGAGGCTGAGCGGCTCGACGGCCGGCGTCAACGCCTCCATCATCGCGCGGATGCGGGCCGACACCTCGGCGTAGAGCGACATCCGCCCCTTCAGCACCACAGCGTCGGGGCAGAGCTCCAGCGCCCGGAACATCGGCATCGCCGAGCGCACGCCGCGCACCCGCGCCACGTAGCAGCAGGTCATCACCACGCCGCGCCGCCCGCCGCCGATCACCACCGGCTTGTCGGCCAGCTCCGGGCGGTCGCGCTTCTCGACGCTGGCGTAGAAGGCGTCGCAGTCCATGTGCGCGATGCCCAGGGAGAACAGCGCGGGGTGGCTGGTCACGCGCGGCGAGCGGCACCGGGGGCAGCGCCGCCCGGCGTCGAAGGCGTGGAGGCAGGCGCGGCACAGTGACGGCATGGCCACAGCCTACACCGGGGAGGGGGGGATTCGGAACGGGGGGAGGGGGAGGGACGTTCCGCTCCCGCACACCACTCCAAGGAGGCCACCATGGCCGATCGCGACCACACCACCACGACCACCACCACCGGTGCCACGCCGCCGCCAAGCACCGTCCACACCACCCATGTCGAGAGCACGCGCGGCGGCAGCGGCGGCTCGTCGGCGCTCTGGCTCATCGTCGGCGGCGTGCTCGCCGCGGTGCTGATCTTCTGGCTGCTGGGCATCGGCTTCGACAGCGCGGACGGCGGCGGCGACGCGGGCGGCGTGACCGTCAACGTCGAGGGCGCCGGTGAGGCCGTGGGCGATGCCGTCGAAGGCGGCGCGGCCGCCGTGGGCGGTGCCGTCGAGGGCGGCGCGGAGGCCGTCACCGGCAACTAGGGCCGGGCAGGCCGGCGGAACGCGCGCATCCGGCGCGCGTTCCCCTTCCCGAGGAGGACCGCCCCATGACCCGCGAGCACGACGACACCTACCGCCCCGAGACCGACGCCGAACGCGGGGGCGACGCGCGCCGCGACCCCACGCTCTCGCCCGAGGCGCGCCGCGCCGCCGACGCCGAGGCGCAGCCGCACCACGTCACCGAAAGCCCCTCCAGCGGCGCCCATGCCGCGGTCGAGGCACCCGCGCCGGGGCAGGGCCGCAAGCTCTGGATGGTGCTCGGCGCCGTGATCCTCGTGGCGCTGCTGTTCCTCGTGTTCGGCGGCTTGGGCGACGAGGCGGGCGAGCCCGACGCCGTCGTCGTGACCGAGTAGCCTTCCACCCGCTCCGCCCTGCGCTTACCTACGGGCAGGGCTGCAGGAGAGCGCGCGATGGAATCGTTCGAGACGGAGTTGGCGGCGTTCGCCGGTGCCAACGTGGTGCTGATCGCGGTCGCGGTCTTCGTGATCCTGTGCCTGCTTCTGGGCGTTCGGATCGTGCCGCAGTCCGAGAAGTACGTGGTGGAGCGCTTCGGCCGCCTGCGCTCGGTGTTGGGGCCGGGCATCAACCTGATCGTGCCGTTCCTCGACCGCGTGCGCCACAAGGTCTCGATCCTCGAGCGGCAGCTCCCGAACTCCGAGCAGGACGCGATCACCCGCGACAACGTGCTGGTGAACGTGGAGACCTCCGTCTTCTACCGCATCCTCCACCCCGAGAAGACCGTGTACCGCATCCGCGACGTGGACGGCGCCATCGCCACCACCGTGGCCGGCATCGTGCGCGCCGAGATCGGCATGATGGAGCTGGACGAGGTGCAGTCGAACCGCGCCGAGCTGATCGGAAAAATCAAGGCGCAGGTCGAGGATGCGGTGGACGACTGGGGGATCGAGGTGACGCGCGCCGAGGTGCTCGACGTGAACCTCGACCAGGCCACGCGCGACGCCATGCTCCAGCAGCTCAACGCCGAGCGGGCGCGGCGCGCGCAGGTCACCGAGGCCGAGGGTCGCAAGCGCGCCGTGGAGCTGGCCGCCGACGCGCAGCTCTATGCCGCCGAGCGCGAGGCCGAGGCCCGTCGCGTCAGCGCCGACGCCGAGGCCTACGCCACCGAGGTCGTGGCCCGCGCCATCGCCGATCACGGGCTGGAGGCGGCGCAGTACCAAGTGGCGCTGAAGCAGGTCGAGGCGCTGGTGGCGCTGGGCGGGGGCGAGGGCAAGCAGACCGTGGTGGTGCCCGCCGCCGCGCTCGACGCCTTCGGCGAGGCCTTCGCGATGCTGCGGGGGCGCAAGACGTGATCGGGCTCTGGTGGGTCTGGGCACTGGGCGCCGTGGCGCTGCTGGTTGTGGAGGTGCTGGTGCCGGGCCACGTGGCGCTGGGCTTCGCGATCGGGGCGGGGCTCGTCGCGCTCGGCCTCCTGTCGGGCCTGCTCGGCGCCGCGCTGCCGCTCGCGGGCGGCGCCGGCGGGGCGCTGCTGCTCGTGGCCTTCGCGGCCCTGTCCCTCGTCGCGTGGCTCGGCCTGCGCGCCGTGCTGGGCGCGCCGGGCCGCGCCGAGACCTTCGAGGACGACGTGAACGACTGACGGTCTCGGAACCCTCGGGCGCGCGGGGCCGTTTGCCGGGCAACCCACGCGAGGAGATCCGCCATGGCCCGAGCCGCCAAACGAACCGACGCCCTGCCGCGCCACCGCGAGCACTCCGTGCGCGCCTCGGCCACCCGCTACGCGCTGATCGGCGTGCCGATCGTGATCGCGGGCCTCGTGCTGTGGTACCTCGCCGCGACCTTCCTGGTGGCCCCCACCATCGACGGCCCTGCCGCGGACGACGTGCAGGGTCTCGCCACCACCACCGTCGAGGAGCTGGTGATCGGCGGCGAGGAGGTGGCGCCCAACGATCCCGCCGCGGAGGCGGTGGACCAATGAACGAGCCCCTGAAACCCGTCCGCCCGCCCGAGAGTTCGCGCCGCGGCGGCGCCGCGATCTGGATCGGCGTGGGCGTGATCGTGCTGCTGGCCGTCGCAATGTTCGGCTTCCTGGCCGAGCCCGAGGGCCGCGTCGGCGACGACCTCGCGCCGCCGGGGGCGGTGCTCGTGGACGAGGGCGCGGCGGTGGGCGCAGGCGACTAGGCGCCGACGGAGTGGACGCCGGGGAACTTTCCCCCTGAACCCAGCCGTTTAGTCTCCATACCCCTGTCCCCGAGGAGGCATCCCCATGGCCGTCGACAACACCCCGCCCCGCGCCGGCAACCGCGTCTCGCCGACCGATCCCCGCCCCGCCGGCACGCTGCACGAGGGCCAGCCGGTCCACGACGAGCGCACCGCCGCGACCCGTGCCGATCACGGCACCACCACCACGCGCACGACGACCCACGAGACGCGTCGCGGCACCTCGCCGTGGGTCTGGGTCGCCGTGGCCGCCGCCGTGATCCTGCTGCTCCTGCTGTTCTGGCCGTTCGGCGCCGAGGAGGCCGCGCTGGTTCCCGATGCCACGCCCGAGGTGGTCGCCACCGATCCCGACATCACCGTCGAGGGCACGGACGCCACCGTGGTCGAGGGCACCGTCGCCGGCCAAGAGGCGGGCGACGACACCGTCGTGACCACCGTTCCGGTGGTGCCCGTCGAGAACTAGGCGCGCGGCGGCAGGCCGGCCACGATCGCCTCGGCCACGGCCCTCGGGTCCGCGGCCGCGTGCACGGGCCGGCCCACCACCACGTGATCGGCGCCCGCCCGGATCGCCCGGGCGGGCGTCTCCGTGCGCTTCTGGTCGCCCATGGCCGAGCCTTCGGGCCGCACGCCGGGGGTGACGATCAGCCGGCCCGCCGCCTCGGGCAGGGCGCGGATCATGGCCGCTTCCTGCGGCGAGGCGATCACCCCGTCCGCCCCCGCCTCGAAGGCCCGCATGGCGCGGGTCGCCACGAGGTCGGGGATCGTGCCCGCCTCGATCTGCGCGGCATCCAGGTCCGCGCGGTCGAGCGAGGTCAGCACCGTCACGGCCAGGATCTTGGTGTCGCCCTTGGTCTGCGCCGCGGCACGGACCACGTGCGGGTCGCCGTGCACCGTCAGGAAGTCGTGCCCGAAGCGCGCCAGCCCGCGCACCGCCGCCTCCACGGTGACGCCGATGTCGAACAGCTTCAGGTCGAGGAAGATGCGCTTGCCGTGCTCGTCGCGCAGCTCGTTGGCCAGTGCCAGCCCGCCGCCCGTCAGCATGCCCAACCCGATCTTGTAGAACGACACCGCGTCACCGAGGCGCCCCGCCATCTCCAGGCCGGCCAGCGCGTCTGGCAGGTCGAGGGCGACGATCAGGCGGTCGTCGGCGAGCGTGGCGGTGGGGGGCATGGCGGGTTCGGGGGTCATGGCGCGGCTCCGTTGGGATGGGGCCGCCTTCTCGCGCCGAAGACCGGGGGTCAAGGTGAGGGGCGCCCGTATGGCACCCGCCCCGCCGCCGGCCGCCGCCGTCCGATCAGAGCGCGGCGTCGCGCAGCGCGCTCTCGGCGCGGCTGTGATCCCAGAAGGGCGGGCCTGCGACGCGGACGGGCGAGCGCAGCACCGTGCCGTCCGGTCCGCTGCGGATCGCCAACCCGTGGAACGCCTCGTCGAGCGCGTCGTAGCGGACCTGGGCGATTCGGATCAGGCGTGTGGGCATCGGCAGTACCTCCGCGAAGGAAACGCCGGCCGAGTCGATCCGTTCGGCGCCCCTTGCGGGGAACTTGGCCCCGAAGGCACCAACATCCCGTAACCATGCATGAAATCGTCCAGTCACGATTCCGTGAGTGCGCGGGCTACCGACAGAATTGTTTCCCATTCCGCGTCCGCCACGGGCTGCACCGACAGGCGGCTCTGGCGGATCAGCGCCATCCCGGCGAGCGCCGGCGTCTCGCGGATGCGGGCGAGCGGCACAGGGGCGGTCAGCGGTTCCACCGCCCGGATCGCCACGCAGTCCCAGCGCGGGTCGTCCGCCGTAGGGTCGGGAAAGCTCTCGCGCACCACTTCCACGATCCCGACGATCTCGCGCGCCTTGCCGCTGTGGTAGAAGAACCCCAGATCGCCCCGGCGCATGGCCCGCATGTGGTTGCGGGCCGCGAAGTTGCGCACCCCGTCCCACGGCTCGCCGGCCTCGCCCCGCGCGCGCTGGTCGTCCCACGACCAGGTCTCGGGTTCGGACTTGAAGAGCCAGCGGCTCACCCGCGGTTCACCACCCGGTTCCACGCCTCAATGCGCACGGCCTCGAACAGCCCGGCCTTGGCGTAGGGGTCGGCGGCGGCGAAGGCCTCGACGTGGGTGCGGTCGGGGGTGTCGAACAGGATCAGCGAGCCGCACATCTCGCCGGCGGCGTTCACGAACGGGCCGGCCTGCACGACGTGCGGATCGGCGTTCAGGTGGTCGAGATGGGCCTCGCGGTTGCTCTGGCGCACGAGCAGGTGGTCGGGCTTGTCGGTGCAGATCAGGGCGTGGAGCATGGGTCTCACTCGTGGGTCAGGTCGCGGGAAAGGAGGGCGTCGATCGCCTCGGCGACGCCGAGGCGCCCGGTGGTCAGGGCATGGACGGCGGCGGTGATCGGCAGGTCGAGCCCGTGGCGCCGCCCGAGGTCGAGCGCCGCGGCCGCCGTCGGCACGCCCTCGGCGGTGGCGCCGGGCAGGGGCTCGCCGCGCCCGAGGGCGAGGCCGAGCGCGAAGTTGCGGCTTTGGGGACTCGCGCAGGTCAGGGCGAGGTCGCCCAATCCGCTCAGCCCCATCAGGGTTTCGGGCCGGGCGCCGAGGGCGGTGGCGAGGCGGACCGTCTCGGCCATGCCCCGTGTCATGAGGGCCGCGCGGGCGCTCTCGCCCAGACCGGCGCCGATGGCCGCGCCGCAGGCGATCGCAACCACGTTCTTGAGCGCGCCGCCCAACTCCACGCCCGCCACGTCAGTGGAGCGATAGACGCGCAGGGCGGGTGTCGCGAGCAGGCGCTGGAGCGCAGCGCCCTCCGCCTCGTTCGAAGTGGCGAGCACCAGGGCGGTGGGCAGGGCGCGGGCGATGTCGGCTGCGAAGGAGGGGCCCGAGAGGATCGCGGCGGTGGCGTCCGGCCAGCGGTCCTGCAGGAGGGCGGTGGGGCCGCGCAGGGTGCCCAGCTCCACGCCCTTGCAGGCGGCCACGGCGCGGCGCGGGGCGAGGGGAAGGGCGGCGATCGTGGCCGCCAGCGCCTGCGTGGGCACGGCCAGCAAGAGCGTGTCGCAGTCCGCGAGGTCGGCCGGGTCGGCGGTGACGGCGACGCCCTCGGGCAGCGTGGCGCCCGGCAGGCGGGCGAGGGTGCGGGAGGCGCGGGCCGCCTCCATCGCCGCACCGTCGCGGCCCCACAAGGCGACGGGCCGCGCGCGCCCGATGGCGATGGCGAGAGCGCCGCCGAAGGCGCCGGCGCCGACGACCCCGACGCTCACGCCTTGGCCCCGCGCTTGCCGCCCGCGAGCATCGGCGCGGCCTCGGCGTCCAGCGGCCAGCGGGGACGGGCGGTCAGGGTGCCCGCGTGCCCGGCGTCCAGCATCTCGGCGCCCGCGAAGGCGATCATGGCGGCGTTGTCGGTGCATAAGGCTAGCGGCGGGGCCACAAAGGGGACGGGGGAGACTGCCTCCAAGGCCGCGCGGATCGCACCGTTGGCCGCGACGCCGCCCGCCACCGCGAAGGCGGTGACCTCGCCCGCCGCCTCCAGCGCGCGGCGCGACTTCTCGGCCAGCACGTCGCGCACCGCGGCCTGGAACCCGGCGCACAGGTCGCGGCGCACGCTCGCGCGCAGGCCACCGTTGCGGGCCACGGCGGCGTCGCGGGCGCGCAGCACCGCCGTCTTTAGGCCCGAGAAGCTGAGGTCGCAGCCGGGGCGGTCCAGGAGCGGGCGGGGGAGGGCGAAGGCGTCCGGGTCGCCGCCCTGCGCCTCGCGCTCCACGGCGGGGCCGCCGGGCTGGGGGAGGCCGAGGAGGCGGGCGACCTTGTCGAAGGCCTCGCCCGGCGCGTCGTCGATGGTGCCGCCGAGGCGCCGGAAGCGCGCGGGCCCCTCGACGCGCAGGAACTGGCAGTGCCCGCCCGACACTAGGAGCACGAGGAACGGGTAGGCGACGCCATCGGTCAGGCGCGGCGTCAGCGCGTGGCCGGCGAGGTGGTTCACGCCCACCAGGGGAACGCCGGCGGCGGCGGCCAGCCCGCGCGCGCACATCACGCCGGCCAGCACGCCGCCGATCAGGCCGGGGCCGGCGGTGACGGCGATGCGGTCCACCTCGCCCAGCATCACGCCCGCATCGTCCAGCGCCCGCTCGACGGCCACGTCGATCTTCTCGGCATGGGCGCGGGCGGCGATCTCGGGGACCACGCCGCCGAAGGCCGCATGGAGCGCGTCCTGCCCCACGACCACGTTCGAGAGGATCGCGCGCCCCCGCAGCACGGCGGCGGCGGTATCGTCGCAGGAGCTTTCGAGCCCGAGGGTGAGGAGGTCTTGCGCCACGTCCCGGACCTATGCCCCGGTGCGCGTCATGACAATGCGGATGCCCGTGCTCCTGACCCGCCCCCGCCCCGCCTCGGAGCGGGTGGCGGTGGCGCTGGGCGTGCCCTGCATCATCGCGCCGCTCCTGGAGATCGTCGCCGTAGGCGCTCCGCCCGAGGCCGAGGCCCTGCTGCTCACCTCCGCGCATGGCGTGGACGCCTGGGCCGAGGGCGGCGGCGCGCGGGGACTGCCGACGTGGTGCGTGGGCCCGCGTACCGCCGAGCGCGCCCGCGCCGCGGGACTGGACGTGCGCGGGACGGCGGCGGACGCTGCGGCGCTGGCCGCGATGGTCCCGGAGGACGCCCCTCCGCTGCTCCACGCGCGCGGGGCCGACGTGCGGGGCGACCTCGCGGCGCGGCTGCGGGCGCGCGGCCTGCGGGTGGCGGAGGCGGTGCTCTACGAAGCCCGCGCACGGCCCTTGACGGAGGAAGCATTGGCGCTCGCCCGCGCGGGGCCGGTGCTCGCGCCGGTGTACTCGCCGCGCTCCGCACGGCTGCTGGGCAACGAATGGCCGCGCGGGGCGTTGGGGAACCTGCGGGCCGTCGCCCTGAGCGGCGCGGTGGCGCGTGCGCTGCCGGTTCCGCCCCTCGCGGTGGCGGCGCGGCCCGACGGCGCGGCCATGATCGACGCGCTGCGCCGCGAGATCGCCGGTTGAGGGGGGCAGGGGGACGGACTAGGTTCGGTTGATGCCGCGGGGCGGCGAAGGGGAGGCGACAGCGTGGCGCGACGCAAGACGGGCAAGACGGGGGGCGACGATCCCCAGATTTCGGACGACGCGGTGGAGGACGCCGTCGTGGTCGAGAACGACGTCGTCCTGCCCGGCGAGGACGAGGCCAGGGAGGGCGGCGCGGACGTTCCCGCCGCGCGCGACGACGATCACCTGCCCGCCGCCCACGCCGATCCCGCCGACGAGCGCATCGCCGGAACCGGCGCCGTGCCGCCCGCGCCCGAGCCGTCGCCGGTCGAAGGGGACGGGACGACCGACGCTCCGGACGAGCCCGTGGCCGCCGAGGGCGAGGGCATCGTGATGACCCCCTCGGACGAAGACGCGACGACCGCCGAGGCCGACGGACCGCGTGAAGGCACCGACGCCGACACCGACGCGTCCGACCCGCCGTTCGACTACGGCGTCGCCGGCGCCGACGGACCGGGCGTTGCGGACGCGGGCGACGATGCGCCCCGCGAGGACCGCACGTCCGACGACGTCGCCCCCCGCGAGGACCGCGCCGTTCCCGCACCCGTTCCCGCCGCCGCCACGGCGCCCGAGAGCCGCGGCCCGGGCTTCGTGCCCCTCCTGCTCGGCGGGATCGTCGCCGGCGGGATCGGTTACGCCGCCGCGACCTGGCTGCCCGTGGACGAGTCTGCGCCTGCGCCCGCCTTCGACGTCGCCCGCGTGGACGCGGTCGAGACCGAGCTGGCCGACCTGCGCGCCGGACTGGAGGCGCTGCCCGACGACGCGCCCGCCGCGGCGGTCGTGGACCTCTCGGCGCTGGAGGGCGGTCAGGCCGACCTCGCAGGCCGCATCGAAGCACTGGCAGCCCGCGTCGACGCGCTCGAGGCGCGGTCCGCGCCCCAGCCCGCCGCCGCCGACGGCGCGGCCCCCGCCGCACCCGCGTTCGATCCGGCGCCGCTGCAGGGCGACCTCGCCTCCGTCCGCGACGCGGTGGCCGCGCTGCAGGCCGACGTGGACGCTGTGCGGGGCACCCTCGACGAGAGCCTCGCGGGCGTGCGCGACCAAATCGCCGCGCTGGAGGCCGGACAGTCCGACCTCGCCGCCCGCGTCGACGCCGCGGAGGCCGCCGTAGGGGAGGGCGCCGCGGCGCTGCGCTCCGAGATCGGCGGCGCCGTGGACGCCCTGCGTGCCGACCTCGCGCCGCGTGTCGAGACGCTGGAGGGCCGCGCCGAGGAACTCGCTTCGATCGCCGACGAGGCCGAGGCGGAGGCCGCCGCCGCGGCCCGCCGCGCGGCGCTCAACGAGATCTCCACCTCGCTGCGCACCGGCACGCCCTTCGCCGACCCGCTCGCCACGCTGGAGGACCCGCCCGAGGCCCTTGCGGCCGTGGCCGAGAGCGGCGTGCCCACCTCCGCCGCCCTGGCCGACCGCTTCGGCCCCGCCTCGCGCGAGGCCCTGCGCGCGGCGCGCGAGACCGGCGCCGGCGCCGAGCCGGGCCTGCGCGGCTTCGCCCGCTCGCTCGTGAACGCCCGCTCGCTCGAGCCGCGCGAGGGCGACGACGCCGACGCCGTGCTCTCGCGCGCCGGCGCCGCCCTGCGCGAGGGCGACATCGCCGCCGCGCTGGCCGAGATCGAGACGCTGCCCCCCGAGGTGGGGGCGCCGCTCGAAGACTGGGCGGCGAGCGCCCGAGCCCGCCTCGCGGCGCAGCGCGCCCTGCAAGACCTCCTCGAAGGATAAGCCCCCATGCTCTGGTCGCTCTTCAAGATCCTGCTCTTCGTCGCGGTCGTCGTGGCTCTGGCCTACGGGGTGCAATGGCTGCTGTCGGTCTCCGGCGAGGTGCTGGTCAGCTTCGCGGGCCAGGAATACGTGCTCAGCCCGCTCGTGGTCGTGCTCGGCCTCGTGCTCGGGTTGATCGTGCTGTGGCTGGTGTTCAAGCTGGTCGGCCTGCTCGTCTCGGTGCTGCGCTTCATCAACGGCGACGAGACCGCGATCTCGCGCCACTTCGAGCGCAACCGCGAGCGCAAGGGCTACGAGGCCCTGTCCGACAGCCTGATCGCGCTGGCCTCGGGCGAGGCCCGCGAGGCCGCCGCGAAGGCGCGCCAGGCCGAGAAGTACCTGGAGCGCCCCGAGGTGACGGACGTGGTGGTCGCCCAGGCCGCCGAGGCCGCCGGCGAGCGCGAGCGCGCCGTGGAGGCCTACAAGCGCCTCGTGCGCCACGACCGCACCCGCTTCGTGGGCGTGCGCGGCCTCATGCGCTCCAAGCTCGAGGAGGGCGACACCGACACGGCGATGAAGCTTGCCGAGAAAGCCTTCGCCCTCAAGCCCCGGCACGTGGAGACGCAGGACACCCTGCTCGCCATGCAGGCGCGCGACCACAACTGGGAGGGCGCGCGCCGCGTGCTGACCGCCAAGCTGAAGTCGGGCGCGCTGCCGAAGGACGTCTACAAGCGCCGCGAGGCCGTGCTCAGCCTCGCCGATGCCCGTGCGCGCCTCGCCGAGGGCAAGACCGAGGAGGCCCGCGCCGAGGCGCTGGAGGCCAACCGCCTGTCCCCCGAGCTGGTGCCCGCCGCGGTGCTGGCCGCGCGCATGCACGTGGAGGCGGGCGACAAGCGCCGCGCCACGAAGGCGATCAAGGCGGCGTGGGCCAAGCTGCACCACCCCGACCTCGCCGCGGCCTTCGCCGGGATCGAGCCCAACGAGACCCCGCAGGAGCGCATCCGCCGCTTCGGCCCGCTCCTCAAGCTCGACCCCGACGCGCCCGAGGCGCGCATGCTGGAGACCGAGCTGCACCTCGCCGCCGAGGACTTCCCCGGCGCCCGCCGCGCCCTGGGCCGCCTGCCCGAGACGCACCCCACCGCGCGCTCGCTGTCCCTGATGGCCGCCGTGGAGCGGGGCGAGGGCGCCTCCGAGGCCGTGGTGCGGGGCTGGCTCGCCAAGGCCCTGGGCGCCTCGCGCGGGCCGCAGTGGGTCTGCACGAACTGCGGCACGGTGCACGGCGACTGGGTGCCGGTCTGCACCTCCTGCGAGGCGTTCGACACGCTCGACTGGACCGAGCCGCGCCGCGCCGAGGCCTCGGTCTCGGCCCTGCCGACCGACGTGCTGCCCCTCCTGGTGGACGGTCCTGCGTCGGAGCCCGGCGTGCCGGCCCTGCGCGAGGATCACGCGCCGCACGACGTCACGCCCCTCGTGGCCCCCGAGGCCCAGCCCGCGTCGAGCCGCGAGGTCCACGGCACTTCGACCCCCGCCTCGACGACCCACGCCACCGCGGACGGCTTCGACACCCTGCCCGCGGGAGACAGCCCCCCCGCGCCGCAGGACGAGACCCCGACCACGGCCGGCACCGCGCGCATGTGAGCGGCGGCGGGCGGCCCGCGCCGCCTGCCACGCGTCCTGCCGGATTGGGGCTGGAACGCCTCCGGACCCTCTGCTAGAGCGCCCGCGCGGGCCGCTGTAGCTCAGCTGGTAGAGCACGTCATTCGTAATGATGGGGTCGGGGGTTCGAGTCCCTTCAGCGGCACCGCCTTATCAGTCTAAGCCCATGTAAGTACTGATAATTGTGACTGTTCGTCAGATCCCATCCACCTTTCCATCCACCTGCTCGAATCCCGGTAAGGCAGTATGCGTCGCGCCCTCTCTTGTTGTGATAGGCGCTGTTGTACGAAGCGTTTGAATGCCGGTGATCCCCTCTCCCCGCCTGATGTCAGTCGACCGGCTGCGTGGCGGCGATGCCCAGGGCAGTGAAGCGGTTAGGAATGGCGATGCGGATCTGGAGCTCGGCGGTCTGACGGTCGAAATCGCGGGCAGCGAGCCTCTTCCCCAGATGCTTGACGTAGCTCATCTTGGTTTCGACGCGACTTCGGCTGCGGCAGCCACCCCAGCGGCGCCAGATCGTCCGACCGAGACGCTTGATGGCACGCAGGGCCTCGTTCCTCGCCTCCGCCCTGGGGTTGTCCTCTTACATGGTTTGGCATTGCGGCCCGGTGGGATGATCGAGTCAGCGCCCCGATCCGCGATGGCATCGCAGCAAGCGCGACCCTCATGGGCTCCGTCGGCGGTGACGGGTGCGATCGGCTCGCTTTCGGGGATCTGATCGAGCAGGCTCAGCAGCATGGGCGCGCCAACGGCGTCGCTCCCAGTGATCTCCCCCGCTCGAATTCTGAGGTCGGCTCATCGATAGCGAGGTGAACCTTGCGCCAGACGCGCCGCTCAACTCCAACATGCCTGCGGCGTGCCATTCGCCCTCGCCCTCGCCCTCGCCCCGGACCTTGATGCCCGTGCTGTCCACAAGCAGGTGCAGCGGCCCGCCCGAGCCCCGGTAGGGCAGTTGCAATGCCAACTTCTTCTGCCGCCGGCAGAGCGTCGAGAAGTCCGGCACCGGCCAGTCGAGCCCCGCCAGCTTCAGTAGGCTCGCCGCGAAGCCCGTCGCCAGGCGCAGCGGCAGTCCGAACAAAACATTCATAATCAGGTAGGCTTGGATCACCTGGGCATTGCCCGCCGAATGGGCTTCCCGAACTGGGATAGAACGTTTCGCGCATAGCGCGCGTGATAGGCAAATCGGCCCAATGGCCGGCCTTCAACATTCCACGGGACCAACGCGGTTTTGTCTCGGATCGATGTTCGGTGCACTGTCATGCATATGGACGGGGTCGACCATTACCAGGCCAGTGAAACAGGGTTGCTCGGCCGGTGCTTATCGGTCGATCTCGAAGTCGATCCCTCGACGGCGCAGGTCTTCGCGCTCGCGGCTGTCGGAGGCGGTGACGCACCCGCTCTGGTCTCGCGGCGCGGGCGCCTCGATGAGGCACTGGACCGGCTGGAGGAGCAAGCCGCCACGGCCGCACATCTGATCGGCCACAACGTTCTGCGGCACGACCTCGCGCACCTGACCGCCGCGCGGCCGCGGCTATACGCACTGGCCGACGCGCCGATCGACACGCTGTGGCTCAACCCGCTGGCCTTCCCGCGCAATCCCTACCACCGGTTGGTGAAGCACTATCAGGATGGGCGGCTCCTTTCGGGCGCCGTCAACGACCCGGAGCGCGACGCGCGGCTGGTCTTCGAGGTGCTTGAGAACCAGATCGAGGCGTTGCGGGCTATGGCCGCCGAGGATCCGGACGCGGTCGCGGCCTACCATTTCCTTTGTACGCTTGGCGATCGGGCAGGGGGCTTCGATGCGGTGTTCCGCGAAGTTCGGGGCGCCGCACGCCCATCCATCGCCGCCGCGGCCGATGCCGTTGAGCGTCTTCTGGTCGGCCGGGCCTGCATGCCGGTTGTAACGTCGGTCGGTTCCCAGATGGAGGACACCGAGCGCGGCTGGCCGCTCGCTTATGCGCTGTCCTGGATCCGGGTCGCGGGCGGGGACTCGGTCATGCCGCCGTGGGTGCGGATGCAGTTCCCGGAGGCGGCGCGATTGGTCCGCCAGTTGCGCGACACCTCCTGCAGCGACCCCGCCTGCGCCTGGTGCCGGGAGACTGCCAACCCCGTCGCGGCGCTCTCCCGCTGGTTCGGCTTTCCCGCCTTCCGCCCGGAGCCCGCGGATGAGACCGGCCGACCGTTGCAGGAGCGGATTGTCGATGACGGGCTCAGGGGGCGCAGCCTTCTTGGGATCCTTCCGACGGGGACAGGCAAGTCCGTCTGCTACCAGATTCCCGCGCTCTCGAAGTTCGACCGGACCGGCGCGCTGACGGTGGTGATCTCGCCACTGGTCGCGCTGATGGCCGACCAGGTCGCGGGGATGGAACGGGCGGGCATCAGCTCGGCCGTCACCGTCAACGGGATGCTGTCCATGCCGGAACGGCAGGAGGCGCTAGACCGCGTGCGGCTGGGCGAGGCGGCGATGCTGATCATCTCGCCGGAGCAGCTGCGCTCGGTTTCCGTCCGCTCGGTGCTCAAGCAGCGCGAGGTCGGGCTCTGGGTGCTGGACGAGGCGCATTGCGTATCGAAGTGGGGTCACGACTTCCGGCCCGATTACCGCTATGTCGGCCGCTTCATCCGCGAGTTCTCGGGCGACGAGAACCCCGCGCCGGTGATCTGCCTGACGGCCACAGCGAAGCCCGATGTGATCCGCGACATCCGCGATCACTTCCAGAGCCGGCTGGGCGTAGACCTGACGCTGCTCGATGGTGGAGCAAGCCGGACGAATCTCAGTTTCGACGTGCGCGAGACGGGGAAGGCGACGAAGCTTGCCGACATCCTCGACGCCGTCGAGGCGGGGCTGCCCGCCGAGGGGGCCTCGGGTGCCGTGGTCTACTGCTCCACCCGCGGCGAGACGGAGCGGGTCGCGGCCTTCCTCACTGAGCGCGGAATGGCGGCGGCGCACTTCCACGCGGGGATGACGCCGGAGGAGAAGACCCAGGTGCAGGAGGCATTCCGCGTAGGCGAGCTGCGCGTGATCGCGGCGACGAACGCCTTCGGGATGGGGGTCGACAAGCCGGACGTGCGGCTGGTGGTCCATGCCGACATCCCGGGCTCGCTGGAGAACTACCTCCAGGAGGCGGGCCGGGCAGGGCGTGACCGCGATCCCGCCAATTGCGTGTTGCTCTACTCCAGGGACGACGTGGAGCGGCAGTTCTCGCTTACCGCCCGTTCGCGTCTAGCGCGCCACGAGATCGGTGCGATCCTGCGGGCGCTCAGGGGCATCGACGACCGGACCCGGCGCTCCGGCACGGTCGTGGCCACCTCCGGCGAGATCGTCCGCGCCGAGACTGACCGGGAGTTCGTGCGTGATGAGGCGACCGACGACACGCGGGTCAAAACAGCCGTCTCCTGGCTGGAGGAGGCGAAGCTCGTCTCTCGTGAGGAGAATCGCGTCCAGGTCTTCCCCTCCTCGCTGCTCGTCCGTTCCATCGAGGAAGCGGAACGGTCGCTCGGCGCGGCCGGGCTGACGGGGGCGCGGCGCAAGGCGCTGCTCGGCATCGTGCGCCACTTGATGAATGCGCCGCCCGACCAAGGTGTCAGCACCGACGAGCTGAGCGGCGCGAGCGGGCTGACGCCAAGCAAACTCGCGAAGGCGATGTCGGACTTGGAGACGCTGGGGCTAGCGCGCAACGACATGGCCGTGACGGTCTTCGTGCATGTCGCCGTGGAGGACCGCTCGATCGTCCGCCTCGGTGCCGCTTCGGCTCTGGAGATGGCGCTGCTCACCGCCATGCGCGAGGCGGCGCCGGATGCGGGGACGGAGGGCCTACCGCTGCATCTGGCTGAGGCCTGCCAGCAGCTGCGGGACGGAGGCCATGTGGGTGCACGCCCCGACGTGATCGAAAAACTCCTACGCGGTATGGTCCGCGATGGGCGCGACGAGGACGGGGGCACCGGTAACCTGCGCCTGCGAAAGGCGTCGCGCAACGTGCTGAGCGTGCATCTGCTGCGTTCCTGGGACGTGCTCGAGCGGACCGCCGCGCTGCGCCGCCAGGCGGCGGAGCTTCTTCTGGCGCACCTGACGGGCAAGCTCGACCAGGGCGCGCGGGGCAAGGACCTTCAAGTCGAGACGACCTACGGCGACATGCTTGCTGCGCTGAACGGGGATGCGCTGCTGAAGGCCTCTGGCGTGCGCGACTTAGGAAAGCTGATGGGCCGCACCCTGCTCTGGCTGCACGAGCAGGGCGTCGTGACGTTGGGCAAGGGACTCACGGTCTTCCGGCCCGCAATCACCGTCCACGTCAACCCCGAGACCCGCCGCCAAGGCTTCACCCAGGAGCACTTCCGCCCCCTAGAGGAGCACTACGAGGAGCAGACCATCCAGACCCATGTCATGGCCGCCTATGCGGAGCGGGGGCTGGGCGACATGGGCGAGGCGGCGCGGCTGTCGGCCGACTATTTCGCGATGGAGCGCGACGCCTTCCTCAAGCACTGGCTGCCTGGCCGCGGTCCGGAGCTGCGGCGGCGTACGACCAGCGCGTCCTACAAGACAATCGTTGAAGCGTTGGGCAACCGCATCCAGCAGGAGATCGTCGCAGACGATCGCGAGCAGACCAACGTGCTGGTCCTGGCCGGCCCCGGCTCCGGTAAGACGCGTGTGCTGGTCCACCGCATCGCCTACCTGCTGCGCGTGCGCCGCGAGGACCCGCGCGGCATCCTCGTGCTTAGCTATAACCGCCACGCGGCGGCCGAGATCCGCGCCCGCCTCCGCCATCTGATCGGCGACGACGCCCGCGGCGTGACGGTCTCGACCTGTCATTCGCTCGCCATGCGGCTTGTCGGTGCGAGCTTCGCGGGTGAGGGGGCGGAGACGGGCGACTTCGACAAGGTCGTGATGGACGCGGTGCACTTGCTCGAAGGCGAGGGGTTGAGCCGCACTGAGGCCGAGGCGCAGCGCGACGCGCTGATGGAGGGCTACCGCTGGATTTTGGTGGACGAGTACCAAGACATCGGGCCCGAGGAATACGCGCTCATCGCCGCCGTCGCTGGCCGCTCCCTGGAGGACCCGGACCGCAAGCTGAGCCTCTTCGCCGTGGGCGACGACGACCAGAACATCTACGCCTTCGCAGGCGCCTCGGTCGATTACATCCGCCGCTTCGAGGCGGACTACCGCGCGCGGCCGTCCTTCCTCGTCGAAAACTACCGCTCGACCGGCGCCATCGTGGCTGCGTCCAACGCTGTGATCGCGGGCGCGCCGGGACGCATGAAGGTCGACCACGCGATCACCGTGAACGCGGCCCGCGCGAAGGACCCGCCCGGTGGGGCCATGGCTGAGGTCGATCCGGTGGGCCAGGGCCGCGTGCAGCGGCTCGACTGTCCGCCGGACGCCACCGCCCACGCTGTCGCCGCGGTGGAGGAACTGGTGCGCCTGTCGCGGCTCGACCCCGACTTCCGCTGGGACCGTTGCGCGATCATCGCGCGCGAGTGGAAGCGCTTGGCCCCGGCCCGCGCCCACGCGGAGACGCTGGGCATCAAGGTGGAGATGGCCAACGAGGAGCTGCCGCCCGTCTGGCGTCTGCGCGAGACGCAGGCGTTGGTCGAGGAGCTGCGAAAGGACCGGGGCGCGATGCTGACCGTGCAGGACCTGCTCGACCGGCTGAATGCGCAGCCGCCCAGCCGCTGGATCGACCTTCTGGCCGAGGGCATTGCGGACCTCGCCCGCGAACTGGGCACGGCTGCCATGCCAGCCCCGGACGTGGTTGAGTGGCTCGCCGAATGGGCCCGCGACACACGCGGCGAGCAGCGCGGCCTGCTACTCACCACCGCCCACCGAGCCAAGGGCCTCCAGTTCGACCACGTCGTTGTGCTCGACGGCGGTTGGCACAAGACGTCGAAGAGCGAGGACGCCGACGCCCCCCGCCGCCTGTTCTACGTCGCGATGACCCGCGCGCGCCGGACGCTCGCAGCGACCACCTCGGGGCCGCATAGGTTCCTCGACGGGGTGGAGGGACTGCTACCTCGGAAAGCGGCGACTGAGACGGCAGAGCCGGCGACGGCCGAGCGAACCTACCAGATGCCCGCACTGAGGGCGGTCGATCTGTCCTATGCAGGTCGACTGCGTGATGGCCATCCGCTCCACGCCGCCGTGACGGAAGCCCGCATCGGCGATGCGCTCCGGCTGCAGCATCGCGACGATCGCTGGCAGATCCTCGATGCGAAGGGTCGGCTGCTCGGCCGCATGGCCCGGATCTGGGTACCGCCCGAGGGCGCGGGGATCGCCCAAGCCACCGTCGGCGCCATCGTGCGATGGCGCAAAGTCGACAACGAGGCACAGTACCAGGATGCGATCCGGCGCGACGCTTGGGAAACTGTCCTGCCGGAAATCACCTTCGACGCGTACGCAGTCACGCGCGACGGCAGGTCGTCGTCTTTGGAGGCTGGATGATCGGCCCCCTTTCTCGAGTACCCGAAGTCGACCGTAGCCATGTGTCCGAAAACGCCGGTATGTGCGACAGATGGCTAGTTGTGCGACGGACGAGTTGATGGAGACCATCAGACCGTGATCGTCGACCGCGCGACGCCGGGCACGCCATAGAAGACGGCGAGTACGTCGTCCTGCTTACCTGTGAAGAACTCGCCGCCTTGGGAAGTCTCACGCTTCGCCAAACGCGCCTTCAGGTCCGTCTCCGCATTGAGGGCGGACGCGCCGTCGGGGTAGGGGGCCGAGGTGACCTCTATCTTCCATCGTGCGGTCGCCGATGGCGGGAAGCCGGCGTTCAGTTCCGTCAAGCGCCGCTTGGGGTCGTTGGTCATGCCGACCTTCACCAGAACGGCGTCGTGCTTCAGCCCGGCACGGGGGCCGAGCAGCATGCGCGCATCGCCATCAAAGGTTGCGACGTAGAGCCTATGCTCCCCATCCCGCCGATCCGACGAGACCGATCCGAAAGCTAGCGGAACGCCGCGCGAGGGGATGAAGTGCTCGCGCAGCGGTGCATCGTTCAGCGCGGTGGCGGGGAGGGGCGGTTCGCCCCAAACAGGGAGCTCGGTTACTGGTAACTGGAGAAGACGGTCGACGTCGGCAGAAGCCAGCGGCTCGCTCCAAGCGGCGATCGCACGAGCCCGTTCGGGCCGGTACGTTTCAGGGGCGACGTAGCGTATGTCGATCTGGCGATCGATCCGCCAAGCACGCCGAACGGGGATCGCGAAGGTCCACTTCTCGGCCCAGCCATGCTCGGCCTTGCGGTGCAGCGCCTGAGGAGAGCACTTGTCGCGGTCCATGATCGCGATGGGGTCGACTTGCAGCAGGCCGAGCGCTTGGCGGCGTTGGTCCGGACGGGTGTCGGTAGTATCGGTCCCGTAAATTAGGAACAGGTCGCCGGGGGAGGCCTTGCCCAGCATGTTCTGGCGCGCGGCCTCCTTCGTCCAGCCGCAGTAGCCGTCCTCTGCCGGATCAAACCCAAAGAAGGAACGGAGCCAAATGGTCGGGATCATGGTCGACGTTTCATCCATCATCTCGCCACTCGTCACTGGCCCCCATTAGGTGGTCCGGTTGCAATGTTAGGTCATGAGGCCCTCCTGCGCCATAGGTGACGGGATGCGGAGCGCAGCGGAGCCGGATGGCACTCATGGCGCTTCAGCTTTTGATGGAGCAAGTGTTTTTGGCGCCGGTGGCCGGTATCCGAGCGCCAAGCGGGGGCGCACGGTGTTGTGGGTACGGCGCCACGCGCCGATCAGGATGCGGGCCTAGGCAAGGGTGTAGAACACCTCCCGATTCAGCAGCTCGTCACGCAGCTTGCCGTTGAACGACTCGTTGTAGCCGTTCTCCCATGGGCTTCCGGGCGAAGACCGAGCTGTGGCATCGGTTGCTTACCCATTACCTGCCGCTTTATCTTCCCGAGGCCGAGCGGTTCCGCGGCAATTCTCGCAGCGACTGGTTTCTGGCCTTTCTCGAAGCCTTCCCGACGCCCTCCACGATCCAGCCGAACCGCTCCTCAATCGTGCGGTTGCGGGCTTCCATTATTCTGCCGCCCGGATTTCAGTTTCTGCCGCAGGCCGATCCACAACCGTGTCGTAGAGCCCGTAATGCGATAGCCCTTCGTGGCTCTCGATGCCCGTATAGCGCAGCGAGGCGTCCTCGTAGCGCCGGAAGGCGAAGACGGCCTCGTTCATGCGCTCCGTATTGAACACCTTCAAGCGCACGAGCAGATGGAAGTCCGCGACGGATAGCCCCGTGACAGTCCTGAACAGGTCTGGCTCCAGCTTCGTAATGACGTCCTGAAGCGTGTTCTCGCGGAAGTCGGTCAGGTACATGAAGGCCGGGATGCGGGTGGCGAACTTGACCAGCTTCTCCTGGACGAGCTTGCGCTTCGACTTGTACTCTTTCTCCTCCGCCGTCAGCTCCTTCTTCTCCCTAGCGCTGAGGGATCCGTCCTTCGCCTTCTTTTTGAGATCTTTGACCTTCTCGCTCTTGCTAATAATCGTCTCGATGACGTTGTCGCCCAGGGCCCGCCACCCCTCGATACGCTCGACGGCCGCCATAGCCTCCTCGTTGTCGAACACGCGGCGTAGGGTGTCGTTGTCGACGTTCACCAACAGCGCCGACTCCCACTTGCGGGCGAGCAGCGTGGCCGACGTACCGGCCATGGCGATGTCGAGGATGCCGCCGGCATCGATCTGCGTCATGTTGGCCCCGTCATAGGCCAGCACTGGCAGGAACGAGACCAGTTCGCGCACGGCATTCTCCGGGTTCGGATCGCTTGGTGAGAGGCCGATGCCGTACTCAGATAGCTGCCGCAGCGCCCGCGTCGGCGCGAAGTCGAAGACGAAGCATATCGGCTTAAGGATCTCTTCTGCGTTCGGGTCGTCGCCATTGGGGTTTTTGATTGACCATGGGGACTGCACCCGGAAAGCCGCCTGAAAGTAGGTCTCCGGCGACTTTAGGTTTCGCAACATCAGGATCGAGGACCACTGCGCCACGGTCACGCCAGTCGTCAGCTTCCCACAGGAGAGAGTGATGCTCTTCGTCTCGAACCCGGCACCGATCGCTTTGCGGACCGGCGGCAGCGCTTCCAGACCCACTCCTGCCTCGGCACCGGCTGCGACGATCACCTCGTAGTCGTGCCAGAATGTGTTCTGGCGTTCCGCCAGGAGGTTGGCCATTGCGTGGCACGCAGCGACGTTGGGAAGGAACCAGAAGGAATGCTGAAGGTACGGGAGTAGGCGAACGTCCGAGTAAGGGAAGGGCGGCCGCGTCCCGGTCTTCAAGCTAGCGACCGACTGCGGCACGTTCTGACCGCGAATGATGTCGAGCCACTTTTGGACGTCGTCCTTCTGCTCGAACGACGCTTCCTCGCCCGTGCCGGAAGCAGCGAAGAACGCATTAAGGTCGAACTCGTCGAACTCCCCTGCGCTGGCGACGGCCAGCAGTTCGTCCGGCATCTGGTAGGTTAGCAAACGCATCTGCGGCAGCGCGCCGTAGGGGTTGCGCTCGCCTGGATGGCTGGCCGCGAACGCTTCCTTGGCCCGCTGCTCGTCGGTGTAAGTCCAGTTGAAGATCTGCTCTTCAATGAACTCGCCGGTCGCCAGCGCCTTGAACGGTGTGCCGGAGAGGTAGAGGTAGGCGCGCGTGGTGATGGGCAGGAATTCGGCCTCACTCTCGGACAGCTCGCCGATATCCTCGTTCACCTGGCTTAGCCCGTCGCCGTACTCGGCCTTCTCCTCCCTCTTAGCGACCAGGTCGTCCTCGCCCTCGAACAGCTCCTTGGCTGTCTCGCGCCAAGCGCCGAAATGGTACTCGTCGAAGACGACGAGGTCCCAGTTGATCGTGTGAAGCCACTCGTTCCTAGCCTTGATGGCGCCGGTCGCCTCACGACCGAGGAGGTCTTGGAACGAGCCGAAGTAGACGACGGGCCTATCCGCTTCAATTTGGGTCGGATCGCGCCCGGAGCTGCGGGAGAGGTACTGCCAGCCGTCGAAGTCGACATGGGCTTCCAGGTCCGTCCGCCAGGCATCCTCGACGGCAGGCTTGAAGGTCACGACGAGGACGCGCTTTGCACCCATCCTCTTGGCGAGCTGGTAGGCGGTGAAAGTCTTCCCGAACCGCATCTTTGCGTTCCATAAGAAGCGCGGGACGGCATCGGCGTCCTGCTCCCAGCGGGACTGATAGTAGTTATAGGTCTGCTCGACGGCGCGCGCTTGCTCGTCGCGCATTCGAAAAGTTTCGTGGTGCGTGCCGCTCAGGCGCAAGCCGCTCCGCAACTCGGCGATCGCGGTCTTCACGTCGTCCGGTTTCGCGCGCATCCATTCGCGCGCGCTACCGACTACGACGTTGTCGAAGCCCTTCTCTACCATTCGCCGCCGCACATCGTCGTCGCGGAACGTCGTGCCGTCTTCGCGCTCGGCGGGGCCGTCCACATGAAGCGTGTAGGCCTGCTGCATCTGACCTTGGGATTCACGGATGCGGTCGTTGACGTCCGTCTTGGTCGTCTGACCGACCTTGATCAGCCCCTCGTAGGCTAGCGGTGGGTCGTTCGGGGTCCAAGCGTAGATCCGAAGTCGGGCCTCGGGCTTGGGTGCGAGGATGTCGTCAACGGACCTACTCATCCTGAAAACTCCATCGTCCGTATCATCTCATCAATAAAATCCGTCTCTTCAGTGGTCAGACCGTACCGCTTGAACAACTTGTCATCATTCCAATCCTCTTGCTCAGCAATGTCCGGCACAAAAGTAAAAACATCTGCCTTGTTGTCTTGAGTGATTTTTCTCAGAGAAACAAGGAAACGAAAGAACTTCGTGCGCATATAATTGGCTGATGCTATGGCGGACTTTTTACTGTCATGAGTGGACGCAACTAGATACGTTTCCGTACAAGCTTCTCCTGGGCCTGCAATTATAGGACCGCGCTTGTCCCAAATGGGTAGAGGGTAGGTTTCATTACCATCTGTTGCCCTCCCCACAAAAACCTTCCAGCAATTGATCCAGTCTTTTCTCGCAGGAATTTCTGATCGAGAAACCCAAGTGATTTTACCTGAGGAATGTAGCTTTATCGACTTTGTCGCAGACTTTCCCCTTGCTCCGTAAAAGTTTGTTGGAAGTCCAAATGGTTTACGAGCGGAGACATGCTGTCCGAAGCTTCCCTCCCCAAACGCACAAACTTTGCGGAGTATCGACACCGCCTCGTTTCTTCTAACGAAGACATCGAACTCATCCAATGGGCGAGAGACGGATGGCCTCTCGACACCTCCTCGCTCAATTGTCAAAACATCACAGTCTCCCTTGCTGTCCCTGTCCCAGAGAAAGTAGCTGACTCCACCATTTAAGTTAACACTTGGGAATGCGTCCCGCTCGACAATATAGTCGACAATCTTTCTCAGTCTTCGATCTGAAAGCATTTTCTTCCGAAACTCGTCCAAGCCTTTCCCTCCTACAAACCATCGTGACGGCGTGACCATCACGAGATATGCCGGGTCAAGAGACTGTGCTTGTTGAACGAACTTATGGTATATTGGAGTAGCACTTGCTGATTTACTCGCGTCAGCAAGTTGATATGGCGGGTTCCCAATAATCACGTCGAACTGCATATCGTTTCCAAACATCTCGGCGACCCGGGCCTTGATGTCGTCGGTGTGGATGAAGGTATAGGCATGGGTCTCGGCCTCCTCGCCGCGGTCGAGCGTTCCCTTGCTGGCACCGCAGTACTTGCACTTGTCGTTGACCCAAGTGTGCTCGGCGCGCTCGAACCAGATGTTGCCGGCATCGTCCGAAAAGCCGTTGGCAATCGAATGCTCGCCGCTGGCGTGCTTGGAGCAGTAGAGGCTCCGGCGCGCGAGAAGGGCGGTCAACTGTGTAATCCCGATACCGAACACCTGCTTGGTCAGGATGTGATCGACACGCTGCTGTAGATCGGGGATCTCATCTTTCAGACCGTCCTGGAGCCGCTTCGTGATCTCGCGGAGGAACACCCCCGACTTGGTGAACGGATCCAGGAACCGGACCGAGCTGTCAGCCCAGATATTCGCCCCTTCGTTGCCCGCAGCCCAAGCCTCCGCCAGCGTGTCGAGCATCCGATTGGCGAACTCGGGCGGTGTGAAGACCTCGTCGTTGGAAAGGTTGGCGATGCAGGACAAGACGTCCGGGTTGGCCCCGCGCAGCGTGAACCCAGCTTGTTCGGTCATATAGCTTTTCCGAGCGCGCTACTCCGATTACCCCCGGCGAGATCGCGGACGGTCATAGGTGGATATGTCTTCAAAGGCTTGAAAACTTCGTGCTTGCCAAGCTGGGAGAACAGCGATCCCTCCGCCGAGAGGCCGGCCATGCTCGTTAGCACATCGAGACGGAAGTCACGCCGCTGGAACTTACCACGGCCGAGATACCCCCATTCCACGACCTCGATCGGTTCGCCGTCGACACCCTTCATCGTCATCGCATCGCCGTGGACGAGGTTCAGGGAGAGCACGAAGAACGCGGCGCGATACAGGTCGTCCGTCGGGGCGAGCACGAGGTAGCTCGCGAACACCTCCAGCATGTTCGCCCGACACTCGGCGATGTTGTCCTCCAGCAGCTCGATCCCGTAGCAACACATCAAGCCAAGCAGCGCGTAGTGACATTTCTCAAACGCAGATCGACTGAACTTCGCTTCGACAGCAGCCAGCTTACGCTGAAGGACCGGTACGAGGAAGTTTCCGCTCCCACAGGCCGGTTCCAGAAAACGTGAATCGATCCGCTCCGTCTCCCCCGCAACGAGATCGAGCATCTGCTCGGCCAGCCAAGGCGGCGTAAACACCTCGCCATGATCGGCCACGCGCTTCTTCGATCTGATGAGCGCTGCCGAGGCTGTCGACGATGATCCACGCGCCTTCATGCTTCGGTCTTGGCGAGTGCTCGCCACACGGTCGTCCTTGCCACTTTCAGCTCCCGCGCGATCTGACTTGGCCGCATACCACTGTCGCGCATCCCGCGGACTTTCGTCGGGTCTACAAAAGGTTTGCGTCCCTTGTACACGCCCTTCGCCTTGGCTTTCGCGATCCCTTCCATCTGCCGCTCCCGGCGCAGGTTGGTTTCGAACTCCGCGAACACTTCCAGCATGTCGAAAAACGCCTTGCCCGCAGCAGTCGAGGTGTCGATCGGTTGCTCGGCGGCCCGTAGTGCAGGACCCTTGGCCTTCAGCTCGCGCACTACGTCTTGGAGGTCTTCAATGCTCCGTGAGAGCCGGTCTACGCGCGTGACGACCAGCTCGTCGCCTTCGGTCACGAAGTCGAGCACCGTGCGTAGCTCCGCGCGACCTTGTCGGTTTGACCCCGACGCCTTCTCCTCGCGGATCACGACGCAGCCCACAGCCTCCAGTGCCTCGCGCTGCATGGTAAGGTCTTTGTCGGTCGGGCTGACTCTGGCGTAGCCGTAGCGTGGCAGAGGCGTTGCGATAGGTTCTAGGTGCACCCCCGTTAGCGTTGCGAAAGTCTTCCGACAATCCTAACGCGACGGGGCTTGCGTTTCACCGCGGTGCTGCGTTGGGGTGCGCTTCCCGGAACTATGGTGCCGCACCACTGCGCGCATCCAAGGTGCTCCGCCCCCCCCGGTATATGCCGGTAGAGCGTGGCGAGGGACACGCCGAGCTGGCGGGCCACCGCGGCCACGGTGAGATCGGGGTCGCGCAGGAGGTCGCGGGCCATCCGCAGGTCCTCGTCGCTCAAGGATCGCGGCCGCCCGCCCACGCGGCCCCTCGCCCGCGCCGCCTCGAGCCCCGCCCGGGTGCGCTCGCGGATGACAGAGCGCTCGAACTCGGCCAGCGCCCTGAACACGTGGAGCACGAGCCGCCCGCCCGGGGTGGTGGTGTCGATGCTTTCGGTGAGCGAGCGGAAGCCCACGCCCCGGGCCTCGAGCCCTTCCACGGTCTCGATCAGCTGGCGCACCGAGCGGGCGAGGGGGTCGAGCTTCCAGACCACGAGGGTATCGCCCCGGCGCATGTACTCGAGGGTGGCCGCGAGCTGGGGCCGCTCGCGCTGCGCGCCGGAGGCCTTCTGGGTGAACACCCGCTCGCGGCCCGCCGCCTCGAGGGCATCTAGCTGCAGGGCGGGGCGCTGATCCTGGGTGGAGACGCGGGCGTAGCCGACGAGCATGGGGGAGACCTCTCGAAACTCGCCTCCACCCTGCTGTTTCGCGACACCCGAAGGTGAGGATCGCGGCCTCCGGGTGGCCGGCGGCTCCCTTCTCTCGGAAACGACCGTTTGTGGCGGATAGCTGTCTAGGTAAGCGCGGCGACGCTCGCGCCGCCTAGAGCCGAATTCCGGCGTAATGCGCCTTATCTATCCGAGATTTTCAGTCACACCCTTGTTCTTGCATACGCGCAACATTTATGTAGAAAGTATGCGAGAGCTATGCTGACAAGCGGAGGATGCGGTGATGGACATGCAAATTACGAGAACGGCGGGCGCGGTGGCTCGCCTGCGAAGCGCCCTAGGCGCGACGCAATCGGACGTGGCGAAGAAGGCGGGGGTCGATCAAAGCCGCCTGTCGCGGATGGAAAAGGGTGAGGTGGTCGCGCCTGATGAGATCAGGCGCGCGCTTGGGGCTCTGTCGGCGCTCGGCTCGGAGGAAGCCGGCGGTTTTCTGAGGTTCATGGAACGCGAGTGGCGGTTCATCGAGCCGCCATCTTACTGGAACCCGGAGCGGGCGTCGGTTGAGATCGCCGAAGAGACCCTTGAGAAGATCGAGGCTTTTCTTGGCGACGAAGAGCAGCCTTGGCCGCTGCGCCGTCAGCTAGAGCGTCGGAAGGGCGATCTGCTGCGGGCGTCGAGCTTCCTGACCCGGCTCAAGCACAACGTCGCCTTCATCGGCGATATCGGCGTCGGCAAATCGACAGCAATCAGCTTTATCTTCGACCTGCTGGTCCCGGCGAAGGCCGAGGATCGCAACATCAACCGGCCGGTTTTGGAAACCGGGGCCGGCGGCACGACGATCTGCGAGGTCCATATCAAAAGCGGTCCGGAGTTCGGCCTATCGGTGACGGCGATGGACGCGGCTGACCTGACCGATCTGGTGGCCGATTTCTGCGCCGCGAAATGGGCCATGGCGCACCGGAAGGAGGGGGATCAGGCGGAGACCCCGCAGGTGAGCCGCGAGGTCGAGCGGGCGATCCGGAACATGTCGAGGCTGGTGCGCAAGCGGACCATGGTCGACGGCAAGCCGCACTACACCGATCCGATCCACGAGGTGATCGCGGACTGCCAGGCCGAGGACGAGTTCCGGGCGCGGGTGCTGGGGGCGATGAAGCTCGACGAACGGACCACCACAGAAATCTGGTACGAGAGCGGCACCCGCAAGCACCCGTCGGAGTGGATGCGCGAGACCTTCCGGGCGGTGAACAACGGCCGGATGAGCGACGTGCCGATGCCCCGGAGCATCGGCCTGATCGTTCCGGATTTCGGCAAGAGCTTCGGCGAATTCGAAATCACCGTCGTCGACACCAAGGGCGTCGAGGACGTGGCGGTTCGTGAGGATTTGGATCACCGGCTGAAGGACCCGCGCACGGCCGTGGTGCTGTGCTGCCGGTTCGAGAGCGCCCCGGACACCACGTCCCAAGCGCTGCTTCAGCACATGAAGCAGACCTTCTCGGAGCGGTTCGACACCGGCAAGATCGCGATCCTGTCCTTGCCGCGCTCGGGCGAGGCGTTGGAGGTCAACTCGGATACTGGCGAGCGCGTCCTTAACGAAGAAGAGGGCCACGCGCTCAAGGGCGAGGAGGTCACCAACAAGCTCAACAGCCAAGACTTGAGCGACGTGCCGGTGTTCTTCTTCAACGTGGAGAGCGACACGGCGGCTCAGGTGCGCGCCGATCTGTTCGGGCAGCTCTCGCGGATGCGCGAGACGGTGTCCGAGCGGCTATTCGATCTGTGCGACGCAGCAACTGAGATCATCGAGAACCACGAGAAGCACGCGGTCACGGCGGCGATCGAGGAGGTCGCCCGGCGGCTCAACACGTTTCTTCGAGGGAACGGAAAGCTCGGGGCACGGGAGCGGCACGCTTACGAGGAGGTTCTGAGCACGGTGCACGGGGTCCGCTACGCCTCGACCCTGTGGGCCGCGACGCGGCGGAACGGCGAGTATTACGGTCTCAACATCGTCCACCAGATCGGCGTCGGCGCGGCGCGCGATGCGCGGCTGCGGTCGCGGGACTGGTTCGCCAAGATCGAGGGCCATGTGAATGAGCTCAAGGCCGACGAAGACCTGGTGCTGGCCAAGCACTCGGTGGACCAGATTGGCGCGGTGGCCGAGGCCTCGCGGCGCAACTTCCTCGACGGCGCGCAGCGGATCGCCATGGAGATTTACCGCGAGCCGTTGACCCAAGATCCCGTCTGGAACGACTGCGCCTCGGAGTGGGGCAGGGGGCCGGGGTTCAAGAACCGGATAGAAGAGCACCTGCGCACCTGGTTCGGCGACACCCGCCCGGACCTCAAGGAAACCCTCGACAAGAGATTGAATGCACTCTGGGATCGTTCAGTAATCGCGCCCCTCATGCAACTAACCCAGGAGCATGAGCCTGGGGATACCTCTGACTCAGAGGATGAGAACGTCTTGGCCTTCCCATCGACTGCTTCGGCCTGAGCATCGTGCGGTTCGGCGCTGGTGGCCGAACCGCACCCAACTTTGTTACAAGGGAAAACAAAACTCATACGTTTTTGACTACGGCGATAACGAACGGTTCTGATCATTAACGAGCCTATATCTGTAGAATGGGGTGCGCCTCGCAGAAGGTGCAGGCCAACTCGGCCCTTTGAGGAGGCGGAGCGATGGCTCAAAGGACGTTGCGGACCCAAGGGGCCCGGAAGGCCGCTTCTCAGGTCGACCGATACGCCGAACTCGCCAAGAGGATTGCTCAACATGGCGCTTCCGTCCCGCCCAAGCTCCAGACAGGTGATGACCGGCGCCTCCACGTGCGCACCACCATCCGCGAGGATCACAAGACGCGCATCAAGCACAGGGCCAGCGGCACGCAGGACAAGTTCGACAAGCTGGCCGACAGCCTGTTCTCTTTCTTCCGCGGCACCGCGCTGCTGTTCTACCGCGACATGGTCGGCGAGGACGGGCACATGCCGACCGTGCCGGCGTTGGGCGACGTGCATCCGGAGTATTTCGGCATCATGCCCGATCGCAACGGCGCGCCCATCTTCGGCGTCAACGATTTCGACGAAACGATCTACGCGCCCTTCACCTGGGAGATCAAACGCGGCATCGTCGGCTTCTGGATTGAGGCCCAGGAAGTGGGCGGCCTGAAACGCAAGCGACGTCGCAAGATCGTCCGGAAGTTCGTCCAAGGATACCGCAAGGCGATGAAGGCCTACGCGGTCGATGCCACGGAGCGCAACGAGGCTTGGCGGCGCGACAACTCCCCCGAGGTGATCGTGCGCCTCTTCGAGCAGGCCGACGAGCGCCGCAGGTCCTGGCTTTGGGACGACTACCTGCGGGAGAACGGGCGCGGCTTCCGCTCGGACGACCAGCTTCAACCCCTATCGGGCGAGATCGCTACGTTCCAGAAGGCGGTCGACGACCTGGCGAGGTCCAACGGCATCGACGCCCCCGACCGGGCGGGTGAGCTCAAGGTTAAGGACGTCTGTGTGCGGCACGGCCAGGGCACGGCGCCGCTCGGCCTGCCGCGCTACTACGTGTTAATCGAGGGGCGGTCCAAGGACGCGACCGACGACATCATCATCGAGTTCAAGAGCGCCCGCCGCTCGGCGCTCGACGGCCTCACACCCCCGTCCGACTTCGGGGCGAGGGGCGGCAAGGCCGATCGGATCAAGCACGGTCAGGCGGTGCATCTCGCGCATGGCGATATCTTCGGAGCCGTGGACATCGGCGATGCCAGCTACATGGGCCGCGAGCGCGCCCCGTTCCGCGACGACATCGATCTGGACGACCTGTCCTACGGCACGTGGAAGGATTACGCGAAGGCCTGCGGCGCCGCCTTGGCGCAGGCGCACGCGCTGTCCGACGACCTCGGCGAAATCGACTACGACGTCGAGCTTTCGATCGTGCAGGTGACGACACCCAAGAAGCTGTTCGTCGAGGACATGGTCCGCTTTGCGGAACTTGCAGCCGAGCGAACGAAGCGTGACCAGGAGTTCTTCAAGGCCGATCACAAGCTTGGCGCTTTCTTCCAGACGGACAAAGCCTTTCGTTAGAATGCGACGGTTTGGGAACGGGAGAGGCAGCGGCCCAGGGCGAGGAGATCGCCCCCGGCGACAGCTCTGGACCCATGAGTCACCGAAGCACGACAGCGGCGCCGGCATGTGCGCGACGGCCACGGCTGGCGCGATTCGGATCGACGGCGCTCATCTGGCGGTCCGGGTTCGGAACGTTCAGCCGGAAGGGCCTATCAGGTTCCGCGACGTGTTCTTGAGAATTTTTTTAGAAAGCCTTGTTTTCTCTGCGCGACATGGAACAGGTCTATCTGTTTAGTTCCGAGGATAACGGCCAATCGAGCGTTCCGTGAGATGACCCGCGACCGTGACCGCTGTGGATGGGGCTGTTCTGACGCCCATGGCCACCGCGGGTATGGCGGAGATACGACGTGCGCTTGAGGAGACGGTGCGGTCCGACGGTCGGGCCAATGCGATGGTCCTCACGCTGCGCCGAGAATCGGAGCGTCTTCCCTAATCTTGCGGGCGACGCCGATACGGTCTGACCAGATTGGCGTCGGCTTGCTGATCATGTTCCTGATTGTCGCTCCAAGGAAAGCGGCTGGCTCCAGCTGTGGGCTCGCCGTCTTCGACGTGCTGTCCCCGACCAAGCTGGACGTCTGCGACCTTCTCATACAAGGCCATAGCACGGACGCGATCGCCGAAGGTTGCGAGACGTCGGTCGAGACCATCTGCAGCTAGATCAATTTGGGCACCGCGAAACTGGCCTGTCGCTCCCAGCTCGACCTACTGCAGCTGGCGATAGCCAGCTAGGTGCCGGTGGGGGACGGACCGACGGCAAAGTAGTCGATTGGGGCTGGCGGCTCTCGCAGAAGAATTACGGCTAGTCAATCACGCACGGCGTGATACCGTCCTGCTTTGATGGACAAACTTTCTGCCGACGCGACCGTAGAAATTGCCTTGGCTGCCATCGAGGCGACGACGCGGCCGGATCACTGGGACCACCTATGCGACCGCATCGCCCACCATCTCGGCGTCGGCGCGTTCATGCTCTTTCCCTACGACTTCTCCAATAGGGCCGCGCCTGTCCTGCACGCCTCCGCCGCCATCCGATCGGACCGGGCCGCGCCGCTTCGGCGCATGTTCCATTCGGGCGAGGCACGTGAGGACCACCGCGCCTATGAGGTGATCGCCCGAAGCGAAGCCGGCCAAGTTCTGGGGGAGCCGGAGGTCTACGGCCTCCCCGCAGAGGACCCGGTTCCCAAGAACATCTTCCGCGAACAGCTGCTCGCCGTCTCGGGCTCACGGTCGCGCAGCGCCATGAAGCTCAACGCATTCGGGCCGTTCCTGGACTGCGCCATCGCCCATGAGTGGCATGCTCCTGGCGAGAAGTGTATGGCGATGGCTACCGCACCATTCCTGTGGTCGATTCTTGCGCGAACCCTGGAAGGCGGGCGCGTCGTGGCAGCCCTCTCCCGAAGCTACGCTACGCTGATGACGCTCTTCGACCGGCTCGACTTCGGCGCGGCCTTCTGCACCGGCGCCGGCCGGATCGTCACGGCCAATCCGCGCTTCCACCAGATCGCGCGGGAGCGGGACGGACTCGTCGTGCACGCGGGCCTGCTGTCTGCGACCACCGAGAACGGGACACATCAATTGCGGCGAACGCTCGCACAGGCCCTACGCATCAACGATTGCCTCGATACCCTCACGATGACGATCCCGCGCCGGTCCGGGATGCTGCCCTTGGTGGTGAAGGCGGCTCCGGTCAGATCTGACCACCTCGGTCCAAGCGCCCTGGTGATGGTCCTGATCGTCGATCCCGAGGACGGGGACCGGATCAGCGGACGGAACCTCGAAGCGTTCGACGTGCTGACAGAGGCGGAACTCGACGTCTGTGATCTTCTGGTCCGGGGGCATGACACAGACGCAATCGCCGGCCGGCGCGGCACAGCGCTGGAGACGACCCGCGGCCAGATCAAGTCGGCCTCCGCAAAGCTAGCCTGTCGTTCCCGGCTCGACCTGCTGCGGCTGGCGATGGCTAGTCATGTGCCGGTGGGGGACGTTCCTAGGCCACGGTGAAGAATATGGCCGAAGCACGAAAAGAAAGTTAACGCGCACCCCCATTTGGGTCATGCGGACCGCTCCCGGCGCTGCCTAGGCTTGGTCCGTCGGATCGGGTTTCGACAAAGCTTGGTGGTGATCCCGGATCCAGAACTTGTGTTTTAAGAGAAGATACCTGACATGTTTAATCGATCTCTCTCTGCGTTCCTTCTCACTGTGGCATTCGCCGGGCCGGCTTCTGCGGCGACCGTCCTTGAAGGCGGCGTGACCTACAGAGGAAGCTTCGACCTGTCGATGGCGGAGCCCGATCCGGCAACCAACTTCCCGATACTCTCCACTGGCGCGCGCCAGTTTCAGCAGTTCAACTTCTTTTTTGGAGACTTGGGGCCAATACAAAATGGCGACACGCTAGAATATAGTACGTTCGACGCGGACGGCGCAGTCATCGACGATATGATCACGTTCACCCCAACCAATGGAGCATCGTTTGGCTTGGGCACAACCGCGTCCACCGTTCTCAGCGTCGGGACGATCGAGTTTTCGGTAAGCGGAGAGGGCGCGGTTCTCGACAGATTGGAAGCGTTCGGCAGCATCGATGCGGTTGTCGATGTCCCTAATTTTGGACCCTTGCAGACAACTGTTCCAATCTTTGTCGATGTCGCCAACATTAAGGCGATAGGAGGAGAGCCCGAGGTGCCGTCCCTGTCGCCAGTGCCGCTTCCTGCAGGTATGCCACTGCTAATCGGTGCGTTCGCTTCGATGATATTCGTCCGGCGACGGAAGCGTGCGATTGAAAGGTAAGGGTATTCAAGAAACACCGCCTTCGAATTGTGCTACGCACTGAGGGCACTGCTGCCATTTTAGCTAACGCGGCATCCGGGAGCGGAGCTTCCCGCTCCCCGGATCAGACCTCGTCCTCGTGCACCGCGTCGCCCCAAGGCGTGGTGATCTCGGTGCAGCCCGCGTTTATTCCCCCGCGTCGCATCACACCCGCCGGAACCGCGAACGGATAAGGGTGAGGTGTGCGCGGAGCCGTTGATACGGGCGCGACCGCTTCCAGCGCCGCGTGGACCTCGGGCGGCAAGGCTTCGTCGGCCACGATACTCTGGCCCCCGCTAACGTCGATCCGGGGCTGATGAAACGCGGTCTCGAGGTCCATGCCGTGATCAAGAAGGAACGACGTCAGGTTGGTGACCGCGGGCATGATCTTGCGCCCGCCCGAAGCTCCAATGGCGAAGCGTCCCGCAGGGCCTTCGCCCAGAGTGGGGCAAACATTCATTAAGCAGGCCTTGTCCGGCCCCAATGAGTTCGGCTTTCCCGGCTCGGGGTCGAACCACATGATGCCATTGTTGATGAGGTAGCCGGTCCGGGGCGAGACGATCGCAGCACCGAACATCGACAACAGTGTCTGGGTGACGGCAACCATGTTGCCTCGCCGATCGACGATGCTGAAACTGGTGGTGCAGGCCGGGACACGCTCGTCCTCGCCGGTGTCGCCTGCGGTCGCAAGGCGATGGCTGTAAGCCTCGAAGAGCGCACCAGCTATGGCGGAGTAGGAAACGCCGTCAGGCCGCGGGCCAGGCTCGAACCGGGCCTCCATCAGCGTCAGAGCGTGAACGAGATCAGGTCCGGCCGAGAATCCCGAGGGCGCCATCACGCGGCCCCCACGATAAGCGTGGGCGATCGCGGGCGCGCGGGTGGCCTGGTAGGCGGCGAGATCCGCCTCGGACAGGCTCCCGCCCTTGGCTCTCACGTCGGCCACGAGCGCCGCGCCGACGTCTCCCCGGTAGAAGTCCGCGCTCCCCCCGTCGGCCAGGCGTTGAAGCGTAGAGGCGGCGGCGGACTGGTCAAGCCGGGCGTCCGAAAGCGTGGTCCAACCGGCAACGACGGGCCAGCAGCCATTCACGAGGAACATTGCCGCCGCATCCGGATCCTCCGCGAGGTTTCGCGCGGCCGAGGCGATCAGAAGCGAGGCGTACCAGTCGATCTGCATCCCTTCTTTAGCGAGGCGGATGGCGGGAGCGAGAAGTTCGGCCCAGGGGCGCGTGCCCCAGCTCTCGTGGGCCAACGCCATGCCGGCCACGGTGCCAGGCACGGCCACCGCCGTGGCGCCGGTAATGTTGCGGTCGCCCTCCACCGCCGGCCAGGGGAACAGGTCGGATGCCTTCCGTCCCCGCTCGATCGGGTAGTCGGCAGGGTCGAGCGCGCGCGGCGAGCGCATGCCGAAGCGGATGCACTCCGCCGCCTCGGCGCCGTCGCGCCAGACCGTCATCATGCCCCCGCCCATGGGGCCGCTCATCCAGGGCTCGACGACCCCGATGGCGAACGAGACGGCAACCGCAGCGTCGATCGCATCGCCGCCGTCGCGCAGCACCTCGGCACCGACGCGGGCAGCGATCTTGTGCTGGGCGGCAACCACGCCGCAGGCACTCTGGCGCACGTGCTTGCGGATGCGCTGGGTAATCGAGAAGTTGTGCATGGGTCGGGCCTCCTAGCGGCGGAAATCGGGTCGGGGGCGGCGCAGGGTCAGCAGCGCGGCCATCGCCGGGGCGAGTGCGGTGGCGACGAACACGCCCGTGTAGCCCCCCGTCAGGACGAACACCGCCTGTGCAGCAATCGGGCTGACCACGTAGCCGGCAAACAGCACGAAGGTGCCGCCTGCGGTGCTCTCTCCGACGCGGCCCTCGGGGGCGGCCTCGGCGAGGCTGAGGAGGAACACACCATTCCAGGACACCACGGTGAGCCCGGCCACGGCGGCGACGAGTAGCACCCACCAGTCGGGACTCGCGGGGCCGAAGGTGGCGAGCGCCAGCATCGTCGCAGCCGAGGCGGCTGCCAGCCAACCGAGGGCTCCTTCCGCATCTCCGCCCCGGTCCGCGAGCCATCCTACGGCGATGCGGCCAGGGATGCCGGCGGCCTGAAGGACGGCGAAGGCAAGGCCGGCGGCGGCGATCGACCACCCGGCGGCATCGCTGAGATACACGGGGAAGTAGCTCAGAGTCACGCCCTGCGCGGCTCCGAGGCCCAACCCGGCCAGAGCAAGACGGCGCAGGCGCGGGGTGCGGACGATCAGCTGCTGCAGTTCAACCGGCGCCCGCAGGAGCGCGGCGCCGTTCGGGATGCGCCGCGCGGAGGGACGGGTGGGGTCGCGGTGGCGGACCAGCAGGAGCGCGACGCCCACTGCGACGGCTGCCGCCACGAGCACCGCCGCACTCACTCCACCGAGGTGCAGGGCCACAGGCGGCAGCAGTGCTCCAGCGATCACCCCGCCGAGCGGCACGCCGGCCTGCTTCACCGAAAAGATCGTAGCCCGCCGTCCGCGGGGTACTGCCCGCATCAGAATCTCGCTGCCCGCCGGGGTGGAGGGGCCATAGCCCAAGCCGATCACGAAGGCGGCCAGCAGCATCGGCAGCCAGACTCCCGACAGGCAGGCCACCAGCGCGACCGCGGCAACCACGCAACCGATGCGCAGTTGCGCCATCGGCCCCATCCCGGGCAGCAGCGTAGGTCCCCAAAGAAAGAAAGCCATGCTGCCCGCACTCGTCGCAGCGGCGAGCTGGCCCACCGCCTCGGGCGGCATCCCTGCGGCTGCGGTGAGCGGGAGGCCAAACAGGGGGGGCACGCGTACCAGCAGGCTCAGCACCGCCTGCAGCGCGGTGACGGCGGCAACGAGGCCGATCCAGCCGCGGGCGGCGGGGACCGCGGGCTGCGGACCGGCCGGCCTCAGATCACCCACTGAAAGCCGTCGATCGTGATGTCCTGCCCGGTCAGGAAGCAGGGCTCCGAAAGCGCGAGAAACGCCACCACCTGCGCCACGTCTGCCGGAGTGCCCGTCCGCCCAAGGGTGATGCCTTGCACCAGTTCGGTCTCGCGGGCGCGGATCATGTCGTTGGAGCGCTCGGTCTTGATGATGCCGGGGCAGATCGCGTTCACGAGGATGTCCGGCCCCAGCTCCTTGGCCAGCGCCCTGGTCATTCCGAGGATGCCGGCCTTGGCAGCAGTGTAGGCAAACCGGCTCACGGCGCTGGTCACGCCCCCGGTATGCGCGTTCACCGACGACATGTTGACGATGCGGCCCCCGCCGCGCCGGCGCATCAGCGGCACCGCGGGCTGGATGTAGTTGAACGCACCCTTGAGGTTGATTGCGACCGTCCGGTCGAACTCGGCCTCCTCGATTTCCTCGATGCCCTTGGGCATGGAGCGGCCGGCATTGTTGAACAGGATGTCGAGCCCGCCCCATGCCCCGTCCACGGCGCTCACAACCGCGCGGGCGCGGGCGTGGTCGGACACGTCCGCCTCGAAGGCGAGGCAGCGGCGTCCCAGCGCTTCGATCTCGCCCTTCGTCCGGTCGAGATCCTCGGGGATCAGGTCCACGAGGGCCACGTTGCAGCCGCGGGCAGCCAGCTCCAGGGCGCAGCCGCGTCCAATGCCCCGTCCGCCTCCCGTGACAAGGGCGATCCGGTTCGCTCCCTCCAGATGGCTCATGCGTTCTCCAAAGCCACGGGGGCCTCGATCTCGCCAGCGAAGTGGCACGCCGAGAACTGGTCGCCGACACGCCGGTCGGGCGGATCGATGTCGCGGCAGATCGGCTGCACGTGGGGGCATCGCCCCTGGAAACGGCAGCCGACCGGCAGGCGGCTGGCGTCGGGCGGCTCGCCTTCGAGCCAGAACGTCTCGGTCACCCGCGGGCCGCCGATGCGCGGGATCGCGGCGAGCAGGGACTGGGTGTAGGGATGCGTCGGCCGGGTCATGATATCCTCGGTCGGCCCGATCTCGACGATCCGCCCGAGATACATCACCGCCACCCGGTGGCACATCAGCTGCACCACCGAGAGGTCGTGGCTGATGAAGATGTATGTCAGGTCGAAGGTGTCGCGCAGGTCGCGAAACAGCGACAGCACGGTCGCCTGCACCGAGACGTCGAGCCCGGCGGTGGGCTCGTCGAGGATCACCACCTCGGGGTTCAGCATCAGGATCCGCGCCAGCCCGACGCGCCGTTGCTGGCCGCCCGAGAGTTCGTGCGGGAACAGCTCGATGTGCGTGGCCGGCAGGCCAACGGCCACCAGCACCTCCTCGACCTTCCGGCGGCGCTCAGCCTTCGGCAGGTCGGTATGGATCACCAACGGCTCCTCGAGCGAGCGCCCGATGCGCCAGCGCGGATCGAGCGAGGCCCCCGGGTCCTGGTAGGCGTACTGCAGCCGTCGGCGCAGAGCACGCGCCTCCTTGGGGCTACGCCCCGCGATGTCGTGACCATCGAAGACGATGCGCCCGGCGGTGGGGGCCTGGATGCCCATGATGGTCTTGCCGAGCGTGGACTTGCCGCAGCCCGACTCGCCTACAAGGCCGAGGATCTCGCCCGGCATCAGGTCGAAGGTCACGCCATCGAGGGCGCGGATCTCGCCCGTGGTGCGCCCGAAGTGGCCCTTGATCGGGAAGCGGCACTCGAGGCCGTGGGTGCTCAGGATCGGGGTGTCGGTCATCGTGCGGCCTCCCGCGGCTCGTCCTGCACCGCTTCAGTCGCCGCGGCCTCCGCACCGCGGGCCTCGAGCGGATGATAGCAGCGCACCACGTGGCCCGGGCCCGGGTGACTGCGCTCGGGACGCGCCGCACACTCTCCGGTGGCGCGCGTGCAGCGTGGTGCAAAGCGGCAGCCCGGCGGCGGCGCGTAGAAGCTTGGCAGTTCGCCGGGAATGCCGGTCATGCCGCCCGAACCCTCGGGGCGACTGGCCAGCAGGCGCCCCGTGTAGGGGTGATGCGGGGCGGTGAAGAAGTCGTCCACCGGGGCCGACTCCACATCCTGCCCGGCGTACATCACCGTGATGCTGTCGCAGATCTCGTAGGCCGAGCCGAGGTCGTGGGTGGTCAGCAGAACGGCCGCGCCCCGCTCGGCCGCAAGGCGGCGCAGGAGGCCGAGGATCTGGGCCTGGATGGTCACGTCGAGGGCGGTGGTCGGCTCGTCGGCGATGATGAGGTCGGGCTCCGGCAGCAGCGCCATGGCGATCATCAGTCGCTGGCGCTGTCCGCCCGAAACCTCGTGGGGGTACTTGCGGAGGATCTGCTCGGGCTGGGGCAGTTGCACCGCGGCCAGGGTCTCGAGAACACGTACCCTGTCGGCGCGGCGCCGAGCGCGGGGATAGCGGGCCAGAAGGGCCGGGCCGCGGGGCATGCCATCGGCGTCGGGCGACTTCCACTTCATCAACTCGTCGATCTGCTGGCCGATGGTGAAGACCGGGTTGAACGAGGTGAAGGGGTCCTGGGGGATGAAGGTGACGTTGCGGCCCCGTACCCGTGCCTGCTCGCCTTCCGCGCTGGGGTCGAGCATGTCGAGGCCGCGAAAGCGGATCGTGCCGCCGCGAACCGAAAGCGTATGCCGGGGCAGCACCCCGAGGATGGCGTTGGCGAGCGTGGTCTTGCCACAGCCCGACTCGCCCACGAGACCGCGGATCTCGCCGGGCCGCATTGCGAGGCGCACGCCGTCGAGGATGTGGGCGAAGCCGGCCTCGCCCTCGAACCCGAGGCTCAGGCCGTCGACCTCGAGCAGGTGGTCGGTCATCGGCGGCCCCTCCGCAGCTTTGGATCGAGAATGTCGCGCAGGCCATCGCCCAAAAGGTTAAAACCCATCACCACGAGGAAGATCGCGAGGCCGGGTGCGGCGGCGTACCACCAGGCCTCGGGCAGGAACTCGCGCGCCTCAGAAATGGTACGGCCCCATTCCGGCGCGGGCGGCGGTGCGCCGAGCCCGAGGAATCCGAGCGCGGCGGCGGTGAGGATAGTGGCGCCCATACCGATCGACGTGCGCACGATGATCGCCGATAGGGTGTTGGGAAGGATGTGCAGCACCATCACCCGCAGGTCCGAGGCCCCGAGCGCCTGCGCGGCCTCGACGAAGACTTGACTCTTGAGCGCGCGGGTCTCGGCGTAGACCAGCCGCGCCCAAAACGGCCAGTAGGTCAGCGACAGGGCGAGGATCACGTTCTCGACCGAGGGTCCCAGCGTCTGAGCGATGGCGATGGCGAGTACGATCTGCGGCACCGCGAGGAATACGTCCGAGGTGCGCATCAGCACGCCCCCGGTGAATCGGCCATAGTAGCCGGCAACCAGCCCGATCGGCACGCCGATCAGCACCGAGACGCCCACGGCGATCACGGCGATGGTGATGGTGATGCGGGCTCCGAACAGCAGCCGGCTGAACACGTCGCTGCCCATCCGGTCGGTGCCGAACCAGTGCTCGGCGGAGGGCGGCTGGAGCCGCTGGGTCAGGTGGAAGGCCGCGACGTCATCGGGATAGGGCGCGAGCCAGGGCGCGAGGATGGCGACCAAGACCAGCGCGCCGATGATCAGCGTGCCGATCGCCGCGGCCCGATCTTGCATGAGGCGTCCGAGCGGGCTCATTTCAGGATCCTCGGGTCGATGAAGGTATGGACGATGTCGACCGCGAGGTTGATGACAATGAACACGACGCCCACGAGGATCGAGAAGCCCAGGATCGCCTTGGTGTCGGACTGCAGGATCGACTGCACCGCGTAGGTACCCAGGCCCGGCCAGTCGAACACCGCTTCCACCACAACCGCCCCGGCGAACAGCGCACCGAACACGAGGCCGATCTGGGTCACGGTGGAGATCAGTGCGTTGCGCAGCACGTACTTCCAGACGATCAGCGGGCGCGGCCAGCCCATCGCTGTCTCGTAGAGCACGAAGTTCGAGTTCACGACCTCCAGCACCCCGGCGCGCGTGAAGCGCACGAGCGTGGCGGCAGCGGGTAGGGCCAGCGTGATCGCTGGCAGGATTAGGTGGCTTAGCGCGGATCGCAGCGAGGCCCAGTCCCCGGCGAGGACCGAGTCGACGAGGAGGAAGCCGGTGACGCGCTCAGGACCCCAGCCCGCAATGCGCCCATTGAGCGGCGTCCAGCCGAGCTTGGTCGAGAAGTACATTTGCAGTTCCATCGCCAGCCAGAAGCTGGCCACCGCGAGGCCGGAGATCGACAGGAGACGCAGCACTTGGTCAGTGAGCGAGTTGCGCCGGATTGCCGAGATCACTCCGAGGGGGACGCCCAGCCCGATGGCGAGGATCATCGCCGCGAAGGTCAACTCCAGCGTCGCCGGGAGGCGGTGGAGCAGATCCGAGGAGATGTCGCGCCGGGTGTAGAGGGACTGGCCCATATCGCCGGTGGCCAGATCGCGCAGGTAGATTCCGAACTGGACCGGCAGCGGCTTGTCGAGCCCCATCCGAACACGCAGCGCCTCGATCTGCGCCTCGGTGGCGTTCTCGCCCGCGACGATGCGGGCCGGATCGGTCGGCACGACGTTCGAAATCAGGAAGACCACGACGATCAGTCCGAGGAGCGTCGGTACGAACCAGACGAGCCGGGACACAATGATTTCCAAGCGGCGCATGGCGGACTCCAGAGGCTCTGGGAGCCCGCGGCGCGCTCACGCGCCGCGGGCAGTTCACGGGAGGATCAGTCCTCGGCGGGGTAGGCCCACCGCATGTCCTGGCCGTTGCCGACCGGGCTGAAGCGAATGCCCTCGACACTCTTGGCGTAAGGTCCGTACCACTTCGTGTTGTAGATCCAGATGCCCGCGGCGTCGTCGTAGACCAGCTTCGTGGCCTCCTTGTAGAGCCGGTCGCGCTCGGCCTGATCGGTGGTCAGCAGAGCCTGCTCGAGCCGCTGATCGACCTCGGGGTTCTTGTAGTCCGACACGTTGCGCGTGGGCGCGTAGCGCGAGCCGTACTGCTCGCCGATCCAGTTGTTGGGGTCGGCGTAGTAGGTGCTCTTCCAGTAGGGCACCATGTCCGGCATCGTTTCGGGATTGCGCATGTTGGAGGAGATGACCGGCCAGGGGGCGCTTTCGATCTCCACGTCGATGCCGAGCTGGGCAAGGCTGTTCTGCATCAGCGCCGCGGTCTGCTCGGTCTCGGCGAAGCCTGCCAGGGTACCGATCTTGAGGGTGCGGATCTCGTCGCCGTGCTCGGCCTTGTAGGCGTCGAGATATTCCTTCGCCTTTTCGAGGTCGAACTCGTAGCCCGGCACGTCGGGCGTGCCCCACAGGTTGCCCGGGTTGATCGTCGCGTTGCGCGCGACGGTCCCGCCCATGATCTCGTCGATGTAGCCGTCGTAGTCGAAGGCGTGGGCCATCGCCATGCGGAAGTTGTGGTCGTCGAGCGGCGCGCGCCCGTTGTGCATGGCGATGTGGTAGACCCGCATCGACTCCTCTTCGAGGATCTTCACGTTCTCGGCTTCGCGCAGGCGGTCGACCTGGTCGGGGGCGAGGTAGCCGTCGAGGCCCTGGTAATCGCCGCGCATCAAGCCCTGGATGCGGGTGTTGGTCTCGACGACGGTGCGGAACTCGATCTCGTCGTAGAAGCGCTCTCCCCAGCCGGCGAAGTGGTCTTCGTTGCGCTCGCCGATGAACCCGATCGCGGGATCGTAGCGCTGGAGCTTGTAGGAGCCCGAGCCGGCCACGTTGTCGGTCAGGTACTGGCCGCCCCAGTCATCATCGACCTCGTTCTCCTTCACCACGTCCGAGTTGACCACGAGGATGTCGGGAACGATCGAGCCGAAGATCGCCGAAGGCTCCTTGAGCGTGAACTCGACGGTGTGATCGTCAATGGCCTTGGTCATGCCCGGATCGATCAGGGGCTGGAACAGCGCGCCCGCCCCGCTGGCGAGCGCCAGCATCCGCTCCATCGAGTAGACCACGTCGTCGGCGGTCAGCGAGCTGCCGTCGTGAAAGGTCACGTCGTCGCGCAGGGTGAAGGTCCAAGTAAGGCCGTCTTCCGAGACGGTGTGCTCGGTGGCCAGCCAAGGGATCAGCTGGGGCGGGTTGTCCACCCAGCGATAAAGCCCATCGTAGAAGTTCAGGCGCGTGGCGACCCGGGCCACGTCGAACACCGTGTGCGGGTCCAGCGTGTCGTAAGCCGAATTGTTCGCGTGCACGTAGCGCGTCTGGGCGTCCGCCGCCGCCGGAAGACCCAGCGACAGGGCAGAGGCGAGCGCGATGGCAAGTGCTTTCATCTTCATCTCCACTGTTAGGGTTCGTCGTTTCTTGTTGGGACCAGGCGGCAGGCCGCCCGGCCCGGCCTCAGGCCGCGCGTTCCACGGCGTGCTCGACAATGTCGGCATGGGTGGCGAACCAGCACTCGCCGGTCGCCGTCATCCGCCGCAGCAGCTCCTCGAGGATCCAGATCCGCGAGCGGTAGCCGATGACGTGCGGGTGCATGGTTAGCTGGAAGATGCCGCCTTCGGCGCGCGCAGCCTCGAACTCTCGCCAGAACACGTCGAAGACGGCCTCTGGCGGGGTGTAGGGACGTAGTGCGGTGAAGCGGTTCATGTTGAAGTAGACAGCGTCGTCGCGGATCCATTCCACCGGCAGCTCCACCACACCGCTGTCCTCGCCATCGAGCAGCAGACGGTAGCAATCCACGTCGGCCATCAGCGAACTGTCGTAGAGAAGCCCCATGTCCCGGGTGATTTCGAGCGTGTGCTGCGAGAAGTCCCAGGACGGCGTGCGAATGCCCACCGGGCGTACCCCGCAGATGCGCTCCAGCGCGTCCGCCGAACGCATCTGAAGATCGCGCTCCGCCTCGAAGGGCAGCACCGAATTGCGTTCGTGGATCCAGCCGTGGATGCCGACCTCGTGGCCGAGATCGACGAAGGACCGCGCTTCGTTCGGGTAGAGCTGGGCCACCACGGCGGGCACGTAGAAGCTCGCCGGCACGTCGTGGCGGCGCAAGAGCTCCAGGATGCGAGGCACGCCCTGGCGGTTGCCGTATTGTCCGCGGCTCATGGCACCGATGGACTTGCCACCGTCGCGCAGCTCATTGGTCTCGTGGTCGACGTCGAACGAAAGGGCGACCGCGCAGCGCTTTCCTTCGGGCCAGGATGCCGGCTGCAAGGCGGGACCGGCCCGCACCCGGTCCACCTTGCCGCGCCAAACCGCCTCGGGCCACTGCCACGGCTCTGGTTCCTCGTTCATGCTGCGCTCCTCATGGGAAGGGGTGTCCCGAGACGGGCAGGACCTGTCCTGTGATGAAGCCCGCCCGGTCCGAGGCCAGGAACAGGCAAGCCGCCGCGATGTCCTCGGGTTTGCCAAGGCGGCGCATGGCGATGCCTTCGAGCATGCGCGTCTGCCCCTCCGGGCTATAGCCCTGCCACTGACGCTCGTAGTCGGGGCTGGTCCGCAGAAAGCCGGGGGCGACCGAGTTCACGGTGATACCGAACCGACCCAGCTCCAAGGCGAGTTGCCGGGTCAGCCCGACCAAGGCGTGCTTGGCTGAGCAGTAGGCCTGGATACCCGTGAGACTCGGCTTGAGCCCTGCGCCCGAGGAGATGGTGATGATCCGGCCCCGCTCCCGCGCCTTCATGCCCGGAACCACAAGTCGCACGAGGTTGAGCGCAGCGGTGACGTTGGCGTCGTAGATCGCGCTCCAGTCGGCATCGGAGACATCCTCGATGGGCTTGGGCCTCTGGCCCCGCACGCCACCCGCCGCATGGATCAGAACCTCCACCGCGCGCCCCTCGCACAGCTCGGCGACGGCGGTCGGATCGGTAAGGTCGAGCGCGGCCGTCTCCAGTCGCTCGGGGTGCCGCGCGGCGAGGGCGTCCAGCCCCTCGGGGTCGATGTCGACGGCCAGCACCCGCGCCCCGGCCTCGAGGCACTCGGCGACGATGGCGGCGCCGATGCCGCGCGCGGCGCCGGCAACGAGAACCAGCCGGTCGGTGAGGTCGAGCCGCATCACTCCGCCGCCTCCCGGCGGGGCGCGTGGTCGGGCAGATGCTTGGCTAGCTGCGGCAGGCGCGCCACCGCGGTGGCCAGGGCGGTGTCCACCTCCGAGCCGTCGCCGCGGCGGCGCCCAGCGGGCAGGGCGGCAACGTGATCGAACACGCTCCGCTTCACGAAGTGGCGCCAGTGCACAGGTACCCGTGCCAGGGCCTGGGTCAGGGCGGCGTAATTCGCATCGGTCCAGACCGCTTCGAAGTCGCGGCGGCCGGCGTTGTAGGTGTAGGTCGGAGCCTCGCCCCGCCCGCGCCGCATCTCGGCCCGCAGCGCCTCGGTCGCATCTGCCTCGACGGCGCCCGAGGCGTCTAGGGCGACGCCGTACTCCTCCCGCGCCGCGGCGGCCGAGACGGTGCCGCGAGCGATGTCGCGAGCGACGAGTGCGGCATCGCGTTCGAAGGCGGGCCCCCAGCCAGCACCGCCGCCAGAGGTAAGGTTGATGACGTCGCCCGGACCCAATCGAACCACATCGGTGTTGCCGAGATCCTCGCTCGTGCCGTCGGCGCAGGCGCGCGTGAAACGCGAGGGTGCTCCGGCCCCGCCCCCCTGCCCGCCCCACGCGGCGAAGACAGAGCGGTCGCGGTTGCGCGCGGTGACCACGGTGTCGGGGGCGAAGACCTCGATCTCCAGTTCGGTGGCCAGTCCGCCGCGGTGGCGGCCGGCGCCGCCCGAGTCGGGCACCAGCCCGTAGCGGCGAACCTTGATCGGCACCTCGACCTCGTTGATCTCCACCGGAGTGTTCTTGAGGAAGCCGCTGACCGCGCCCGAGCCGTCGGTGCCGTCCCCCCGCGCCGAGGCCCCCGCTCCGCCAACCACCGGGTCGATCGAAGCCATGGCAAGGCGTCCGGTGCGGGCGTCGAAGGTCTTGACGTTGACGATACCGCCCCCGCCGGCCGCGCCCACCGGAAGGCGATCCGGCGCTGCCGCATGGAAGGCGCCCATGATCACCCCCTGCAACCGCGAGCAGGTGAGCGAGCGCATTCCCACCGCTGCCGGGTGCTGCGGGTTGAGCACCGTGCCTTCGGGTACCACACACGTGGCCGGGCGCAGGATGCCGCCGTTGAGCGGGATCGAGGGGTCGAGTGTGTAGAGGCAGTAGTTCCAGCCCACCATGAGCAGGATGTGCCGCGAGTTGCCGCCCGTGGGCATGTTGAGCGCAGACTGCAACTGCGGATCCGAGCCGGTGAAGTCGAGCTCGGCCTCCTCGCCGCGGATGCGAAAGGTGAGGTCGAGCCGCACCGGAACGCCGCCGGGGGCGTCCTCGTCGAGGTAGTCGACGAAGCGGTAGTCGCCGTCGGGCAGCCCGGCCAGCACCGCACGCGCCCGGGTCTCGCCGACATCGAGCAAATCCTCGATCCCCGCCTTCACCGTCTCTACGCCGAACTTGGCAATCATCTCGTGCATCTTCGCTTCGCCAGTGTTCACTGCGGCGATCTGGGCGTTGAGATCGCCGCGGTTCTGCTCCGGCATGCGGACGTTGAGCATCATCGTGTCGACCAGCTCACAGTTCAGCTTCCCGCGGCTGACCAGCTTGGTCGGTCGGAAGCGGATGCCCTCCTGGTGGACCTCGGTGTTGGCCCGCGAGAGACTGGCGGGTACGGCGCCGCCCATGTCGGTGTTGTGGATGTGGCCGACCGCGAAGGCGACGATCTCGCCCTCCCAGAAGATCGGCTTCCAGATGTGCATGTCCGGCGTGTGGGTGCAGACGAACCCGCTGTAGGGATCGTTCGTGATGCAGATGTCGCCGTCCTCGTAGTCCTCAATCGCGGCGATCGCGCCGGCGTAGTCGAGGCCGATGAACCAGGTCGCGCCGAGATCGCGAGGCGAGGCGAAGGTCATCCCCGCCGGCGTTACCAGGCCGGTGGTGAAGTCCTCGGTTTCCTTCACGAAGGTCGAGTGGGCGGTGCGAAACAGGGTGTAGGCCATGCTCTCGGCCACCGCCTGGGCGTGGTTCTCAAGCACCTTGAGGGTGACGGGATCAGTGCGCATGGGGTGTCTCCTCCCGCCGCAGGATGAGGTTGCCGTGCGTGTCGACCCGGCCCGAGAAGCCCGGCGGCACGATCACGGTGGTGTCGTCCTGGGTGACCACGCAGGGACAGGCGAAGCGGGCACCGGCCGTGAGCGCGGCGCGCTCGAAGACGCCCACGGGGCGGCGGGCGCCGTCGACATAGGCCTCGATCGTGCGGCCGGGGGCGACGTCGCGCGCCTCGACGGCCTGGCGCGGCAGCACCGGCTTCGGGGCATGGCCGGTGACGATCAGGCTGATCGCGATGACCTGGATCGGCGCATGGGGATCGGCGTGGCCGTAGAGGCGGCGGTGCTCGGCGTGGAAGGCCTCGGCGATCGGGGCGACGTCGCCGCGGGCCAGCGCGTCGATGTCCAAGGCCACGTCGATCTCGAAGCTCTGGCCGCGGTAGCGCATCTCGGCCACGGCTTGATACAGCGCCTCGCCCGCATGCCGCTGCTCCTCGGTGATCCAGCGCCGCGCCCGGCCGGTCAGGACCTCCACGGTGGCGTGCAGCTCCGGTGCCATCCCGGAGGTGAGTTCGTGGTAGGCGACGGCTGTGAAGTCGTTGCGCACGTCGGCCGTGAGTCCGCCGAGCGCCGAGAGCACGCCGGGCACCGGGGGCACGATCACCTCGGCCATGCCCAGCTCACGAGCCAGAAGCGCCGCCATCATCGGGCCGCCGCCGCCGAAGGCCAGCAGGCTGAACTCGCGCACGTCGACGCCGCGCCGCGAACACAGCTTGCTCACCTCGCGGAACATGCCGGACACGGCAATTCCGACGATGCCTTCGGCGGTCTCCTCGACGCTGCGACCCAGACGCTCGGCCAGCGGCGCGATGGCGGCGCGGGCCTTGTCCGCATCAATGGCAACCATGCCGTAGCCGAGCGCGGCGAGGTCGAGCAGGCCGAGCGCCACGAAGGCGTCGGTGATGGTGGGCTCGGTGCCGCCGCGGCAGTAGGCGGCCGGCCCGGGCACCGAGCCGGCACTGTCGGGGCCGACACGCAACATCCCGGCGGCATCGATCCGGGCGATCGAGCCGCCGCCCTCGCCAATCGAGGTGACCGAGACGGAGGGCACGTGGATCGGGAACTCGCCCACCACCTCGGCCGAGCCGTAGCCCGGCACGCCGCCACGAATGATCGCCACGTCCGCCGAGGTGCCGCCGATGTCGAGCGAGAGCACCCGCTCCATCCCGGCCTCGCGGGCCACGTAGGCTGCTCCCATCACCCCGGCGGCGGTGCCCGAAAGAAGCATCTCGACGCAGGCCGTCTTGCCCAGCTCGGCCGACATGACGCCACCGTTCGACTTGGTGACCATCGGCTCCGGCTCCACGCCGATGCCGCGCAGCGCCTCCTGCAGCGCGCCAAGATAGGCCGCGACGCGGGGCTGGAGGTAGCCGTGGATCACCGCGGTGGAGGTGCGCTCGTACTCCCGGATCATCGGACGCACCGCGTGCGAGCAGAAGACGTGCAGGTCTGGGTCGATCTCGGCGAGGATCGCCGCCGCCTCGGTCTCGTGGGCGGGGTTGCGGTAGGCATGAAGAAAGGACAGCACCACGCCCTCGGCACCGCGGGCACGGGCGGCGGCGACCGCTGCCTCGAGGCTTGCGCGGTCGAGCGGGGTGTCGACGGAGCCGTCGGCGCGGATGCGCTCGCGCACGCCGAACACGAGGTCGCGGGTGACAAGCGGTTCGGGCCTGGCCGAGAGCAGGTCGTAGGGATCGGGCATCTTCAGGCGCGCCAGTTCCAGCACGTCGCAGAAGTGCTCGGTGGTGAAGAGGGCGAGGCGGATGCCGCGGCGCATGATCAGCGCGTTGACCCCAACGGTCGTGCCGTGGGTGAAGTAGCCGATATCGGCGGGCGCGATGCCGAGCCGGTCCTCCATCGCTGCCAGTCCGTCGATCACCTCCTGGCCGGGACGGTCCGGTGTGGTCAGCACCTTCACGGTGCGGATCGCCCCGCTCGCTTCGTCGAAGGCGCAGAAGTCCGCGAACGTCCCGCCGATGTCGACCCCGACGCGATAGCTCATTCCCGGCGTTCCCGTGTCATTCGCGTTCCTTCCTATGTCCGAGACGCTGGCTGATCGCTTCTGCTGTCTCCAGCACGGCCGCCTTCATCTCGCCCTTCCGGGCTGCGTAGCGCTGCGCCACGGTGGCAATGTCGACCACCGCCACCACTCGGCCCTCGCCGTTCCGGATCGGCGCGGCGATGCCGCAGCCGCCCTGGGCGAACTCCTCCTCGATGGTGCCGAACCCCTGCGCGCGGATGCGCTCGAGCTCCTCGCGGATCGCCGCCTCGTCGGTCAGCGCACGGTCCGTCGCGGCCTGCAGCTCGGTTCGGGCGAAGTAGGCATCCACCGCGTCCGGATCCGTGTGGGCCAGGAGGACGCGGCCCATCACCGTCGCGTAGCCCGGAAGGCAAGATTGCTCCTTCGCGTCGTACCGGATCGGCTGCTCGCTAACGGCTTTGCATACAAGCTGCACATCGAGGTCGGGGCGCTGAACGCAGACGAACACGGTCTCACGGGTGGCGTCACGGGTGGCGTCGATGATGGGCTGCGCCACCGCTCGCAACTGCGCCTCGAAGCCGCCAACCCAGCCGAACCCCTGCCGGAAGCTTTCGACGATGCGGTAGCGGTCCGTGGAATCACGCTCAACATAGCCGCGGTTCACCAAGGTGGTGAGAAGCGCATGCATGCTGCTCTTGGGGATCACCAGATCGCGCGCCAGATCTCCCAACCGCGCGGGCTCGGGACGCATCGAGAGGGTCTCGAGGATCTCCAAGACGCGGGAGGCCGATCGAGAATCGTTCATATATGTGAACTACGTTCCATATATCGAATGAGGATTGGATTTCGCCGCGCTGTCAAGCGTCTACCGGGAAACCCGTCTTTCCGTTCGTGCAAACAAGATATGGAGCCCGAAAGTCGTAGGGGTTCACCGATGGGGATCTCGATGGCGGTCGGTGGTGGTCCCCAAGCTGCCAGAAAGTTTCAGGGCCTTCGTAGGTCCTGGAACCAGACAGTCGGCTTCCTGCCAGAAATTCTCCGATCGCTTCTACCCGAACCAAGCGAAGCACCATTGAGGCCCTACGCCTTTTCAGCACGATGATCATAGAACCACGCCAAACAGGCAGCATGCTTGGTATGGTATTTTTGCAAAAACATCTGACGGTTGAAGACCTCTTTCCCACTCGAAGTCAGCCACCGGGCCGCTTCACGGGGATGGCGAGGGCAGTGAGCCAAAAGGGGTGGCGACGCGGACCTGAACTCGGCGGACTAACACTTTCGCGGTCTGGCGATCGGAGGCGAAGGCGGGGGTGGGGCGGCGCGCTGGACCTCACTCCGGGCGGGTTGGGCCTGCCGTTCGGTCGCGCAGCCGTTGGCTAGGAAAAGCGGGTCGGCTGCCGCCTCGGCTTCCGCGACTGCGCACTCAAGCTGACCACTACGGCGAGGACATGGAGATGCAGCAGCTGTAGGAGACGATGGGCGGCCTGCGCGTCACGATCGAGTTCCCCGGCGGCTCGCAGTGCGGGCTGTACGTGGCGTGTCCGGAGGATGCCGGGCTCGAGAAGATGGCCGGCGAGGTCTCACTGCTCGCGCAGCGGCTCCTGGCCGACGGCATCGCCGAGGGCGAGCGGATGCTGTCCGTGGAGCACGTCGAGAACGCGGAGCGGGCCTTCCCACCTCGCACGGTCGCCTGGTGGGCCAACCACTTGGCCTGGCAGGAGGCGGTGTGATGGCGTACCGCGTGCTCGTGTGCGGCGGGCGGGCACCGCGGGAGCTCGTGGACCGCGAGCTCGACCGCATCGCGGGCCGCGTGGCTCCGCGGCCGGTGGCGCTGGTCGTTCCGGCTGCCAAGTCCGGCGATGCCCCGCGGCGGGCCGAGGCGTGGGCCGGGCGGGCGGGCGCGGACGTCGAGGTCTACGCCACCGACTATCCGCGCCTCAGCCGCTCGGCCGCAGCGGTCGATCGAGCCGTGCGGATGCTGCGGGAGGGCAAGCCCGACCTGGTGCTCGCCTTCGTGGGCCTGGGCTCGACCGACCTGACCGAGCGCGCGCAGCGGATGGGCGTGCCCGTTCGCATCGTCCCGACAGCACAACCCGTGGGGCCGAGGCTCGCCGCCCTCAGGCGGCGCCGCCCGGCGGTCTAGGCGCGCTCGCGCGCCCTCGAGCTCTGCCGATCCTACGGGGTCGGCTGGGCTCCCTATCGGGGTGGGGGAAAGCTCCACCACCTCCCTCCCGCACAGTTCACGCCCTTCCCTCGTCGGGCGCGCCGCAGGCGCCCGACAGGGTGGGGCTTGTGCTCCATGTTGGTGACGTCCCCCACTTCCCCACCCCACCTTATATAGGGGTGTGGGGTGGGGTGGGGGTCTCTCCACCATCCCCGCGGGGGATAATCGCCGCCGGTCGTTCGTGGTGTCCCCTACGTCATCGAGAGGCCAGCCCTTCGACGGGGTACGAGGACGTGCTAACGCCCGGTCAGCCGGCAGGCCGCAGGCCTGAGGGCGACCAGGGGGACACGGCAACAGGTGGGCGACCAGAGAGGCGCCCCGCAGCATGGAGGAGCCCGAGGTGGGCATCACGGTTGAGGTGGAGCTCGAGGTCGAGCTCGTGGAGGGCGGGGTCGCGGTCTCGCTGGTCGGCGTGCCGGGTGGCACGGTCGAGAGGCGCAGCCTCGAGGAGCTCGGGCTCGCCCTGGTCGGCAGCCTGCGCGGTCTCGGCGGGGCGATCGACGGGCGAGGGGTCGAGGCGCTGAACCGGCAGGCGCAGGCGCTGGAGGCGCTGGCCCACTCGCTGCGCTGCACAGCGCGCCAGGCGCAGCCGCGCCGGCAGGTGGTTGTGCAGGGTGGCCGGCAGTGCGGCAAGAGCTTGCGCCTCCGGTAGCGAGGGGAGCCTCGTACAGCGCCGACCTGGCTCCGGGGTATCGGGGTACCGGGCGAGGTCGACTTGGCCCTGTGACGGTCGACCCGTGACACGGGGAGAGGGCACCGCGACCCTCTCCCTCGGGCACTGACGGACGCCGCAGCCGCGCGCGGGATGCGCCCTCAGCCCTGCACCTCGTGCATACCGAGGCCGGCAGCTGAACCGAACGGTTCAAACGCGGTATCCTGACACCTCTCCCACGATACATAATGCGCATTCTATATCTTCGTGTGGGGGTGAAATGGCAGTCGCTCGATGCGCCGAGCAGTTCGGCGGTGCGCGATGGGCGAAGTCGGGTCGCTTAGGCGCTTAGCCAGTTAAACCCCCCCCACTCCCGGGCATGGGTCCCCCGGGGGCGCTGTTGTATTGGGGGGCAGGCGCCGAAGGGCCCCCGAGGGGAGCAGGGCTTCGCCGCTGACGCATCGCACAGTCCGAAATTAGTGTTCACCTGAGCCTGCGGTCCCCGGATGCTGAATTGCCGAAGCAAACCTTCGCTGGTCGCTCTCCCCACCCGGCGGCGACGTGCGGGACGGCCATCATCCTGCTGCCCGCCCAGAGGGCAGCATGGTGAAGGCTGACGCACGTCATGTGGGAGGGGGACCGGGGTTCCTCACCTCACCTTACTCTAGGGGTATGGGGGTGAGGTGAGGGACCATTGGTCGTACGACCAATGGTCGCGGTCGGAGGGGGGGCGCTGGGCACGGGATGCCGGCCCTTCCGGGCAGCTAATGCCGGGGGGCATCCCGCACGTGGCAGCCCCCGCATTCACGTGGATCGGTACCGACATGTTTGCTCCGCGAGCGATCGCTCATCGCAAGGGCCGGTCATCGTTTTCAAGGAAGGAATCGCGGCGGCAGGGTCCAGACCCGCACCCGGTCGGCCGGATGGCAGGCTTCTGCCCGTGGCGAACTCGCCAGGCGGCAGGCGGCATCGGTTTGTCCCGCGGCAGCCGCTGCCGCCCGCGCCGCGGCGTCGCCGCTAGCGCCGTGAAGCAAACGCGCATCGTACGCGCGATGGCCGGCTGCGGCCCTGAGAGGCGCGTCACAGCGCCAGCAGATTCCGGGGCAGGGCGGGGGAGCCAATTCGTCCCTCTCGGCGCTGTAGCCTGCGTCACAGAGGCGCGGCGGCCGCCTAGCATCGCGGCCCGAGCGAGCGGTTGCGCGCGTCATGCCCGAGTGCCGCCCAGCAGGGATCGGGGCTGGCAGGGGAGGCAGCCGCGTCGTCCGGCACTTGCCGCCGCGCAGATGGCTGTACCGACGGCTGGCCGAGGTCTCGCCTCCGCTGCATTGCGCGGGTCAGGCGGTCGCCTCCGCGCAGCCGTCGGGCTTTTGCGAGGTGAGGACGCGTCCGGCCAGCCCGGGGGGGGCGCCCTGCGCTGCAAGACCTCCCTCCTGAAGCGTATCGGCTCGCTCACCGCGCTCACTGTCGTGGTGCATCGGGTCGTCGGCACATCAACGCCCGCCGCGAGCGCATCTCGCGGCGGAAGCCGTTGGCGGGGGGGGTGGCGAGTGACGGGCTGCCGGTGGGGCCGGGCAGATCGCAGCCTTGCTGCGCGTCGCCCGCCCCCCGGTCAGCCCCGCGCCTCACTGCAGGTGGTAGAAGGAGCCGGAGTTTAGCCTCCGGCCGGCCCAGTAGCGCCCGCGGGGGCGCGCTCGGCGAGCCAGGCCTCGATGTCGCTGGCGCGCCATCCCACGGCCCGCTCGCCGAGGCGCAGGGGCGGCGGGAACCGCCCGGCCTTCAGCCAGGCGTAGATCGTCGAGCGGCTGATCCCGAGCATCTGCTCGAGCTCCGCGCGGCGGTGGATCTTGGTCATGTGCACTCCATCAGAAGCCGGCCGAAGGTGGCCGGGAAGGGCAGGTTGGTCGTAGGTGCTTCTGAGACGGGCACCGAAAGGCTGCGGTGCTCCGGGGAAGTCTCGCTGCGTTCGGCACTCACCGTGAATGGCGCCCGACGCATGCCCGCCAGCTGTGTGTTGGCCCGGACACACAGGCGCCTCTCCGCCGGCCCGGCGCCGGCGATCAGCTGGCCTGCCCGAACCGAACCAACGCCCCGCTCTCCCCCGTCACGTGCCCTGCCCACCGCTCCATCAGCCCGCGGCGCTGCTCGAGAAAGTCGGTCCGCCGGTAGGCCCGCTGCACGGAGGTGCCGGCCACGTGTGCGAGCACGGTCTCTGCCACCTCGTGGGGCGCGTCCGTCGCCTCGGCGAGCCACGTGCGCACGCTCGAGCGAAACCCGTGCGGGCGCTCGGCCATGCCCCGGCGCTCCATCAGCCGCGCCATGGCCGCATCGCTGATCACGCCCTTGCGGGGGGAGGGAAAGAGCCAGCCGTCGCGCTCGAATTCTCCGGCCGCCTCGATCACCCGCAGCGCTTCGCGGGAGAGGGGCACGCGGAAGTCCTCCGTGCGGCCCCGGCGCCCCTTCATGGCCTCGCCGGGGATCGTCCAAATGTCTCCCTCGATCTGCTCGAAGCGCAGCGCGCGCAGCGGCGCCGAGCGGACCCCCGTGAGGATCAGAAGCCGCAAGGCGAGGTGGGTGACCGTCGGCTCGCCGAGCGAGGCGTAGAACCCTGGCACGTCCTGCCACGGCAGGGCGGGGATGTTCTGCGCGGCGTGGCGGGACTTGCCGAGAAGCGCGCGGGCCTTGTCGGTGGCCTGCAGGTCGACCTCGAGCCCGAGGGCCGCGGCATGGCGCAGCACGATGCCAAGGCGGTTGAGCGCCTTGCGCGCGGTGTCGGCCTTCGTGTGCCACAGCGGCGCAAGCACGTCGCGGATGTCGCGCTGGTCGAGATCCTCCACGGGGACCTTCCCGAGCTTCGGCAGCACGTGGAGCTCCAGGGGGGAGAACCACCGCCCCGCTAGCCCCTCTCCCTTCAGCTCAGCCTTGCGGGCCTCGAAGGCCTCCTCGGCGATGCGTCGCAGGCTCGTGTCCGCGCGGGTGGCCTCGCGCAGCTCACGCTCGCGCTCCTTGATGGGGTCGCGGCCCTCGACGGCGACGGCGCGCCAAGCGTCGGCGAGCTCGCGGGCGCGCTTGAGAGAGACGTCGTGGGCGCTGCCCAGACCCATCTCGCGGCGGCGGCCGTGAACGGTGACCCGGAGGAACCACTGGGCGCCGCCGTCCGCGCGGCAGTGAAGCCAGAGGCCGGCGCCGTCGCAGTGCTTGCCCGGGGGTGCCGCGCGCACGAAGGCCGCGGAAAGCCTGTGTCGACCGGCCATTCTGTGTCCACCTTTCTGTCCACCCATAGGTACTGGAAGTTGCGGGATCCTGCAAGATCGTGCGGGACGGGAAGGGTCGATATTGTGCAGCAAAATCAGCGGCGTACGGGACTCTCTCGGACACTGCTGGACGTCGGGAGGATGCCCTTCAGCGGCACCGCCTTTCCGCGCAGAACGTTTCGAGACGTAGCCAGAACGCCGTTAGCTGCGGCCGTCGGGCACGTCGGGGAGCAGTTCTGGTCCCCCCATGCCTCCGCGCGGACGGGACGCTCATCTCCCTTCGGTGCGTAGCGCTCGGGAATCGCGAGCAATACCTTCCCCGCAGTCCGTGCCACCGCCAAGCTGGGCCTCCGTGTCACGCGGCGCGGTCGGCCGAACTCAGGCCGCCTGGAACCCGGTGATGAGCTGGCGCAACCCGATCGCCGCGCCGAGCACGATCGAGGCGGCGGCGAGGGGTGCGGAGTATGCCAGCACCGAGAAGGCGGACAGGCCCTGGCCGATGGTGCAGCCCATCGCCAGCACGGCGCCCACGCCCATGCAGGCCGCGCCGCCGATCTGGCGTCGCAGCTCGCGCGGGTCCTCGCAGGCCTCCCACCGGAACTGGCCCCGCTTGAGGCTGCCGAGGAACGCGCCCGCCAGCACACCGGCGACCGAGCCGACCGCGAAGTCCACGGTGCTGCCGCTCGCGGTCATCACCCAGAGGATCGTCGCGCCGAGCGGGCCGGCGAAGGTGTGCGAGACCACCGGCAGGCCGTCGAACCCGGTCCGCGCGATCCAAGAGGTGCCGATCCACGCGGAGGCGATCGCCACCGCGACGACCGTGCCCCAGGCCGCGGTGCGCGCGGGCAACCGCGTGCCCCCCGCCAGCAGCGATCCGATCAGCAGCGCCGCGCCCGTGGCCAGCCCCACGGCGGCGACGGGCAGGCCGGTCGCCCTGGCGGCCAGATGGGCGATGCCCTGCGGCGCCGTGGCGGCCACGTCGGGAAACAGCCAGACGCGCGATCCCGCGAAGGGGCCGGACATCACGGCGTAGGCAGTGATCCCCATCACCACCACGATCACGAACGAACGCAGGTCGCCCCCGCCCAGGCGCGCGAGCGCGCCGAACCCGCAGTTTCCCGCCATCGCCATGCCGTAGCCGAACAGGGTGCCCCCAACGAGGACCGCCAGCGGCGACCACCGGAGCGCGAGGTAGGCCGAGGCCGAGAGGTCGGCCGAGCCGAGGGCCTCGGCGGCGAAGGACAGGAAAATCGCGCCGCCGAGCGCCACGCCCCACATGCGGACGCGCTCGGTGCTGCCCCCGTAGAGCGCGTCCTCGATCGCCCCGAGGCTGCAGAAGCGCCCGAGCCGCGCGGCGAGGCCGAGCAGCACGCCGCCGAATGCCCCCAGGAGCGCCGCGGCTCCGCCGTCTCCGATCGTTTCCAGCATGTGCCCGCCCCTCCCAAAGCGTGCCGCGCGGTCAGGAGCGTGAGCGCTCCTCCCCGTCCGCCTCGCGGCAGAACAGGTCGTAGACCACGTCCATGATCCGCGTCGCGCGGTCGTCGGTCAACGAGTAGTAGATCGCCTTGCCCTCGCGCCGGGGCTGCACCAGCCCCTCGAGGCGCAGCCGCCCGAGCTGCTGCGAGACCGCCGCCTGGCGCGCCGAGAGCAGGGTCTCCAGCTCCGTCACCGACTTCTCGCCCGATGCCAGGTGGCACAGGATCATCAGCCGCCCCTCGTGGCTGATCGCCTTGAGGAAGTTCGACGCCGCCGTGGCGTTCTCCACCATGCGGTCGAGCTCCTCCTCGGTGGTTTCGGGTCCGAAGACGGGTAGGGCCATGGCGGGGCAACCGGACAGGAGGGCCGCCTCGGGCGAGACGGGGGCAGGGGACGCGGGGCGGTGTTAGCGGGCCTCGCGCCAGCCGTCCAGTTCGGCCGCCCCGCCCTCGGCCGCGCGGTCCAGCATCGCCCCGAGGACCGGCCAGAAGAAATCCTCGCCCGGATAGCCCTCGAACCGGTCGATCTCGGCACCGTCGCGGACCAGCACGAAGGTGGGCGTGATGCGGATCGGACCCTCGAGCGCGCGGTCGTCCGGGACGGGCTCGTGGATGTCGACGCGCCGGAGCGGCGCAGCGCGGCCCTCGGCGGTGAGGGGGTACTCGCCGCCCACCTCCTCGCGCCAGCGCTGGCACCAGATGCAGCCCGCCTCCTCGCCCATCACGAGGGCGACCTCGGCCGCGGCGGGCGCGGCCTCGAGGGCGAGCGCCGCGGAGGCGGCGAGGAGGATGGAACGGATCGCTTGCATGTCGCACAACGTATCTTGAATATGTTCGGCAACAAGGGGAGATGCGGCCGTGTTCGACGTGACCATCGCAGGCGCCGTGCTGGCGGGACTCCTCAGCTTCCTGTCGCCCTGCATCCTGCCCATGGTGCCGTTCTACCTCGGCTACCTCGCGGGCGGCAGCGCGGCCGCGCTCGAGGCGGGCGACGTGCCGGCGGGCACGCGGCGGCGGGCGGTGGTCTCGGCGCTGGCCTTCGCGGCCGGGGTCGCCACGATCTTCGTGGGCCTCGGTGCCACCGCCACGCTGTTCGGGAAGGTGGTGCGCGAGTGGTTCGACGTGCTGCGCTGGATCGCGGCGGGAATCATCCTCCTGATGGGGCTCCACTTCCTCGGGGTGCTGCGGATCGGCCTGCTCTACCGCTCGTTTGGGCAGGGGGCGGGCGGCGCCGCGACGGGCGGCGGCGGCATCGTGTCCGGCTACGTGATCGGCCTCGCCTTCGCGTTCGGCTGGACGCCCTGCGTCGGGCCGGTTCTGGCGGCGATCCTGTTCATGGCCGGCGCGCAGGAGAGCGTGCGCGAGGGCATGGTCCTGCTGCTGGCCTATGCCGCGGGCATGACCGCGCCCTTCGTGCTGGCGGCGGCCTTCGTCGGGCCCTTCATGCGCTGGATGCGCGGCTTTCGGCGCCACTTGCCGGTCATCGAGAAGGCGATGGGGGGCGTGCTGGTCGCCTTCGCCCTGCTGATCGCCACCAATTCCATGAACGTGATCGCGAACTGGATGCTCCGGTTCTGGCCCGCGATCGGATAGCGAGGGAGAATGCCATGAGACTTCTGATTGCCGCCGTTGCCGCGCTCTGGGCGGTCGCCGCGCCCGCCGCCGAGCTGGGCGACGACGGGCTGCACAAGGCGCCCTGGATGGTGGAGACCTTCAAGGACCTGCGCGAGGATCTGGCCGAGGCGAACGCGTCGGGCCGCCGTCTCCTGCTGATCGTCGAGCAGCGGGGCTGCATCTACTGCACCAGGATGCACGAGGAGGTGTTCCCCCGGGAGGACATCGCCCGGATGCTGGGCGAGGACTACCTCGTGGTGCAGCTCAACATGTTCGGCGACGTCGAGGTGACCGACTTCGACGGCGAATCGATGAGCGAGAAGGCGGCCGTCCGCCGCTGGGGCCTCAACTTCACGCCCACCCTCCTGTTCCTGCCCGAGGATGTCCCCGAGGGCGCCACCGCGGGCGAGGCGGCTGTGGCCACGATGCCCGGCGCGTTCGGTGCGGGCACCACGCGGAACCTGCTGCAATGGGTGCTGGAGCGCGGCTACGCGGGCGACGAGCCGTTCCAGGCCTATCACGCGCGCAAGCTGGGCGGGGGCTGACGGATCGAAGTATTCACGAGTATGCATTCGTCCTTGCCATCCCCGCCACCTCCCGCGTAGCGTCGGCGCAAGGGAGACTAGGGAGGTCCCATGAGACGCTATGCGCTTGGAATCGCGGCGCCCCTCGTCTGCGCCGCCGGCATCGCCGCGGCGGAGACCGTGGCCCCGTCCGAGGTGACGTACGACGAGTACGGGGCCGTCGAGGTCTCGCTCTCGGGCGCGCCGGGCGATCCGGAGAACGGCCGCGTCCTGATGGACAAGGGGGCGGGCAACTGCATCGCCTGCCACGCGGTCACCGACCTCGAGGAGCTGGGCTTCCACGGCGAGATCGGGCCGATGCTCGACGGCGTGGCCGACCGCTGGACCGAGGCCGACCTGCGCGGGATCGTGGCCAACGCCAAGATGATGTTCCCCGAGACGATGATGCCGTCGTTCTACAAGACCACCGGCTACGTCCGGCCCGGCGACGCCTACACCGGCAAGGCCGCCGAGGGCGAGCTGGACCCGCTGCTGACGGCCCAGGAGGTCGAGGACGTGGTGGCCTACCTCATGACATTGAAGGAGAGCTGAAGATGCGACTGACGCGACGCGACACGCTGATGCTCGGCGGCGCCGCGGCGGCGCTCGCCGCGCTGCCGATGCAGGCCCATGCGGCCGTGGACGAGGCCATCGCCGCGTTCACCGGCGGCGCCGAGGTGGGCTCCGAGGGGATCACCCTGACCGCGCCTGAGATCGCCGAGAACGGCAACACGGTACCCGTCGAGGTGTCGGCCCCCGGCGCCGAGGCGATCATGCTGCTGGCCGCCGGCAATCCCAACCCCGACGTGGGAACGTTCAACTTCGGCCCGCTCGCCGCCTCGCAGTACGCGGCCACGCGGATCCGCCTCGCCGGCACGCAGGACGTGGTCGCCATCGCGCGGATGCCGGACGGCAGCTTCGTGCAGGCCTCGCAGGAGGTGAAGGTGACCATCGGCGGATGCGGCGGCTGAGCCCCACAGGACAAGGAGAGAAGACATGGCTGAAGGCGTGAAGCCCCGCGTCCGCGTCCCCGGAGAGGCCGCGGCCGGCGAGACGATCCAGATCAAGACGCTGATCTCGCACCCGATGGAATCGGGCCAGCGCAAGGACAGCGACGGCAACACCATCCCGCGCTCGATCATCAACCGGTTCACGGTCGACTTCGAGGGCGAGAACGTCATCGACGTGACGCTGGAGCCGGCGATCTCCACCAACCCGTACTTCGAGTTCGAGGCGACCGTGCCGGCCTCCGGCACCTTCGTGTTCACGTGGTACGACGACGACGGCGACGTCTACACCGAGGAAAAGGCCATCACGGTCTCCTGAGCGCCGCGCGGCGCGGCCCCGGGAGGGGGCCGCGCCCGCCCGCGAGGGAAGGGAGGAACGACATGAAGACCCTGATGCTCCCGGCGGCCGTGCTGGCCTTCGCAGCCGGCGCCGCGCAGGCCGACCCGGACGACGACCAGCTTGTCGTCAACGGCGATCTGGAGATCGTCACCGAGGCGGCGGCCCCCGATCACCTGGAAGGCGCGATCGACACCATCTACTCGGGCTGGCGCTTCCGCTCCGACGAGACGCAGGCGGTGCAGGCCGACGACTTCGACAACCCCGGCATGCTGGGCGTCGAGAGCGCGATCGACATGTGGAACGCCGCTGAGGGCACCGGAGGCGAGAGCTGCGCCTCGTGCCACGGCGAGCCCGAGGAGATGGCCGGCGTGGCGCCCACCTACCCCAAGTGGGACGAGGCGGCGGGCGAGGTGCAGACCCTCACCATGCAGGTCAACGAGTGCCGCACCGAGCGCATGGGCGCCGAGCCGCTGCCCTACGACAAGGGTGCGGCGACCGACATGGTGGCGCTGCTGACCTCCGTGAGCCGCGGCATGCCGGTGAACGTCGCCATCGACGGCCCCGCACAGTCCACGTGGGAGCAGGGCAAGGAGCTTTACTACACGCGCTTCGGCCAGCTGGAGCTGAGCTGCTCGAACTGCCACGAGGACAACTACGGCCGCATGATCCGCGCCGACCACCTGAGCCAGGGGCAGATCAACGGCTTCCCGACCTACCGGCTCAAGAACACCAAGCTCAACGGCGTGCACTCGCGCTTCCGGGGCTGCATCCGCGATACCCGGGCCGAGACCTTCGCGGTGGGCTCGCCGGAGCTGGTGGCCCTCGAGCTCTACGTCGCGTCGCGCGGGAACGGCCTCTCGGTCGAAGGCCCCTCCGTCCGCAACTGACCCCCCGGAAGGCCCGCCCGCCGGAGACGGCAGGCGGGCCTTTCCCGCCTTGACGGATGCAAGAACATGAATACGAAGAAGGTGTCCCGATGATCTCCCGGCGCGACTTCCTCCAGGCGGCCATGGCGGCGTCGGCCCTCTACGGCGGCAGCGTCCCCTGGGCGCGGCTCGCCGCGCAGCAGGCCATGACGCAGGACGACCTCCTGCGCTTCGACACCTCGGGCAACGTCACGCTGATCCACGTCACCGACATCCACGCCCAGCTTGTGCCGGTCTGGTTCCGCGAGCCCGAGGTCAACATCGGCGTCGGCGATGCGGCCGGCCAGCCGCCGCACCTGACCGGCGACGACTTCCTGCGCCGCTACGGCATCGAGCCGCGCTCGCCGGCGCAGTATGCCCTGAGCTACCCGGACTTCGACGCGTTGGCACGGTCTTACGGTCGCATGGGCGGCGCCGACCGCATCGCCACCGTGGTCAAGGCGATCCGCGCCGAGCGCCCGGACGCGCTGCTGCTCGACGGCGGCGACACCTGGCAGGGCAGCCTAACAGCCCTGCGCACCGAAGGGCGCGACATGGTCGAGGTGTTCAACGCGCTGGGCACCGACGCCATGACCGCGCATTGGGAGTTCACGCTCGGCCTCGACCGGGTGAACGAGATCATCGAGAACGAACTGCGCTTCCCGTTCCTCGGCGCCAACATCTTCGACGCCGAATGGGACGAGCCGGCCTACGAGCCCTTCCGGATGTTCGAGCGGGGCGGGGCGCGCATCGCCGTGGTCGGGCAGGCCTTCCCCTACATGCCGATCGCCAACCCCTCCTACCTGTTCCCGGGCCTCAGCTTCGGGGTGCGCGAGGAGCGCATGGCCGAGGTCGTCCAGCAGGCCCGCGACGCAGGCGCCGAGGCGGTCGTGGTCCTGTCCCACAACGGCTTCGACGTGGACCGCAAGATGGCCGCGAGCGTGCCGGGCATCGACGTGATCCTGACGGGCCACACCCACGACGCGCTGCCCGAGCCGCTGCTGGTCGGCAAGACCCACCTCATCGCGAGCGGATCGCACGGCAAGTTCGTCAGCCGCCTCGACCTCGACGTGCGGGACGGTGCGGTGCAGTCGGTCGCCCACAAGCTGATCCCGATCTTCTCGGACGTGATCGCCCCCGACCCGGACATGCGCGCCCTGGTCGAGGCGCAGCGCGCGCCCTTCCTCTCCGAGCTGACCGAGGTGATCGGCCGCACGGACTCGCTGCTCTACCGCCGGGGCAACTTCAACGGGACCTGGGACGACCTGATCTGCAAGGCCCTCCTGGAGGAGCGCGAGGCCGACATCGCCCTCTCGCCCGGCTTCCGCTGGGGCGCGAGCGTGATCCCGGGGCAGGACATCACCCGCGAGGACATCTTCAACGTCACCGCCATGAGCTACCCCGAGGCCTACCGCACCGAGATGACCGGCGCGCAGCTTCACACGGTCATGGAGGACGTGGCCGACAACCTGTTCCACCCCGACCCCTACTACCAGCAGGGCGGCGACATGGTGCGGGTGGGCGGCCTCGGCTACCGCATCGACATCGCGAAGCCCCAGGGCAGCCGCATCACCGAGATGACGCTGCTGAAGACGGGCGAGCGCCTCGATCCGGACGGCACCTACGCGGTGGCCGGCTGGGCCAGCGTGAACCCAGACGTCGAGGGCCCGCCCATCTGGGACGTGGTGGAATCTTACATCGCCCGCGAGGGCACCGTCTCGGTCGGGCCGAACGCTTCGGTGATCGTCGATGGGGCGTGAGACCATGGGAAAGCGAGACATGACGAAGACGACGACGCGGCGCGGGCTGCTGCGCGGCGGGATCGCCGCCGCCGGGGCGGGCGCGCTCGCCCCCGTGGCGGCGCGGGCCGCCGGCGACCCGGCCATTACCGAGCTCCAGCCCTGGATGCAGCAGCTGGGCGACGGCGTGGACGCGCGGCCCTACGGGATGCCGTCCCCCTTTGAGGCCCACGTGAAGCGCCGCAACGTGGACTGGCTGACGGCCGACCCGGTCTCCTCGGTCAACTTTACGCCGCTCCACGAGATGGAGGGCATCATCACCCCCAACGGCCTGTGCTTCGAGCGCCACCACGCCGGCATCGCCGAGGTGGACCCCGCCCAGCACCGGTTGATGATCAACGGCATGGTGGACCGCGAGCTGGTCTTCACGATGGAGGATCTCGCGCGGTTCCCCCGGCACAACCGGGTCTACTTCCTGGAATGCGCGGCCAACTCCGGCATGGAGTGGCGCGGCGCCCAGCTCAGCGGCTGCCAGTTCACCCACGGCATGATCCACAACGTCATGTACACCGGCGTGATGCTGCGCGACGTGCTCGCCTCGGCGGGCGTAAAGCCCGGCGCGGCGTGGATCCTGCCCGAGGGTGCCGACGCCTCGGCCATGACCCGCTCGGTGCCGTTGGAGAAGGCGCTCGAGGACTGCATGATCGCCACCCACATGAACGGCGAGCGACTTCGCCCCGAGCAGGGCTATCCGGTCCGCCTCGTGGTGCCCGGCTGGGAGGGCAACATGTGGGTGAAGTGGCTGCGCCGCATCGAGGTCGGCGACCAGCCCTGGCACCACCGCGAAGAGACGTCGAAGTACACCGACCTCCTGGCCGACGGCGAGGCGCGCCGCTTCACCTGGGCCATGGACGCCAAGTCCGTGATCACGAACCCCTCGCCCCAGGCGCCCATCACCCACGGCCCCGGCCCGACCGTGATCACGGGCGTGGCCTGGTCGGGGCGCGGCACGATTCCGCGCGTGGACGTGACCCTCGACGGCGGGCGCAACTGGCACGTGGCGCGCATGGACGGGCCGAGCTTGGACAAGTCCATGCACCGCTTCTACTTCGAGTTCGACTGGGACGGCACGCCGCTCCTGCTGCAGTCCCGCGCCCACGACAGCACCGGCTACGTGCAGCCCACGAAGGACGCGCTGCGCGCGGTCCGGGGCGAGAACTCCATCTACCACAACAACGGCATCCAGACCTGGCATGTCGACGAGCGCGGGGAGGCCGAGAATGTCGAGGTCGGCTAAGCTTCTTCTTCCCGTGGCCCTGGCCGGAACCGCCGCGCTGCTGGGCACGGCCTATGTCGGGGCGAACCTGATGACGCCGGAGTTGCGCGCCGACCGTGTGGAGGCGCCCGCCGCGGTGCCTGCGGCCCCCGAGACCGTGGCGGTGGCCGCGGCGCCGGCGGCACCCGCCGCGCAGGTGACCACCGAGGCGTCCACCCGCTCGCCCGAGCCCGTCGCCCTGGACCTGGGCCGCCCGGCCACCCCCGAGGAGGTCGCCGCCTGGGACATCGACGTGCGCCCCGACGGGGCGGGCCTGCCCGACGGCTCGGGCGACGTCTGGACCGGCGAGGAACTCTACGTCGAGCAGTGCGCCGCCTGCCACGGCGACTTCGGCGAGGCGATCGGCCGCTGGCCGGTGCTCGCGGGCGGGCAGGGCACGCTGACCCGCGACCGGCCCGTCAAGACGGTGGGCAGCTACTGGCCCTTCCTCTCCACGGTCTACGACTACGTCCACCGCGCCATGCCCTTCGGGAACGCCCAGTCGCTGTCGGACGACGACGTCTACGCCATCACGGCCTACATCCTCTACCTCAACGACCTCGTGGACGACGACTTCGTTCTCGACCGCGCGTCGCTCGCCGCCTTCGAGATGCCGAACGCGGGCGCCTTCGTGCCCGACGACCGGGCCGAGACGGAGTATCCGATGTTCTCGGGCGAGGTCTGCATGGAGAGCTGCGGCGAGCCGGTGGAGATCACCGCCCGTGCCGCCGTGGTCGACGTGACCCCCGAGGACGAGGCCGCCCGCAAGGCGCGCGCCGCCGCCGCCACCGGCATCGACAGCGGCATCACCGAGGCCGACGCCGCGATCGAGGTCGCCGCCGCGCCGACCGAGGCGCCGGTGGAGGAGGGCACCACGCCGCTGGCCGCGACCGCCACCGAGGACGGGGCGGACGAGAGCGCGACGGACGCGGTCGCAGCAGTCGATGCCGCGCCCGATCCCGCGCTCGTGGCCGCGGGCGAGAAGGCGTTCCGGCAATGCTCCTCGTGCCATCAGGTGGGCGAGGATGCGCGGAACCGCACGGGCCCCGTCCTGAACGGCATCGTCGGGCACCCGGCCGGCGCGGTCGAGGGATACCGCTACTCGAAGGCGCTCGCCGAGATGGCCGAGGGCGGGCTGGCGTGGACGCCCGAGGAGCTGGCCGCCTTCCTCGCCGCGCCGCGCGACTACATGCCCGGCACGAAGATGTCGTTCCGGGGCCTGCGCTCCGAGGACGACCTCGCCGCGGTGATCGCCTACCTGGGCAGCTTCGCCGAGGACGGGACGCAGCGTTGATCGGGACGGTCCGGCCCGTCTGACCGGATCCCGGGGCGGCGCGCGCCGCCCCGCAAGGGAGGGAACGAGATGATCCGACACGCAATGGCCGCCCTGGCCCTTCTGGCCGCGCCCGCCGCGGCGCAGGAGATGGCCACCGCCCCCTTCGACGGCGGCGTCGAGGATGCCGCCTTCGCGGTGGAGTCGGCGATCGTGAACCGGGGGCTGGTGATCGACTTTACCAGCCACGTCGGCGAGATGATGGCCCGCACCGGCGCCGACCTCGGGCTCGGGCCCTCGCCCGTGGGCGAGGAGGCCAAGATCTTCGTGTTCTGCTCTGCGCAGGTCAGCCGCGAGGTGATGGAGGCCGACCCGAGCAACATCGTCCACTGTCCCTACGGCATCTTCGTCGCCGAGCTGGACGGGCAGACCACGGTCGGGCGCCGCGTCTACGCCGACGAGAGCATGGCCCCCGTCAACGCGCTGCTGGAAGGAATCGTGGCCGAGGCGACCGAGTAGCCCCGGCGCACGCCATACCCCCTCGCGGGGCGATCGGAAGGGAGGACATCCGATGAAGACGATTCTGGCCGCCGCGCTCGGCGCGTGCCTGGCCCTCGGGGCCGCGCCGGCCGCCGTGGCGCAGGACGCCGCCGCGCAGGCCTACGCGCAGCAGAAGGTCGCCTACCACGTCAACGGCAACGGCGGCGAGGGGGACCGCGCGTACCTCGGGGCGCTGCGCAACGCGCAGAACCACATCAACGCGGTGGGCGAGGGCAACGTGGACCTCGTGGTGGTGATGCACGGCAACGGGCTGGGCCTTCTCGCGAACGCGTTAGAGAACGACGCGCTCAAGACCGCGATCGCCTCGCTGAAGGGGCAGGGCGTGCGCTTCCAGGTCTGCAACAACACCCTCGTCGGGCGGAACATCGACTGGGAGAACGACCTCTACGACGTCTGGGAGGAGGACATCGTGCCCTCCGGCGTGGCGCAGCTCTCGCACCTGCAGCAGCAGGGCTTCACCTACCTCAAGCCCTGATCCCCGTGGACTTCGAGCAGCACTTCGCGGACGCCCTCGGCCGGCTCAGGGCCGAGGGCGACTACCGGCACTTCGCCGAGCTGGAGCGCCACCGCGGCGCCTTCCCCCGCGCCACCGACCACGGCGGCGGCGGGGGCGAGGTCACAGTCTGGTGCTCCAACGACTACCTCGGGATGGGCCAGCATCCGGCGGTGCTGGAGGCCATGCACGCGGCCCTCGACCGGACGGGCGCGGGCGCGGGCGGCACGCGCAACATCTCCGGCACGACCCACGCCCACGTGGCGCTGGAGCGCGAGCTGGCCGACCTCCACGGCAAGGAGGCGGCGCTCCTGTTCACCTCCGGCTACGTCTCGAACTGGGCCACTCTGGGCACGTTGGCCGCGCGCATCCCCGCCTGCGTGGTGCTGTCGGACGCGCTGAACCACGCCAGCATGATCGAGGGCATCCGCCACTCGCGCGCCCAAAAAGGTGATCTGGCGGCACAACGACCTCGCGGATCTCGAGGCCAAGCTCGCCGCGCTGCCCGCAGACGCGCCGAAGCTGATCGCCTTCGAGAGCGTCTACTCCATGGACGGCGACATCGCCCCGATCGAGGGCATCTGCGACCTCGCCGAGCGCTACGGCGCGCTGACATACCTCGACGAGGTCCACGCGGTGGGCCTCTACGGGCCACGCGGGGGAGGGGTGGCCGAGGCGCTAGGCCTGATGCATCGGATCGACGTGATCGAGGGCACCTTGGGCAAGGCGTTCGGGGTGATGGGCGGCTACATCGCCGCGTCGGCCGGCTTATGCGACTACGTCCGCTCCTTCGCGTCGGGCTTCATCTTCACCACCGCGCTGCCGCCCGCCGTGGCCGCCGGCGCCTGCGCCAGCGTGCGGCACCTGAAGCGCAGCGGCACCGAGCGCGCGGAGCACGCCGCCCGCGTCGCCGCCGTGCGTGCGGGGCTGGACGCGGCCGGCATCCCCCACGTGGCGAACCCCTCGCACATAATCCCCGTGATGGTGGGCGACCCGGTGAAGTGCCGCTACATCTCGGACGTGCTGATGCGCGAGCACGGCATCTACATCCAGCCGATCAACTACCCCACCGTGCCGCGGGGCACGGAGCGGCTGCGGATCACGCCCTCGCCGGTCCACTCCGACGGGGACGTGGAGCGGTTGCTCGCGGCGCTGTGCTCGCTCTGGACCCAATGCCAGCTCGCGCGGAGGCCCGTGGCGGCGCAGTAGCGCCGCCCGCGCCTCAGCCCTGCACGAAGCGGAAGCCCTCGGCCGCGCGCTCGACCCGGCCGATGCCGCCGTTCGGCAGATGGAAGCCCACGATCCCGAGGTCGTCGGCGAGGATCCTGTCGAAGAGGCGCAGCCGCGTCTCGGCGGCGAGCGCCATGTCCTGATCGCTGCCCGAGGGCCATTCCGGGCGGGCGAAGGCGACGTGGTGGTTCGAGATCGCGTCGCCGAGGATCAGCACGCCCTCCGCCCGGAACGCCATGTGGCCGGGCGTGTGGCCGGGTGCGAGGATCGCCTCGACGCCCGGCACCACCTCGGCGCCGTCCTCGAAGGTCTCGATCCGGTCGCCCAGCTCTTCAAGGCGCCGCGCCGCGCCGGCGGCGAAGGCGGCGCGGGCCTCGCCGATGCTGTCCACCGTGGCCGGGTCGGACCAGTAGCGCAGCTCCGCGGCGCCCATGCGGTGCGCGGCCTCGGGGAACATTGGGTCGGAGAAGTCGTCGAGCACGCCCCAGAGATGGTCCGGGTGGCCGTGGGTGAACACCACGTCGGTGATCTCCTCCGGCGCGACCCCGGCCGCGTCCAAGGCATCGGGCAGGGTGCCAGCGGTGGGCATGAAGTCGGGCCCGGCGCCCGCGTCGAACAGCACCGTCCGGTCGCCCCGGCGCAGGAGCGCGAGGTTGCACTCCGGCACGAGCCGCTCGCGGTCCACCGCGAACGGGGCCAGTACGGCATCCAACTCCGCCTCGGGCATCGGCGCGAACACGAAGCTGCCGGGCAGGACGAGCGAGCCGTCCGACACGGTGGTCAGCATCGCGCCGCCCCCGAGGTCGGTCTGCGCCACGGCAAAGCGGGGAAACGCCAGGGCCGCGGCGGCGGAGGCGAGGACGTGACGGCGGGGGATCATCGGCGCTCTCCTTGATTCAACGAGATGAATACGATGCCGCGCGGCATGGCGCAATGCGCCCGGTTCCGCCCGGACCGCCCGGAAGCCGCGCCCGGCGTTGCCCCGTACCGGCGCACGGCCCATGCTCGGGGCGACCGCAACGGGGAGCCGGACGGACCCATGCGCGCGCCTCCCGACCCCTCCCATCCCCGCCTCGACGCGGTGCTGGACCGGCTCGCCGCCCGCAACGGCGCCGGGGCCGCGGTATCGCTGCGGGACGTGCTCGAGGAGAGCGGGAGCCGCGCCCACGGCCTCGCGATCCTCGTGCTCGCGCTGCCCGAGGCGCTGCCCCTGCCGATCCCCAGCGCGGGCGCGGTGCTCGGCGTGCCGCTGCTGCTCGTGTCCGCGCATCTGCTGATCCACGGCGAGCGGATGCGCCTGCCGGCGGCGGTGACGGCGCGCCGGGTGCCAGGCCCCGCGCTCGACGCGCTCGCGCGCTTCGCCGGCCCCGCGATCCGCCGGGCGGAGCGCCTCACCCGCCCGCGCCTGCCGTCGATGGTCCGGCGCGAGCGCCTCGTCGGCCTCGCCGCGACGCTGATGTCGCTGGTGCTGTTCCTGCCGATCCCCTTCGTGAACCTGCCCCCGGCGATCGTGCTCGCGATCCTCGGCTGGGGGCTGGTCCAGCGCGACGGCCTGTTCGTGGCAACGGGCCTCGCGCTGACGCCGGTGCTCCTGGGGGGCAGCGCGCTGCTCGGCGGGTGGGCGGCGGACTGGATCGCGGCGTGGCTCTGACGGGCACGCGCCCGGCGCGGGGCCGGGCGCGCCAAGCTCAGTAGAGCGGCGCCACGCCCTCGGGGCGCATCGACGGGAGCACCACCACGTCGGCCCCGTGCACGGCACGGGCGTGGAGGTGGATCACGTCCTGGTTCAGCATCCGGATGCAGCCCTGCGAGACGGCCTTCCCCAGCTCGATCGCCGACGCCGAGCCATGGATGCGGTAGAGCGTGTCGCGCCCGTTCCGGAACAGGTAGAGCGCGCGCGCCCCCATGGGGTTGTCCGGCCCCGGATCCATGCCGCCGTTCGCCACCGAGAAGGGAGCGAGGTGGGGCTGCCGCTCGATCATGGTCTCGGGCACCTTCCAGCGTGGCCACGCGCGGCGGAACTGGAGCCGCGCGGTGCCTTCCCAGGCGAAGCCCGCGGCGCCGACGCTGACGCCGTAGCGGGTAGCACGCTCCGCGTTTTCCACGAAGTGGAGCATCGCGGCGTCGGGGTCGATCACGATGGTGCCGCGGGCGCGCCCGGGCCACGGGTTCTCGACCTCCTGGCGCCAGAGGTGGGGTCGAAGCACGCCCTCGGGGATCGCGGGCACGGGGAAGGGCTCGCCCTCCACCGCGCCGTAGAAGGTGGGCAGGGGCGGGATGGGCGGCGGCACGGCGGCGGCGGTAGCGGCACGGGCCACAGGCTCGGGCGGGCGGGCGCAGGCGGACAGCGCGGCGGCGCCTCCGAGGAGGGCGAAGGTTCGTCGGTTCATGGAAATGTCCTCGTGAAGGTCGGTTCGCGCGCCGGGGCGCGCGGGCGAGCTTCAGAGGCGGCGCGGGGGCCGGGCCGGCGGCGGCGGTGCGCGGCCCGGCGAGGCGGGAACGGGGCGCGCTTCAATCGCGGCGGCACCCGCTTCGAACGACGCAACGGCCGTCTCCCGCGGCAGCACCGGCGTGGGCGCGCAGGGCGCGCCGGGCAGCACGGCGGTGCGGCAGCGCCGGGCGACCGAGACCTCGCGGTCGTCCACGGAGACGAGAACGTACGCATCCGGGGAAGCGGCCGAATGGTGCTCCGGGGCGACTGCCATGCCCGACGCAGCCGTCCCGTGGTCGGCGTAGGCGCCCCACGGAAGCATCAGCGCCGCTAGGAGGAAGGCGAGGAAGGTGCGGATCGGGCGCATAGGGCCCGATAGCACTCCCGGGTGGCGGAGCGAAGCCCTCGGCAATGGTCGGGGGATCCGACTGTGCCCGATGCGGTGGTCCCTGATGCTCTGGACCGAGGCGCCCACGTCACTGGAGCCCGAGTGGGGTGGCTCCGCACTGCTGCAGCTTCCCGCGGGAGCAGGCCTAAGAGCTCTACGGGGAAGCCGGTGGTTGCTCTGGACGGACCCGACGCCAGAGACGCGCGGGCTGCCGATCTGCGCAGCATGTCCCGCGCGGCTGGGTGGCTCAGTCGGTGCTGATTCCGAACGGGCGGTAGAGCAGGCAACGCCCCGTGATCGCCGTGACGATCAGGATGAGACCCGCGCCCCCGAGCGCGAGGACGGCGACGGTGCCGAGGGTAGCCGCCTCGATGCCGTAGGCGGCCGCAGCGACGAGCATGAGGCCGAGGACGGCGCGGATCACCCGGTCTGCCGGGCCGACGTTGATCTGCATGGGGGGTCTCCTTCGGGAACGGGCCGCCGGGGCGGCGTCGCGCGGTGTTCCGCGCCTTCTCCGGGTGCCATCGGCGCGCCCTCGGCGCCTTGATCCGCGTCAAACGGCGCGGCGTCCTCCAGCAGCCCCTGGGCGGCGTCGCCCTCGAGGTCGTCGTACTGCTCGGCGCGCAGGCTCCACAGGAAGGCCGCGAGGCTGCCGAGGCCGAGCAGCAGCGAGACCGGGATCAGGACCACGAGGACGTTCATCGCGCCATTCCCCCGCGCAGGGCGTTCAGCACCACGAGGATTGAGGAGGTGGACATGGCGGCGGCGGCCATGAGGGGCGTGGCGATGCCCGCAAGGGCGAGGGGCACGCTGACCGCGTTGTAGAGGGCGGCGAGGGCGAAGTTCTCCAGCATGCGCCGCCGGGCGCCGCGCGCGACCGCGAGGGCGTGGGGCACGGCGCCGAGGTCGCCCCCGAGCAGCACCACGTCCGCCGCGGCGCGGGCCGCGTCGAGGGCGCCCGCGGGGGCGATCGAGACGTGCGCCGCCGCAAGCGCGCCCGCGTCGTTGAGCCCGTCGCCGACCATCAGCGCGCGGTGCCCCGCGGCGGCGAGGTCGCGCAGCGCCGCGAGCTTCGCCTCCGGCGAGACGTCCCCCGACCAGTCCTCGATGCCCAGCGACCGCGCCACGGCGCGGACCGCGGCGGGCCGGTCGCCCGACAGCAGGATCATCGGCATGCCCTGCGCCTGCACCTCCCGCACCAGCGCCTCGGCGCCGGGGCGCAGGGTCTCGCGCGGGGTGACGTCGACGGGGGCGCGGCCGGGCAGCTCCAGCATCGTGCCGCCCGCGCCCCGGCCGAGGCGCACGGGCGCGCCGTTCCACGTCCCCGAGACGCCCTCGCCGGCGGTCTCGCGCACGGCGTCCACGGGGGCGGGGGCGGTGCCGGCGAGGGCCGCCGCGATGGCGCGCGCGACCGGGTGGTCCGAAGCGCGGGCGAGGGCCAGGGCGACCGAGGCCGCCTCCGGGTCCAGATGCCCGAGGTCCGCCGTGCCCGTGGTCAGCGTGCCGGTCTTGTCGAGCACCACGGCGTCCACCTGCGCCATGCGCTCCAGCGCGGTCGCGGACTTCACCAGGAGGCCCCGCGCGAAGAGGCGGGCGGTGGCCGCGACGGACACGGCGGGCACCGCGAGGCCGAGCGCGCAGGGACACGTGATCACGAGGGTCGAGACCGCCACGAGGATCGCCCGGTGCACGTCGCCCGTGGCGAGCCACCATCCGAGAAAGCCGGCGAAGGCGAGGCCGTGCACGAGGGGCGCGTAGAGACGCGCCGCCCGGTCGGCCAGAGCCACGTGGGCGCCCCGCGCGCCCTCGGCCACGGCCACGGCGCGGGCCATGCGGCGCAGGCCGGTGTCCTCGCCCACGGCGGTGGCGCGCAGGAGCAGGGTGCCGTCCACCACCACCTCGCCGGCGGCGACGCGGGTGCCGGGGCGGGCGGCGGCGGGCAGGCTCTCGCCGGTCAGGAGGCTGCGGTCGAGCTCGGCGGCGCCCTCGGCCACCTCGCCGTCAACGGGCACGCGGCCCCCGGCGCGGACGCGGATCCGGTCGCCGGCCCGCAAGGCGCGGGTGGGCACGGTTTCCTCGACGCTGTCGCGGACGCGCACGGCGCGGGGCACCTCCAGCGCGGTCAGCGCCGCCGCGGCGGAGCGGGCGCGGGCGCGCGTCCGGTGCTCGAGGTAGCGGCCGATCAGCAGGAACAGGGTGAGCGACAGGGCCGCGTCGAACCAGGCGTCGTGCCCCCCGGCGGCGGTCTCCCACAGCGACATCCCCGCCGCGAGGGCGATGGCCAGCGCGATCGGCACGTCCATCGCGAGGTGCCCGGCGGCGAGGGCGCGGAAGGCGGCGGCGAAAAAGGGGCGCGCGGCGTAGGCGAGGGCGGGCAGGGCGATCGCGGCGCTGATCCAGTGGAACAGGGCGCGTGCGGCGTCGTCGGCGCCGGACCATACCGCGACCGACAGGATCATCACGTTCATCATCGCGAAGGCCGCCACGCCGATCCGCGTGAGCAGCGCGCGGCCCTCGGCGTCGGTGCGGGGCGCGAGGGCGTCCGGGTCCAGCTCGGCGGCGGCATAGCCGGCGCGGCCGAGCGCCTCGACCAGCGGGCCGGGGCGGATGCGGGCGCCGGTGACGCGCACCTGCCGCGCGCCGAGGTTGACGCGGGCCGCCTCCACGCCGGGCAGGGCGCGCAAGGCCCCTTCGACCCCGGCGATGCAGCCGGCGCAGCGGATCTCGGGCAGGGCGAGCACGATCTCACGCGGCGGTGGGGCGGCGGCGGGGCCCGCTTCGGGATGCGCGAGCGCGGTCACCGCCCGTCCCCCAGTTTCAGACGCCGGCGGAAGCGCGTGCCGTCCGGGGCGACCGCCACGAGGCGCAGGTCCCAGTTGCCCGGCGCGAGGACGACGGGCGCGCGCCAGAGCGTGCCGTCGAAGCGGAAGCGCGGCGCGACGTCGTCGGCCACGCTGGTGGCCCGCCCGAGCGTCGCCTCGATCCGCGCGTCCCCCACGGGGCCGCGCGCGTCGCGCAGGTCCAGCACCACCCCGTCCGCATCCAGGGCCGCGGTGGCGGTCCAGCCCAGGGCCTCCTGCGCGGCGCGCTCGCGCTCGAAGCGCTGCGAGGCGACGTAGCTGTTGCGGGTCTCGAGGCCGGGAAAGCTGCGCACCGCATTCACGGCGAGGGTCGCGTTGGCGACGAGGATCGCCCCGAAGCCCAGGGCGAAGAGGCCGAGCACCCTACGGCCGGTCAGTGGTCGGGACATGGGCGTCCTCCTTTCCGTGGAACAGGGTCGATGCGGCCGCGCTCTCGCCCGAGACCGGGTCGGTCACGCGGATGCGCAGCGCGGTGCGGGCCGCGGCGGCGGCGGGCGAGCCGGACGCGGCGGTCACGTAGGCGCGCTGGTGAAGCGTCGCGTCGGCGGGCACCACCGTCTCGTTCCCCATGCGCCCCTCCAGCGCGAGCGCGAGGGGCGCGTCCGCTTCCACGGCGAGGCGCATGGCCCGCGCCTCGCCGTGCTTGTTGCGCAGGCGGATGTCGTAGGCGTTGCGGATCGCCCCGTCCGAGAGCGTGACCGAGACCGGGTTGCGGACCGGGGCCACCGAAAGGCCGATCTCGGGGCGCAGCGCGAGGGCCGCCACGATGCCGACCCCGATCAGCGACCACAGCGCGGTGTAGATCACCGTGCGCGGGCGCAGGACGTGCTCGCGCAGGGGGCGCGGCGACCAGTCCGCAGCGGCGCCCTCGGGCGGGCGGTCCTCCAGGGCGAGGTAGTCGACGAGGCCGCGGGGTCGCCCGATCCGCTCCATCACGTCGTCGCAGGCGTCGATGCACAGGGCGCAGGTGATGCAGGCGAGCTGCTGGCCCTCGCGGATGTCGATGCCCATGGGGCAGACGTTCACGCAGGCGCGGCAGTCGATGCAGTCGCCCGCCACGGGGTCGCGCTGCTTGCCGCGCGGCTCGCCCCGCCAGTCGCGGTAGCCCACGGTCAGCGTGCGCTCGTCCATCATCGCGCCCTGGATGCGCGGCCAAGGGCACATGTAGATGCAGACCTGCTCACGCATGAAGCCGCCGAGCACCACGGTGGTGGCCGTCAGCACCGCGACCGAGGCGTAGGCGACCGGGTGGGCCGCGCCGGTCAGGAGGTCGCGCAGAAGCGTCGGGGCGTCCGCGAAGTAGAACACCCACGCCCCGCCCGTCAGCAGGCCGATCACCGTCCAGACGGCCCACTTGGCGAGGCGCAGCCGCCACTTGCGCGCGTCCCACGGCGCCCGCCAGAGCCGCACGCGCGCATTGCGGTCGCCCTCGATCCACCGCTCCACGGCGAGGAACAGGTCGGTCCATACGGTCTGCGGACAGGCGTAGCCGCACCAGACCCGCCCGAGCGCCGAGGTGAACAGGAACAGCCCCAGCCCCGCCATGACCAGGAGGCCCGCCACGACGTAGAACTCGTGCGGCCAGATCTCGACGAAGAAGAAATGGAAGCGCCGCCCGGCCAGGTCCACGAGCACCGCCTGGTCGGGCATGTCCGGCCCCCGGTCCCAGCGCAGCCAGGGCGTCACGTAGTAGACGCCCAAGGTCGCGATCATCACCGCCCACTTCAGCCGGCGGAACCGCCCCGAGACCCGGCGCGGGAACACCGGCTCGGTCGGGGCGAAGAGGGGGGCGTCGGTCATGGGCTGTCCTGGCGCGGGGGCGATGCCGCAGCGGTGCCATCCGGCGGGGGGCCGTGCCTTGACGTGGATCAAGAAAGGGCGCCCCCGGACCCTGCGGGCCGCGGGGGCGCGAGTGCGGTCCGGGACAGATCGGACCCTTCGCGCGGGGCACGCGCGGACGCGTTCAGTCGGGGAGGTCCTCCTCGCCGCCGCCCAAGCCGTGCACGTAGGCCGCGACGGCGCGCACCTCGGCCTCGCCCAGCCGCTCGCCCCAGGGGGGCATCACGCCGAAGCGGGCCTCGCGCACGGACGTCTCTACCGCCTCCGGGTCGCCCCCGTAGAGCCAGATCGCGTCCGCGAGGTTCGGCGCGCCGATCGTGCGGTCGCCGGTGCCGCGCTCGCCGTGGCAGGCGGCGCAGTTGTCGGCGAAGAGGGCGGCGCCGGCAGGGTCGGCGTCCGCCAGCCCGCCCAGGTGCCGGACTTGGGCCACCACGGCGGCGATCTCCTCGTCTCCGAGCATCTCGCCGAAGGCGGGCATCTCGGACCAGCGGCCTTCGGGGTCGGCCTCGGAGCGGATGCCGTGGCGCACCGTGTCGGCGATCTCGCGCAGCGAGCCGCCCCAGAGCCACTCGTCGTCGAGGAGGTTCGGATAGCCCGCCGCAGCGACGCCCGCCGCGCCGCGCCCGTGGCACTGCGAGCAGTTGTTCTCGAACACCGACTCGCCGGCGGCCACGGCGAAGCGGTGGAGCGGCTCGTTCGCCGGCAGCACCGCGAGGTCGGTGCCCACGAGGCTGGCGAGCATGTCGGCGTTCGAGAGGTCCACGCGCTCGATCTCGGCGGCCACCTCCCCGCGGGTGGACCAGCCCAGCACCCCGGCGGTGGCGCCCGAGACCAGCGGCCAGGCGGGGTAGAGGACGGTGTAGATCACGCCCCACAGAATCGTCGCGTAGAAGGTCCAGAGCCACCAGCGGGGCAGGGGGGTGTTCAGCTCCTCAATGCCGTCCCAGCGGTGGCCGGTGGTCTCGGTGCCGGTCTCGGGGTCGATGCGGCGCTCGCTCATGGTGCCGTCTCCTTCGAGGCGGGGGTGCGGTCGCGCAGGGGCACCTGCGCCGCGTCGTCGTGGAGGGTGCGCGCGCCGGGGCGGAAGACCCAGAGCACGGCGCCGAGGAAGAACGCGAAGAGGGCGAGCAGGCCCCAGCTGTCGGCGATCTCGCGAAGGAGGGAGTAGAGGTCCATCGGCGCGTCCTCAGCGGCTCGCGTCAGGCTCGAAGGTGGAGAAGTCCACCAGCGTGCCGAGCATCTGAAGGTAGGCCACGAGCGCATCCATCTCGGTGAGCGCGCCCCCGGCCGTCGAAGTCGCGGACCTGGGCGCCGGGGTAGCGCTCCAGCAACCCGTCCACGTCGCCGAAGGGGTCGACCTGCGCGCGCATGTCGGCGGTGGCCATGGCCACCATCTCGGCCCCGTAGGGCACGCCCACCATGGCATGGGCCGCCACGAGGTCGCCCGCCCGCTCGGGGCGCAGCCGCGTCTCGGCCAGGAAAGCGTAGGGCGGCATGATCGACTCGGGGACGACCGACTGCGGGTCGACGAGATGGTCCACGTGCCATTCGTCGGAGTAGCGCCCGCCGACGCGGGCGAGGTCCGGACCGGTGCGCTTCGACCCCCATTGGAAGGGGTGGTCGTACATGGATTCGGCGGCGAGGCTGTAGTGCCCGTAGCGCTCCACCTCGTCGCGCATGGGGCGGATCATCTGGCTGTGGCAGGTGTAGCAGCCCTCGCGCACGTAGATTTCGCGGCCCGCCAGCTCGAGGGGCGTGTAGGGGCGCATCCCCGACACCTCCTCGATGGTGTTCTCGAGCCAGAACAGGGGGGCGATCTCGACCACGCCGCCGACCGAGACCACCAGGAGGCTGCCCACCAGCAGGAGGGTGGCATTCCGCTCCAGCCGCCGGTGCAGCGTGATGGTGCCGGTCTCGGGGGGCAGCTCGTTCGGGACCGCCTCGGGCAGGTCCGAGAGGGTGTCGACCTTCGGGTCGTCCTCGGGGTCGTAGGCAGGGTGTCTGGGATCGGTGCTCATGGGGGTCACTCCGCGGGAACGGCGGCGGTCACGGGGCGGGGCGCGCGGATGGTCATCCACATGTTCCACACCATCACCAGCGCGCCGGAGAGGTAGAGGACGCCGCCGAGGGCCCGCACCACGTACATCGGGAACTTGGCCTCCACGGTGTCGGCGAAGCTGTTGACGAGGAAGCCGTTCGCATCGACCTCGCGCCACATCAGGCCTTCCATGATCCCGGTGACCCACATCGAGGCCGCGTAGAGGACGATCCCCACGGTCGCGAGCCAGAAATGGAGGTTGATCGCGGGCACCGAATGCATCCGCGCGCGGCCCCAGAGCTTCGGGGTGAGGAAGTAGAGCGCGGCGAAGGTGATCAGCCCGTTCCACCCCAGCGCGCCGGAATGCACGTGGCCGATGGTCCAGTCGGTGTAGTGCGACAGGGCATTCACCGCGCGGATCGACATCATCGGCCCCTCGAAGGTCGACATGCCGTAGAAGGCCAGCGAGGCCACCATCATGCGGATGATCGGGTCGGTGCGGATCTTGTCCCAGGCACCTTCCAGCGTCATCAGGCCGTTGATCATGCCGCCCCAGCTCGGCATCCACAGCACTACCGAGAACACCATGCCCAGCGTCGAGGCCCAGTCGGGCAGCGCGGTGTAGTGCAGGTGGTGCGGCCCCGCCCAGATGTAGAGGAAGATCAGCGCCCAGAAGTGGATGATCGACAGCTTGTAGCTGTAGATCGGCCGGTTCGCCTGCTTGGGCACGAAGTAGTACATCATGCCCAGGAAGCCGGCCGTCAGGAAGAAGCCCACGGCGTTGTGCCCGTACCACCATTGGGTCATCGCGTCCTGCACGCCGGCGAAGACCTGCACCGACTTCGAGCCGAACACCGAGACCGGAATGCTGAGGTTGTTGACCACGTGGAGCATGGCCACGGTGACGATGAAGGCGAGGAAGAACCAGTTGGCGACGTAGATGTGCCGCTCGCGCCGGTGGAGGATCGTGCCGAGGAACACGGCGAGGTAGGCCAGCCAGACCACCGTGAGCCAGATGTCCACGTACCACTCGGGCTCGGCGTACTCCTTGGACTGGGTGGCGCCCAGCAGGTAGCCGGTGGCGGCCAGCACGATGAAGAGGTTGTAGCCCCAGAACACGAACCACGCCGCGTTGCCGCCCCACAGGCGCGCGGCGCAGGTGCGCTGCACGATGTAGAACGAGGTGGCGATCAGTGCGTTGCCCCCGAAGGCGAAGATCACCGCCGAGGTGTGCAGGGGCCGCAGTCGCCCGAAGTTGCCGTAGGGCTGCGCCCAGTCGAAGTTGAGCTGGGGGAAGGCGAGCTGGAAGGCGATGAAGGTGCCCACCAGGAACCCGGCGATGCCCCAGAACGCGGTGGCGACGACGCCGGCGCGGACGGGGCCGTCCATGTAGCCCGCCTCGGGCGCGCGGGCGGCGGGTGACGGCTCCTCCATGCGGCGCAGCGTGAGCAGGAACAGCCCCGCCGCGACGACCATCACGATCACCGCGTGGAGCAGGTATGCCGCGTCGAGCGCGCGGTTGGCGGCGATCGCGGCGAGCAGCGCCACGATCCCCAGCGTCGAGAGCTTCACGTAGTCCATCCGGCCCTTCCCCGTGGCGGGCCGAACGGCCCCTCGGGAACCGGGATAGGGGCCCCGCGCCGGCGCGGCCTTGATCGAGGTCAAGCGCGCCGAGTGGTCAGGCTGGGAAGGCGCCGCCCCCGTCGTCGCCCGCCTCCGCGAGCAGGCGCGCGAGGTCGTCGCAGAGCACCTCCCGCGCGCCCTCGAGCCGGATCACCCCGTCGCGGCGCAGGGCGGTGATCTGGCGGCTCACGGTCTCGATGGTCAGGCCGAGGTAGCTGGCCATGGCCTCGCGGGTGAGCGGCAGCGCGGCGCGCAGGGGGTGCGCGGCGGTGGAGGCCCGGCGCAGCACGATGGCGAGCAGGGTGGCGACCTTCTCGCGCGCGGTCTTGCGGCCCAGCAGCACCATCCAGTCGCGCGCCGCGTCCAGCTCGTCGAGCGACATCTCCAGCAGGCGGCGCGCCACGCGGGGCGTGTCGCGCATCATGGCCTCGAAGGCCGTGCGGTCGAACAGGCACATCGTGACGTCGGTCGCGGCGACCACCTCGTAGGGCGCATCCGCCCGCCCCGGGCGGCCCACGAAGTCGGAGGGCAGCATCAAGCCGACCATCTGCGTCCGCCCGTCCTCGAGCGAGCGGGTGAGCGTGGCGCAGCCCGAGACGATCGAGGCCACGAAGGGCAGCGCCTCGCCCTCCAGCACGATCGTCTCGCCCGCCTCCCAGCTGCGGTAGCTCTTCATGGCGGCGAGGCGCGCCAGCTCCACGCCCTCGCACGCGGCGCAGACCGCGCGGTGGCGGATCGGGCAGCGCAGGCAGTCCTGCGCGGCGACCTGGAGGTCGATGCGCGACATGGACGAGTGTCCCACGCCCGCCGGCGCGCGGCAAGGCGCGGCGGAGGCCAAGCCGCACCGTCGATCCCCCTCAGCAGGACAGCAGGAGCGGCACCGGGGCGTCGCGCAGGAGCGCGCTGGTGGTGGCGCCGAACAGGAATTCGTAGGCGCGCGAGTGGCCGAAGGCGCCGGCCACGAGCATGTCCGCCCCCACCTCGCGCGCCTCGCGCACCAGAACCTCGGCCACGGTGTCGTGATGGGGCTCGCGCTGGGTCATGACGACGTCGTGGCCGTGCCGGGCGAGCACGGCGCTCATCTCGATCATCGAGTGGTGGCGCATCGCGTCCAGGTCCCCGCCCACGTGGACGAGGTGGATCGCCGCGCCCTGCGCCAGGAGGGGCAGCGCGTCGAAGGCGGCGCGCGCCGCCTCGCGGGCGTCGGCATGGGCCATCACCACCCGGCGCCCGACGCCGCCTCCGATCCCCGCCTCGGGCACCAGCAGGACCGGGCGCCCGCCGCCGCGGACCACGCGCTCGGCGACGTGCCGGTGCTCGGAGGGCGCGTCCGCGCTGCCGGGAAGGGCCAGGAGCACGAGATCGGCGTTGCGGCACGCCACGGCCATCCGGTCCGCGGCGGCAAGGGGCGCGCCGCGCACGGTGCGCCACTCGCACCGCGCGCTGGCGTTTCCGGCCCGCTCGCGGAAGATCGCCTCGATCGCGTCGGCGCGGGCCGTCTGCGCGGCGTCGACCGCATCGCTCATGGACGGCGAGAAGTAGGCCTCCACGCCGGGATAGACCATGATCCCCTCCAGCGTGTGCTGGGCGACGAGATGGGCGTCGAGGCGCTCCGCGAGGGCGAGGCCGGCGTCGGCGAGGCGCGCGGCGGTCGCCTTGTGCGACAGGTGGGCGAGGATGGTTCCGACGGTCATGGGGCGTTCCTCCGGCTGCTTGCGTGGGGCGCGGGCCGGGGCGGCCCGCGCCGGGGCTCGGGATCGTGGCGGTGCAGGGCGGCACGACCAGCTCCGTCGGCGCGTCGCTCCCGGCGCCGGGCGGGGCGGACTCGACCGGGTCGCGGCCCGCCCGCCGGGCCCTCCGGACCGTCCCGGGGCAGCACCGTGATCGCGCCGCTCATGCGGTGGCCGGAGCTCCGGGGGAGGGCGGGGGAGAGGGGCGCGCATCGGAACGCTCCTTTGGATGCCTCGCCTCCGACCATGGGGCGTGCGGGACGCCCGCACCTTGCGCCATGTCAAACGCTCCCGGGCGACCGGAACGGGTGGTTGGCCCGGGTCAACGCAACGCAGGCCCGCCTTCCGTTTCCCCGGCCCCTGTCCCTATTCCGGCGAGGGCAGGGACCGGACGCTCCGCGTGGGGTGCGCGCCGGGCCATGCGAACCGCGGCGCGCCCTCACTCCTCCTTGAATGCCCGCCACATGCTGTCGGAGATGGGCTTCGCGAGGTACTGCGCGAAGGTGCGCTCCGCGGTCTGGATCATGACCTCGGCGGGCATCCCGGGCGTGGGGGTGAACCCGCTCACCCTGCTCAGCTCCTCGCCGTCCAACGCGATCCGGGCGACGTAGATGTCGAGGGTGCTGCCCTCGACCTTCTCGGAGATCGCGTCGGCCGACACGTAGACCACGTGCCCCTCGAGGATCGGCGTGGTCCGCTGGTTGAGCGCCACGAGCCGGACCGCCGCGATCTGCCCCAGCTCCACGCTGTCGATCTCGTTGCGCGAGATCTTGGCCTCCACGATGAGCGGCGCGCCGGTCGGCAGGATCTCGGCGATCGGCTTGCCGCTCTCGATGACGCCGCCGGGCGTGTTGTACAGGAGCCGGACGATCGTGCCGTCGACCGGCGCCTCGACCACGGCGCGGCGCAGGATGTTCCGGGCCGTGCGGGACTTCTCGCGAACGGAGTCGAGCTCGGCCTGGATCGCCTGGAGCTCCTCCAGCGCCACCTGCCGGTGCTCGGACCGCGCCTGGTCGATCTGGGTGCGGTGGCGGCTCTGCACCATCTCGATCTCCTCGATCTCCGCCTCCAGGCGCCCGATCTGGCCCTCGGCCTCGGCGATGGTGCGGTCGATCACGTTGATCTGCGTGCGCCGGACCAGTCCCTTCTCGAGGAGCTGCTGCTGCGATGCCTGCTCCTCGCCGAGGATCGCGAGCTGCCGCTCGTGCGAGTCGAGCTGCAGGCGGTAGCCGCCGGCGCGGATCTGCAGGGCCTCGATGTTGCGCTCGATCAGCGCGACGTCCTGCTCGAGCGCGCGCCGGGCCTCGCGGAAGTTCAGGCGCTGGCTGGCGATGATCGCCTCGACCTCCGGGTCGGTCGCCGCGGCGATCACGAGGCGGTCCGGCATCGTAACCGTGGCGGCGCCGTCGTGCTCCGCGAGGAGGCGGGCCTCGGTGGCCTCGAGGCGCACCTCGCGCAGGAAGAGCTCGCGCTCGTTGGCGAGCGCCGCCGTCTCGTCGAGCCTCAGGATCGGCGTGCCCGTCCTCACGCGGTCCCCTTCCGCGACGAGGATCTCGCGGATGATACCGCCCTCGAGGTGCTGCACGATCTTGTTCTGACCGGTGGCGACGAAGCTGCCCTGCGAGATCACCGCGGCCGCCAGAGGCGCCTGGAACGCCCAGACCCCGAAGCCGCCGAAGGCGCAGACCATGAGCGCGATCCCGAACTTCGCGTGGCCGCGGATGGACCGCGGGACCTCGTCGTACCATTCCGCCGCCGGGTGCGGGGCGAGGGGTGCGGGTGCGAGGCTCATGTGGGGTCCTTCCGAGTCGCGGGCGTTCCCTGCGGGACCTGCCCGCCCGGGCGCGCGCTCTCCTGGATCTTGCGGAGCACCTCGGCGCGTTCGCCGAACAGGGCGACCTGCCCGTCGCGCAGGAGCATCACCTTGTCGACCTCGTTGAGGAGCTGGGGCTTCTGCGTGATGGCCACCACGGTGATGCCGTTCTGACGGGCATGTCCCAGGGCGTTCGCCAGCGCCTTGTCGCCGGCGGTGTCGAGGTTGGAGTTGGGCTCGTCGAGCACCACGAGCCGGGGCGTCCCGAAGAAGGCGCGGGCGAGCGCGATGCGCTGCTTCTGTCCCCCCGACAGCGGCGCGCCGTCCGCCGACACGGTGGTCTCGTAGCCCTGCGGCAGGTTCGAGATCATCTCGTGCACGTCGGCGAGCACCGCCGCGTCGTGGATCTGCTGGTCGGTCGCGTCGCGGCGCATCCGGCCGATGTTGTCCTTGATGGTGCCGGGAAAGAGTTGGACGTCCTGGGGCAGGTACCCGATCGACTCGCCGAACTGGCGCGGATCCCAGTTGCGGATGTCCATGAGGTCGAGGCGCACGTTGCCAGAGGTGGGAAGGATCGAGCCCACCAGCATCTTGCCCAGGGTGGTCTTGCCCGCGCCCGAGTTGCCGATCACCGCCAGCGTCTCGCCGGGGTTGAGCGAGAAGCTGACCGCGTTGAGCACGACCTGCTTGGTGCCGCCCGGGACGTAGAGCAGCCGCTCGACGTCGAGGCGGCCCTCGGGCCGCGGCAGGATCAGCTTCTCGAACTGGAGCCGCGACGACAGCAGCAGCGCGCTGATCCGCCCGTAGGCGGCGCGCGAGAGCAGGAACGCGTTCCACCCCTCGATGGAGCCCTCGATCGGCGCGAGGGCGCGGCCGGCGATGATGGATGCGGCGATCACCATGCCGCCCGTGATCTGCCCGTCGATCGCGAGGTAGGCGCCCCAGCCCAGCATGCTGATCTGCGTCAGCAGGCGGACCGCCCGCGAGATGGCCGCGAACACGATGTTGCGGTCCTGGGCGTGGACCTGGGCCGTCAGCGAGGCGGCCGTGTCGCGGCCCCAGATCGACACCGCCTCGGGGATCATCGCGAGCGCGTTGATGATCTGGCTGTTGCGCGACATCGAGTCGAGGTGCCCGTGGGCGCGCGACTGCGCGGCGTTCGCCTCGCCGAACAGCCCGGCGGTGGCCTTCTGGTTGCAGATCGCGATCACGAGCAGGATCAGCGCGGTGACCACGACGATGGCGCCGAGGTCGGGATGGATCAGGAACACCGCGAAGATGAAGAGCGGCGCGAAGGGCACGTCGAGGAAGGAGATCAGCGTGCCCGAGGTCAGGAAGCCGCGGAGCTGCTGCAGGTCGCCGAGCACCTGGTACTCCCGCCCCGAGCCGTGCAGCGAGGCTGCCGCGGCGGCGCTGAGGACCGGCGCGCCCAGCCGCACCGCCAGCTCCACCGCCGTGCGCATCAGCATGAACCGCCGGACCGCATCGAACACCGCCTGGAGCGTCACGGCGCCGACCATCACGATGGTCAGCATGATAAGCGTGTCCACCGAGCGCGAGGTCAGCACACGGTCCGAGATCTGGAACAGGTAGACCGGGATGGCGAGGATCAGCACGTTCGTCGCGCAGGTCATCAGCATCACGAACAGAAGGTTGCGCCGGATCGCGGCCCGCCCGAGGCGCAGGCTACGCCCGAAGTCCTGCGGCGGCGTCTTGCGGTGAAACCCGCCGATGCCGCCGCCGCCGCCGCCTCCGCCGCGATCGCCCTGGCCGCCCCCGCCGGTGGGCGTCCCCGAAGCCCGCAGCGGCTCGTTGGCGCGCTCCTCGATGGTGGTGCCCAGACGGTCCGTCGGCGAGGACGGCGTCACGCGGGCCTCGACCTCCGGCGGCAGCCGGCCGGTCTCCGCCTCGCCGGTCGCGTTTCCGAGGTCTCCTTCCGGGTCGGTCTTGCGGCCCTCGTCCGGAGCGGTGTCCGCGTCCGGGGATGCCGCGGGAGGGGGCTCCGCGATGTCGCCCTTGGCGTCGTCCGGGGCATCGTCGCGCGCACCCACCCTGTCCGCCGTTCGCAGCCAGAGCGGGATGCGGGCGCCGGGGTCGTTGTCGAGTTGGTCTTTCATGACATTCCGTTCCGCGGCCTAGGCCAGCATTCCTTGCATCACGTCGACGTCGCCGCCGGTGGTTGCCATGGCGGCGAGGGTCGCCTCCTGGATGTCCGCGGCGTCGACCAGACCGTCCGCCAGGAACGCGACGGCTTCCGAGGCCAGATCCTCCGCGTCGGGGATCGAGTCGATTAGGCTGGCCTGGTGGAGGAGGGCGTCCGTGTAGAGCTCGCCCCCGACCAGCACCTCCGAGTCGATGCCGAGGTCGGTGACGCTGGCGACGTTGATCTGGGTGTTCGCGCCCGTGGTGATCTTCGCGGCCTCGCCGGCCGCTCCGACCGCCAGGTCGCGCGCCGCGCTGACCAGGTCGGAGTCCCCGAGCACGTTCATTTGGTTGACCACGGTCACCTCGACGAAGTCGCCCGCGATCCAGAGCGCGAGCAGGGGCATGCCCCCGTGCACGAGGAAGCCGTCGGCGATGCCCGAGAGGTCGGCGCCGCCGGCGGCGAGCGAAGCGCCGGCCGCCTCGAAGCCCGCCTTGAGCGAGGCGTAGGCGTCGATCCCGACCGTGCTGAGGGAGGCGACGTTCGCCTGGACGTTGCCGCCGGTCGCGAGCGCCGGCGCCGCACCGGCGGCGGACGCCCCGGACGGGACGGACGCCCCGGCGCCGGGAAGGACGATCGTGTCGGAATCGTAGAGCACGCTCGTCTGGTGGATCGTGGTCATCTTGACCATGTCCCCGCCGACGAAGATCACGTCGTAGGCCAGACCGAAGATCCCGAGGTCGGCGTCGTTGAACACCACGTTCTCGCCGGAGATGATGCGGCTCGACGCGCTCGTGACCGATACGGTGTCGGTGTCGGTCACGAAGATCTGCTGGTCGAACACGTTGTAGGACACGAGGTCGCCCTCGACGCGCGCGATCGCCCAGCCCGCCGGGGCGACGCCGCCCTCGGCCTCGGTGATCGGCTTGAACTGCGACTCCTGCTTCGAGAACGACGCCGCGTTGTAGCTGCGCGGCGCCTCGAAGCCCGGAACGCCCCCGCCTGCCGCCGGAGCTAGCGCGCCGTCGGCATCGCGCCCGATCACGACGTCCCGGTCGACCGTCGCCGCGACCTGGCTGATCGCCTCGACCTCGACCGCATCGCCCATCACCGCGATCACGGGCGCATCCACCCAGGCCGAGGTGACGTTGACGGCGTTGACGACGAGGTTGCCGCCGGTCACGACCTCGCTCTCGAACGCGTCCCCGTCGTCCTCGTCCTCGTCCTCCTCCGGGGCGGGAAGGGGAAGCGCGGGCAGCGCGTCGACCGCCTCGCCGTCGACGAACTTCGCGGCGTGGCTCTCCACGTCCTCGACGACGTGGACGGTCCACGTCCCGCCGCCGCCGGCGTCCGCCGCCTTGCCGCCGAACGGGGCGACGGCGTCGGTCGAGACCGCCCTGGCCCCGGCGGCCCATTCGGTCTCGCCGAACGCCCCGGGCTCCGCGATGGCCCCGGAGGGAACGCCGTGCGCCGCCTGGGCCTCCTCCGCCACGGCAGCGGCGAGCGAGACATGGTGCGCGAGGCCGGGCGCGCTGCCCGTATCGGGCGGCTCGAGGGTTCCGAACACGTCCGCGTCGGACAGCGCGGCGGTCTGCACCGTGATCGTCGCGACGCTGCCTGGGGGGGGCATCGGCGGCATCGGCGGCGCCACGGGTCCGGGCGTGGGCTCCGGGACCGGCACCGGCGTCGGCGTGAGGGCCGGCGGGACGCCCGGTCCGGGCCCGTCCGTCCCCGGAGGGTTCGCGGGCACGTCCGGCGCCGCGGGCGTGTCGGGTTCGTCCTGCCAGCCCCAATCGGCCGGAAGGGGCGTCAGCTCCGGCGGCGAGATCAGGTGCTCGACCTCGGGGGTGCCGGGCAGCATCTGCTCGATCCCGGCGTCGTAATCGAGACCGGGGTCGAAGCCTTCTAGCTGGTGGGAAGAGGTGATGTGGGGGTGGTGGCCCCCAAGCGGTCCGGGGTCTTCGGCCCGGGCGGCGTGCCCTGCGAACGAGTCGTGCTGGGCGCGCATCCGCGCCTCTTCGACCGCGACCGCGAAGAGGCCGATGAATCTCGCGATGATGCCAGTGGTAGCGTCCAAACCGGGTACTCCAACACAATCAGAGACCTGAAGACGAGGTTCCTTCGGGTCCGCGGGTCGTCCATGGCCTCCGGTTCTGTTGCGGCGGGGCCGGAAGAACCGGCCCCGCCCGTCTCAGTGGGGTGCGATCAGACGGTGTCTCCGCCGTCGTCGCCCGAGTAGGTCGAGCTCATCGAGCCGCCGACCAGGGTCATGTCGACCTCGTTGCCGAGCACGTTGGCACCCTGGACCACGGTCTGGTTGAACGCGTCCGTGGTGAGCTCGGCGCTGGCGTCGGCCATCGACTGGCCGGTGACGTAACCGTCGTCACCGTTGCCCGAACCCCAGGAGCCGCCGTTGCCGCCCCCGCCGCCGGCACCGCCGGTGGCCGCACCGCCGTAGCCGGCGATCGCCTCGCCGATGTCGGCCATGCCGCCCGTGGCCGCGCCGCCGGACGCGGCACCGCCCGCGGCACCCGCGGCCGTGGCCGCACCGCCCGCGCCGGTGTCGCCGCTCATCGCGGACGAGGTGCTCTCGCCCGACGCGGTCGTGGTGGCGGTGTTCGCGGAGTCCGCGGCGCCACCGTAGCCCGCGATGGCATCGGCCATCGCGTCGCCCGAGCCGTCGACCGTCAGGTCGGACATGGCGTCCGACATGCCGCCGTCGCCGGCATTGGCTTCGGAGCTTCCGTTGCCGGCCCCGTCGGCCGCGCCTTCGAACGCCCCGTTGCCGGATCCGGCGTCACCGCCGGCGGCATCGGCGTTGCCCGTGCCGGACGCCTCCGCAGCCGCGTCCGAGGCCGCGTCGATCGCGCCGCCCGCGGCACCCGCCGCGTTGGACGTTCCCGTCCCGGTGCCGTCCGCCGTGGTGTCGCCGTCGACACCCGAGGCGCCTCCGTCCCCACCGTTGGCATCCGCGTCCGCGTCGCCGGACGCTTCGGCCGTCGAGTCGGTGTCGGCGTCCGAGGTGCCGCCCGCGCCGCCGGCGCCGTCGGCCGTGCCGGTCCCGGTGCCGGTCGCATCCGAGTCGGCCATCGAGTCGGACGTGCCGCCCGCGCCGCCCGTGCCGTCACCGGTGCCCGTGCCCGTGCCAGCGCCGTCGGCGCGGCCCGATTCCGGACCCTCGCCGCCCGCGCCGCCCGTGCCGCCGAGCCCGCCGGCGCCGCCGAGGCCACCGGACCCGCCGAGACCGCCCAGGCCGCCGGTGCCACCCAGGCCGCCGGTGCCGCCCGCGCCGCCTGCGCCGCCCGGATCACCGCCGTCGCCGCCGTTGGCGTCACCGCCGTTGCCGTCGCCGCCGTCGCCGCCTTCGGCACCGTCGCCGCCGTCACCGCCTTCGCCGCCATCGCCGCCTTCACCGCCCGCGCCGCCGTCGCCTTCGGCGTTGGATCCGGCGAGACCCGCGCCGAGGCCGAGGCCCAGGCCGGTTCCGTTGCCGCCGTCCGCGTCGCTGTCGCTGTCGGCGCCGGACAGACCCGCGCCGAGGCCGAGGCCGGTCGCGGTGCCATCGCCGCCGTCGGCATCGCCCGACGTGCTGTCGCCGTCGCTGTCGGACGCGCCAAGGCCGAGACCGATCGCGCCGGTGTCACCGCTGTCGCCCGCGGTGGAGTCGTTGTCGGACTGCGAGGCGCCGAGACCGACGCCCAGACCTGCCGAGTTGCCGTCGCCACCGTCGCCGGAGTCGCCGTCGGCCGTCGAGTCGCTGTCGGACGCGCCGAGGCCGACGCCGATCGCGCCGGTGTCGCCGCTGTCGCCGCCGTCACCGCTCACGGTGCCGTCGGACGAGGCCGCGCCGAGCCCGAGCCCGAGCGAGCCGGCATCGCCGCCCTCGCCGCCATCCGAGGTCGCGGTCGAGGTGCCGTCGCCGTCACCGAGGCCGAGCGCCAGCGCGCCGCTGTCGCCGCCCTCGCCGCCGTCGGTGTCGCTGGCCGAGGTCGAGGTGCCGTTGCCGAGGCCGAGGCCGATCGAGTTCGCGTCACCGCCCTCGCCGCCCTGGCCGCCGGCCGCGGTCCCGTTTCCGCCCTCGCCGCCGTTACCGCCGTTGGAGTTCCCGTCACCACCGGTGCCGTTCCCGCCGATGGCTTCGCCACCCTCGCCGCCGTAGTTGTCGCTGCCGCCCTCGCCGCCGCCGGAGTCGGCGTCGATGCCGTCATCGCTCGTCGCGGTGCCGCCGTTGACCGTGCCGGCCCCGTCGAACGTCCCGTCGTTGGAGAGCGAGATGTCGGAGAGGTCGTCGTCGTCGGACAGCGTGTTCGACTGGACGTTGATGATGCCGGCATCGTTGCCTTCACCGCCCAGCGAGTCGGACAGCGCGCCCGACAGGTCGGGATCGTTGCCCGGATCGTAGGCGAGATTGCCTTGGGCAAAGATGTTGCCGTAGATCGACGACGAGCCGGAGGCATCGAAGTCCGCGAAGTCGTTATCGTCCGGCGGGCCTTCCATGCTCATCGTGGCGTCGAGGTTCACGTCGACGTTCGAGGCGTTGGCGTTCGAGACGTCGCTCGACGCGAAGTGCTCGTGGGTCGACGTGTTGTCGTTGCTGTTGGCGTTGTCCGACGCGTTGGCGTTGGAGTTGAAGTTCTCGCCGATGCTCGAGCTCGCCGAGTTGGAGTTCGATCCGGAGTCGGAGTTGGAGTTCGATCCCGAATCGGAGGCGGACGCCGCGTCAGCCGCGGAGCCGGAGTCCGAATTGGAGTTCGATCCCGCGTCGGAGTTCGAATTGGAGTTCGAACCGGCGTTCGCGCCGGCGTCCGCGTCGGAGTTCGCTCCCGAATCGGACGTGCTGGCCGCGTTGCCGGCGCCGGCGCCTGTGGCGTCCGCTCCGCTGTCGGACGAGCTGTCATTCACGTTGACGTTCTCGTTCGTCGAGGTCTGATCCTGGTGCTGATGTTGGTGCTGGTGCTGGTGCTGCCCGTGCAGGTCGTCGAGGTCATGGTCGCCGTCGGCGATCTGGAACAGCTGCTGATTGTTGCGTTCTGACATGGCGTCTTACTCCGCGCGCAACGATGTCGACCGCCAATCCATACAAAGCGGACATTGCCATCGGCTGCGCATTAATGATGAACATGGATCGACGCGGATTCCGATGCGGGGGAAGGCGCGCCGTCGTATCTCGAACTTCTCGATACCTCCCGCTTGTGCACTCGTAACAGGGGCGCGAAACAACCGGCATTCACACTGGAATGCGTGTCGGAATCGATTTCCCCACAGGCGCGCCGCTCCGTAATCCGGCGCCCGGACGGCCGTGCCGCCTCGGTCCGGAAAGTGTGTGCCAATATCGGCAGGAGAAAAATACATCGAGTTGCGTGCCCGTCGGATAGTCGGCGCAAGTATATGTTTTTGTTGAAATTACCGAAGGTTATTCAGATCTCGTGGCGTATTGCCGTCCGGGCGTCAGGGGCGCTTAATTAACCCTCCGTTTACGCACGTTAACCGAACGGTTATGCTGCGGGCGAGGGCGCGACGGGATGCGGGATCGCATTCTTGGAAATTCCTGCGCGGTCTTGGCCGTGCTTGGAGCAAGTATGTTGCCCCTGCGTCAACCGTATGATAATATGGGATTTGCTAGGTTCGATGCGCGATGATTGCGCGCACCCCGATTGAAGTGGCTGCCATTTCCTCTTTGCACCAAGGCTACATATTATGATGAGTAAGTTGGGCGTAGAGCCATTTCACTACGAACGTACCACGTCCGGGCAGGGCGCCTATGCGCGGCTGCACCTGATCGGATCGTTCCCGTCGCTCTCGGACCGCTCCGTGCTGCACCTGGCGTCCGCGGCCGGCTGCCGCAGGGTGCAGCGGTTCGAGGCGCTGGGGGACGTAGGGGCCGCCGACGAATCCGGCGCACTGACCCTGATCGACGCGGAACTCCTCGGGGCGGCGGGCGCCGTCGAGCGGATCGAGGCCCTCGCCGACCACGGCGCCGCCGCCCTATGCTACGACGCCGCGACCGATCCGGCGCCGCTGCGCCGGGCGCTCGGGGCGGGGCGGCTGGCGTCGGTCTCGGTCCTGAAGCTCGGCGTCAGCTTCGAGGAGCTGATGTCGGCCATCGACCTGATCGCCGGCGGGTCGACCTACTTCGCCCCCGAGATCGTCGCGGCCCTGCTCCGGACGGACAAGCCCTGCGAGCTCCGGTTCGATCCGCTGACGGAGCGCGAGGTCGAGGTGCTCAGCCGGGTCGCCCAGGGAAAGAGCAACAAGGCGGTGGCGCGCGACCTGTCGATCACCGAGCACACGGTGAAGCTGCACGTCCACCACATCCACCGGAAGATCGGGGTCTGCAACCGCACGGCCGCGGCGGGCTGGTACCTGTCGCGGCAGTCGTGACCGCGCCGGCCGGGATCCGATGACCCCCGCGGATCCCGGCGGCGGCGCCGTCCCGTTCGACGAGTTCCTCCTGCTCGTGGGCAAGCTGAACTACTCGTGGACGAACACCGAGAGCCTTCTCATCCACCTGATCGCGCGGCTGGTCGGGTGCGACGACCAGACCGCCACGGTCATGTTCCTCACGCTGAACTCGACGCGCGCGCGGCTGGACCTGGTGGAGCGGCTGGCCAAGCTCGAGCGCGTGCCCGCGGAGCGGCGCGAGACTATCCTCGCCCTCACGTCGCGGTTCGCGAAGCTCTCGGGCCTGCGCAACCGCTACAGCCACTGCATCTACTCCTTCGACCAGAACAGCGGGGCGATGCGCACGATCCTCATGCGGATCGCGGACCGGAAGCACAGCATCAAGGTGGGGCAGACGAGCGACATCGATCGCTCCGCCGCCCGCGAGGTGCAGGACGCCATCGACGCGATCGCCGAGCTGAACATCGACATCTGGCGCGCGGTGGGCGAGGCGTTTCCGGACCAGCCCGCCAAGGGCGCCGGGTAGGGGAGCGGCCCCCCGCGGCGGAGGCGGCCTAGGCCGACAGCGCCCTCGCGGCCTCGCTCTGGCTGAGGAACACCTGCCCCGTGAGGTGCGCGAGGAAGTCGGTCCGGGCGAGGCGGTCCATGACGGGCCCCTTCACCTCCGACAGGTGCAATGCCACGCCCATGTCGCGCAGGCGCGCGACGAGCGCCTCGAGGCTCTCCAGCGCGCTCAGGTCCACGGCGTTCACGGCCGAGCACATCAGCACCACGTGGCGCAGGGCGGGGCGCTCGGCGGCGAGGGCGAGGACGTGCGCCTCCAGGCCTTGGGCGTTCGCGAAGTAGAGGCTTTCGTCGATGCGCACCGAGAGGACGGCCGGGTCGGTCTCGACATGGTGGCGCTCGACGTTGCGGAAGTGCTCCGTGCCCGGCACCCGCCCCACCACGGCGACGTGGGGCCGCGAGGTGCGCCACAGGTGGGTAGCCAGCGACACCAGCACCCCGGCGGCCACGCCCGGCTCCACGCCGAGCAGGAGCGTGGCGAGGATCGTGACGGCCACGGCGGCGAAGTCGGCGCCGCTGTAGGCCCAGGCCCGGCGCAGGATCGCGAGGTCCACGAGCGAGAGCACGGCGACGATGATGGTGGCCGCCAGCACCGCGTCGGGCAGGTAGTGGAGGAGCGGCGTCAGGAACAGCGAGGCGCCCAGCAGGCCGAGCGCGGTGAGGATGCCCGCCGCCTGCGTCGCCGCGCCGGCGTCGAAGTTCACCACCGAGCGCGCGAAGCCGCCCGTGACCGGAAAGCCCCCGGTGAAGGCGGCGCCGATGTTGGCGGCCCCGAGGCCGATCAGTTCGCCGTCGGGGTCGATGCGCTCGCGGCGCTTGGCGGCGAGGGTCTGGGCGACCGAGACGGACTCCACGAACCCGATCACCGCGATGGCTGCGGCCGAGCCGGCGAGGGCCAGCCACAGGTCCGGCGCGAATCGGGGCAGGGTGAGGGGCGGCAGGCCCGCGGGCACGTCCCCGACGATGCGCACGCCCGCGAGGTCGAGGCGGAGCATCCACACCGCGAGCGTGGCACCCGCGACGGCGAGGATCGGCCCCACGCGCACCGCGATGGCGGCCGGGCGCTCGGCCACGCCGAGGCGGCGCAGGAGCGGCCCGAGGCCCCGCCGGACCCAGAAGAGGAAGCCGAGCGCGCCCGCCCCGATGGCGAGGGTGGGTCCGTGAACGTCTCCGAGGTTCGCACCCAGCGACAGCGCCAGCTCGGGCAGGGTGTGGCCGTGGGCCTCGATGCCCAGCACGTGGCGGAGCTGGCTTGCGGCGATCAGGATTCCGGAAGCGGTGATGAAGCCCGAGATCACGGGATGACCGAGGAAGTTGGCCAGCACGCCGAGGCGCAGCACCCCCATCGCCAGCAGCATCGCGCCCGACAGGAGCGCGAGGACGAGGGCAGCGGCGACGAACTCCGGCGATCCCGGCTCGGCCACGCGCCCCGCCGCGGCCGCCGTCATCAGCGACAGCACGGCCACGGGGCCGACCGCGAGCGTCCGGCTAGTGCCGAAGAGGGCGTAGAGGACGATGGGCAGGATCGACGCGTAGAGACCCGCCTCGGGCGGCAGCCCCGCCAGCATCGCGTAGGCCAGCGACTGGGGCACCAGCATGATCGTCACGATCACGGCGGCCAGCGCGTCGGCGCCGAAGGCCGCGCGGTCGTAGCGCCGGCCCCAGTCCAGGGCCGGCACGAAGCTGCGGAGGCGGTGCATCTCAGCCTTCGACGGGCAGGCCGGCCTTGCGCCAGCCCTCGAGGCCTCCCTCGATCACGTCGGCCTCGTATCCCATGCGCCGGAGCTGGGCTGCGGCCATGGCCGCGCGGGCACCCGAGGCGCACAGGACGTGGACGGCGCGCGCGTCGACGAGGCGGCGCTCGGCGGTGGGCAGATCCGGGTCGGCGCGCGACTCCAGCACGCCGCGCGGCACGTGGAGCGCGCCCTCGACGCGACCCTTCTCCTCCAACTCGCCCGACTCGCGCACGTCGAGGATCAGTCCCCCGGCGTCCTGCGCCTCCTGCGGGGAGACGCTTCCGACCTGCGCCTTCGCCTCGGCCACCAGGTACTTCATGCTCATCGGCATCGCGGCACTCCTTCAGAACTTGTTGAGCGGCATCTTGAGGTAGCTGTGCCCGTCGTCCTCGGGCGGGGGCAACTGGCCGGCGCGCAGGTTCACCTGCAGCGCGGCCAGCATGCGGTCGGGCAGCGCGAGGGTCGCGTCGCGCTTCTCGCGCTTGGCGATCCAGGCATCCCGGTCGGTGCCGCGCTTCACGTGGACGTTGCGCTCGAGGTGCTCGGCCACGGTCGCCTCCCACTCGGGCGCGTCACGGTCGTCGCCGGGATAGTCGTGGCCGATGAAGAGACGGGTCGACTCGGGCAGGGCGAGGATCGCCTGGATCGAGGCCCACAGCTCCGCCGCCGAGCCGCCCGGGAAGTCGCAGCGCGCGGTGCCCTGGTCGGGCTGCATCAGCGTGTCGTGCACGAAGGCCGCGTCCTCGCCCACCACGTAGGTGATGGACCCCAGCGTGTGGCCGGGCGAGAGCATCACCCGCACGTCGAGCTTGCCGATCCGGAACGTGTCGTCGTCGGCGAACAGGCGGGCGTAGTCGCGGTCCACGTCGAACGCATCGGGCATGTTGTAGAGCCCGCGCCAGAGCTCGGCGATCTCGCGGACCTTCGTGCCGATGGCGTTGGGCACGCCGAAGCGCCCGGCCAGTTGCACCGAGGCGGTGAAGTGGTCGGCATGGGGGTGGGTGTCAAGCACCCATTCCACGGTCAGGCCCTCGCGCTCCACGATGGCGATGGCCTGGTCGCGGGCCTCGGTGCCGGTCGAGAAGCCGGCCGGATCGAAGTCCTGCACCACGTCGACGAGCGCGGCCTTCCGCGTCTCGGGGCAGGCGACGACGTACTGCGCCGAGCCGGTGGGGGGGTCGTAGAAGCCCCAGACGTCGGGCGAGCCGGGGCCCTTCGAGGGGGAGTGCCGCTCGGTGCGTTCGGAATCGGACATGTCAGGCTCCTTGCGTTGCGGGGGCGGGGGCGAGGGCGCGCTTCGCCGGACCGCCCAGGACGAGGCCCAGGACCATCGCGACGAGGAAGACGAGCGCGCCCGCGTCGAGCGAGGGCAGGGCCGTCCAGGCGGGGCCGGGGCAGAAGCCGCCGATGCCCCATCCGGTGCCGAAGAGGGCGGCGCCTACCAGCAGCGGGCGGTCTACGTCCCGAGCCGAGGGGATGTCGAAGTCCGGCATCGCCAGGGGGCTCGCGCGGCGCCAGGCGAAGCGGTAGCCGAGGAAGGCCGTCACGCTCGCCCCGCCCATCACGAAGGCGAGGCTGGGGTCCCACGGACCCAGCACGTCGAGGAAGTTCAGCACCTTCGCGGGGTTCGACATGCCCGAGACGACGAGGCCGAGGCCGAACACGAGGCCGGCGAGGAATCCGAGGAACGCGCGCATCGGTCAGCCTCCCACCACGTGACGCAGCACGAGCACGGTCGCGGCGGCGAAGAGCATGAAGGTGATCACGGCGACCAGCGAGCGCCCCGACAGCCGCGCCAGCCCGCAGACCCCGTGCCCGGACGTGCAGCCCGAGCCGACGCCGGTGCCGAGACCGACCAGCAGTCCCGCCAGCGCCATGCCAGGCACCGACGGCGGGATCGCCTGCTCGAACGGGCCGGCGATGAGCACGTAGAGGACCGGCGCCGCCACCAGCCCGCCGAGGAAGGCGAGGCGCCAACCCCAGTCGGGCGCGGCGTCGCGTCCGGGGATCGCGGGCGAGAGCGCGCCGGTGGAGATCCCGGCGATGCCGGCGATGCGGCCGAAGACTAGCATCACCATCACCGCGGAGAGGCCGATCAGGACCCCTCCGAACAGCGAGGCCCACAGCGTGAAGGCGGTGGGAACGACGGGCAGCATGGGCGGTCCTCCGGGTCGGGCGAATGCGCACTGGCGCGAACGGGCTTGTGGGGCTATATATGCACAATGTCTAAATCAGGCAACGCTAATATAGGGGGAGCGGTTCCCGAGGCGCTCGCGGAGCGGGCCGACCGCGTGGCCGCGCGGCTGGGCGTGCTCGCCAACGCCAAGCGCCTCCTGATCCTGTGCCACCTGATGCAGGCCGAGACGGACGGCAGCGGCGAGATGACGGTGGGCGCGCTGCAGCGCGCCGTGGACCTGTCGCAGTCGGCGCTCTCCCAGCACCTCGCCCGCCTGCGCGACGCCGGCATCGTGGCGACGCGGCGCGAGGCGCAGACCATCCACTACCGCATCGACGATCCCGAGATGCGCCGAATGATGGCCGCGCTCTACGACGTGTTCTGCCGCGGCGCCTGACGCACGGCCCGTTGCAGCCCCCATTCTGGTCGACTAGGATACCAGTAATGGGGAGGGTGCCATGGATCGGACGTTGCGGGTTCTCGTCGCGGGAACGGGCTTCGCGGGGCAGGGGCACGCGGAGGCCTTCCGCGCCGCGGGCGCCGAGGGCGTGGGCATGGTGGGCCGCACGCCCGAGGTGGTGCGCGAGGTCGCCGCGCGCATGGACATCCCCCATGCCGGCACCGACTGGACCGCCGCGCTGAAGGCGTGCCGCCCGGACGTCGTCTCGATCGCCACCCCCGGCGGCGCCCACCACGGGCCGATCCGCGCGGCCATCGACGCGGGCTGCCACGTGTTCTGCGACAAGCCCCTGACGGACAGCGCCGACACCGCCGAGGACCTGCGGGACCGCGCGCGGGCGCGGGGCGTCAAGACGGCCTTCGCGGCGAGCTTCCGCTACACCCCGAGCGTCCTCCACGCGCGCGCGCTGGTCGCGGCGGGCGCCATCGGCGAGCCGACGGAGGTGGAGTGCATCTCGCACTTCGGCCTCGAGCGAGGCATCCCCTTCGGCTGGTCGCACCGCCGCGCGGACGGCGGGGGGCGGCTCGCCAACAACTTCACCCACTCGCTCGCCATCGTCACCTCGGTGGTGGGCGAGCGCATCCTCGGCGTCTTCGGCGACCTGCGCGACGATCTCGGCCGCGCGCCAGTCGTGGAGGGCGTGCACGACTTCACGAAGCGCCGCGCCTTCATCCCCGCCGATCTGGACGACCCCGCCCTGGAGTGGGGCGAGAGCGACGTGGAGTGGTCCTACGCCGTGCTGGCCCGCATCGAGAGCCCGCTGGCCACCAAGCCCGTCTCGGCGCTGTTCAAGCACAGTGGGCTGGTGCCGCGCCTGCGCGAGGATCACGTGGTGTTCTACGGCACCCGCGGCGCGATCTATCTGGAAGGGCACTACGGCAGCGGCACGCTCCACCACCACGACGGCACCGGCTGGCGGATCGTGCCCACGCCCGAGGCCATCCGCGCCGCCGTTCCCGAGGCGAAGGGCGAGACCGAGCAGTGCTGGGCGCATCTCGCCCGGCTCTTCGTGCGCGACATCCGGGGCGAGGCGGTTGAGCCCTACCCGACCTTCGAGGAGGGCGCGCGCTACCAGCGCATCATCGACCTCCTGCGCGCGGGCGGGACATGGACCGAGGTTCCGGCGCCGGAGGGCGCGGCATGAGGATCACCGGCGCCAGGGTGTTCGTGGGCGGACCCGGCAAGAATTACGTCACGCTCAAGATCGAGACCGACGTGGGCGTGCACGGGCTGGGCGACGCCACGCTCAACAACCGCGAGACCCTGCCCGCCGCCTACCTGCGCGACTACGTCGTGCCGAACCTCGTGGGCATGGACCCGCGCCGCTCCGAGGACATCTGGCAGTTCCTCTACCGCGGCGCCTACTTCCGCCGCGGGCCGGTCGCCATGGCCGCCTTCGGGGCCGTCGACATGGCGCTGTGGGACATCAAGGGCAAGCTGGCGGGCATGCCGGTCTGCGACCTGCTCGGCGGGCGCAGCCGCGAGGGCGCGATGGTCTACGGCCACGCCGCGGGGGCAGACCTCGAGGACCTCATGGACTCCGTCGCCTCCCACGTGGAGCGCGGCTACCGCGCCGTGCGGGTGCAGTGCGCCGTGCCCGGCATGGCCGGCTATGCGGTGCCCGAGGCGCGGGGCGGGGCGGGCGACTTCATCACCGACTTCGGCGGCATCCGCTCCAAGGTGGAGGCGTGGGACACGGGCCGCTACATGCGCTTCATGCCCGGCGCCCTGGCCGAGATCCGCGCCCGCTTCGGGCCGGAGCTGCACATCCTCCACGACGTCCACCACCGCCTCCTGCCCCGCGAGGCCGCGGAGTTCGCCCGCGCGGTCGAGCCCGTCGGCCTCTTCTGGCTGGAGGACCCGACCCCGGCCGAGGATCAGGACGCGCTGCGGATCATCCGCCAGCACTCCACGGTGCCGCTGGCCATCGGCGAGGTGTTCAACTCGATCTGGGACTGCAACCGCTTGATCGAGCGGGAGCAGATCGACTTCATCCGCGTGGCCGCCACCTACGCGGGCGGCATCACCCACGTGCGGCGCATCGTCGACCTAGCGGCGCTGCACCACGTGCGCACCGGCTTCCACGGGGCGCCGAGCCACTCGCCGATCTGCATGGCGGCCCACGCCCATCTCGACGTCTGGGCGCCCAACTTCGGCATCCAGGAGTGGCTGGTGCTGGGGACCCCCGCGTGCGACGCGCTGTTCCCCACGGAGCACCGAGTCGAGGACGGCATGCTGCGGGTCAGCGACGCGCCGGGCCTCGGGGTGGAGTTCGACGAGCGCGAGGCGGCGCGCTACGAGTACCGCCCCGGCAGTCATCCGGTGGTGCGGCTTGGGGACGGCACGCTCTGGAACTACTGAGGGGCGCCGCCGCCGCCCCCCGGGGTCAGCGGAACGAGCCGGGCATCAGCGTGCGCGGCAGCCACAGGGCGATCTCCGGAAACACGATGATCGCCACGAGGATCAGCAGCATCGGTACGAGGATGATCACCACGTCGCGCATCACCTGCACCACGTTCATGCCCCCGATCGCCGCCGAGATCAGCAGGCACAGCCCGTAGGGCGGCGTGACCAGCCCAAAGGCGAGGCTGACGATGCCGATGATCGCAAAGGCAATGGGGTCGATCCCGGCGGCCTGCGCCACGGGCATCAGCACGGTGCCGAGGATGATGATCGTGGGGATCGCGTCGATGAAGAGGCCGAAGAACAGGAACAGCGCCGCGATCATCACCGCCGTGCCGAAGGGGCCGAACTCCATCGCCGTCATCGCGCCCACGATCAGGCGCGGCACGTTGTAGAAGGACAGCATCCAGCCGAAGGCCGAGGCCGTCCCGATCGCGAAGAGCGAGATCGCCGCGAAGCGCGCGGTGTCGTAGAGGATGCCGCCCAGGTCGCGCAGCGTGACGGTGCGGTACACGAACATGCCCAGGATCAGCGCGTAGCCCGCGGCGATGATCGCGCTCTCGGTGGGGGTGACGATGCCGCCCACGATGCCGCCGATCACCAGGATCGGGGTCAGCATCGCCAGCGCGGCGCCTTTGAACGCCTCCCAGAACGCGCTCCTGGTGGGGCGGAGCGCGATGGGGTAGTCGTAGATCTTGGCGTAGGCGTAGACCGTGGACGTCAGCGCCAGCCCGATCAGCAGCCCCGGGATCGCGCCGCCGAGGAAGAGCGCGCCCACCGAGACCTGCATCACGCCGCCCCAGACCACCATCAGGATCGAGGGGGGGATGATGACGCCCATAACGGACGAGCAGGCGGTGATGGCGATGGCGAAGCGCGTGTCGTAGCCCTCGCGCTGCATGGCGGGGATCAGGATCTTGCCGCAGCCCGCCGCATCCGCCGTGGACGAGCCCGAGATGCCCGCGAAGAGCATCGAGACGGCCACGTTCACATGGCCCAGCCCGCCCGGCATCCAGCCCGTGAGCACGCGGGCGAAGGCGATCAGGCGGTCAGTGACCTTGCCGGAGTTCATGAGGTTCGCGGCCAAGAGGAAGAACGGCACGGCGAGCAGGATGAACGAGTTGTACGACTGGAACATCCGGTCGATCACGATGAATGGCGTGAGCCGCAGCTCCAGCACCACGATCGGGATCGTGGCGATGCCGAGCGCGAAGGCGACCGGCACGCGGATGAACACCATCACGAGGAACGAGCCGACGAGGACGAGGCAGGCGAGGCCGGTGGATACGATCACGACGCGGCCCCCGCTTGGCGGTACTCGGCCCAGGCCTCGGCGAGGCGGTAGGCGGTGAACACGGTCCACACCAGACCCGCGATCGGCACCGAGACGTAGGTGACCATGAGGTTGGCCCGCATCATCACCGAGCGCTGGTTGCCGCCGAAGGCGGCGTAGTCGAGGCCGTACCAGAAGAAGTAGAGCGAGAAGACCCCGATCAGCAGGAGCACGACGGCCTTCTGCAGGAGGCGGGCGAGGGGGCGCTCGGCGTCGGGCAGGACGCGCACGTCGAAGTGGGTGCCGTCCCAGACCGCCACCATCGCGCCGATCATCACGATCCACACGAAGATGAAGGTCGACAGCTCCTCGGTCCACAGGAAGGTCGGGATCAGCCCCGTGTAGCGCGAGATCACCTGCATCGCGACGGGGATGGCCAGCGCCCCCATCAGCACGGCGAGCAGCACGCGCAGCCCGTCGCAGAACCTGTCGAGCATCCGTCCGATCATTTCGGGAGTCCTTGGGAGGGGAAACGGGGAGCGCCGCGTCGGCGCCCCCCTGGCGCGCCCCCCGGGGAGGGCGGGCGGCGCGTCGTCACATGCCGCGGATGCGCTCGAGCAGCTCGGTGGCGCCCAGCTCGGCGGCGTAGGCGTCCTGCACGGGCTTCACGCGCTCGAGCATCTCGTCGCGGCCCTCGAACTCCTGCACCTGAATCTGGCCGGCATCGACCATCTCCTGCAGCTTCTCGCCGTCCTCGCGCGATTCGAGCTCGCGGCCGTAGGCGCCGGCCTCCTCGCCCGCTTCCATGATCGCGGCCTGCAGGTCCTCGGGCAGGGCGTCGAAGGTCTTGGCCGACACCACGATGGGCCGCACGGTGATGGTGTGCTGCGTCTTGGTGACGTGGGGGGCGACCTCGTAGAACTTGAGGTTCTGGATCGAGGCGGCCTCGTTCTCGAAGCCCGCGATCACGCCGGTCTGGATGGCGTTGTAGACCTCGTTGTAGGCGATCGCGGAAGGCGCCGCGCCAACGGCCGCGAAGGTCTGGGCCTGGATCGGCGCGCCCATCACCCGCATGCGGTGGCCCGACAGCTCGTCCATGTTGGCGATCGGCTCGGCCGAGACGAGGTTGCGCACGCCGCCGCCGGTGTAGCCCACGATCACGATGCCGGCCTTCTCGCGCAGCTCCTCCTCGAGGGGGGCGAGCGCGTCCGAGGACAGCACCGCGTTCCAGTGGTCGAGGTCGCGGAACAGGAACGGCATGTCCATCAGCGGGATGGATTCCGAGAACACCGCCATGTTGGAGGGGGCGATGATCGTGTAGTCGACCGCGACGCCCTGGTTGAGGTAGGTGACGTAGTCGCTCTCGACGCCGAGCTCGCCGTTCAGGCGCAGGTCGAACTCGACCTCGCCGTCGTACTTCTCCTGCACCAGCTCCTCGAAGCGGCGCAGCGTTTTGGTGAAGGCGTGCTCCTCGTCGAACATCGAGGCGCCGCGCAGCGTCACCTCCTGCGCGACGGCGGCGAGCGGCGTGGCGGCGATGGCGGCGGCGGCCACGAGGCCGAGCGTCCTGCGGTTGATCGTCATGGCGGAATCTCCCTGTCCGGTCCCTTCGGGCGGAGATCGCGCCGTGCGCGGATGCGTCCCCGGACCCCGATAGGGCCCCGGGCGCACGGCGGCCGCTCGCGGCGCCGCCATGGCGCCCCGACCCCGCACCCGCGACGATCGAACTTCCTCCCGTCCGCGACTGGTATCCTAGTATTCACGTTAAAGCAACGTGCACCGCGGTCCCGGACCAACGGGTGCCGCGAAGGCGCCGTTGCGCCCGTGTCGACCCGTCAGCCCGGCAGGTCCACCGCGTGCCCCGCGCGCGACGACCGCTCGATCGCGTCGATCAGCCGGTGCGCGGCCAGCGCCTCGCGGCCCGGCACCATGGGCGGGCGCCCCGTGCGGAGGGCGTCCGCGAAGTCCGCGATCACGGCGGCGTGCCAAGCGTGCTTCGGGCCCTCCACGGTCGCCTCGACAGCGCTGCACCCGTCGCGCCAGTCCACCCGCAAGTCCGCTCGGCCCACGCGCAGCGAGGCGTGCTCGAAGTGGAGCGCGATGGACTCCGGCGCGGGCGGGAAGCTGGCCGTTGTCGCCACCAGCGAGCCCGCCGCGCCGCAGGCGAAGCGCAGGCCCGCGGCGGCGAAGTCCTCGGCTTCCATGCGGTGCAGCGGCGTGGTGGCCGTCATGGCCTGCACGCGCGCCACCGGCCCCGCGAGCGAGAGCGCGAGGTCGATCGTGTGGATACCTTGCGTCAGCAGCACGCCGCCGCCGTCGCGGGCGTAGGTGCCGCGCCCCAGCTCGTCGTAGTAGCTCTGCGGCCGCCAGAGCGGCGCGGCGATCTCCACCATGCCGAGCCGCCCGAGCCGCCCCGACGCCATGTGCGCCGCCGCGGCGCGTCCCGGCTCGCCCGCGCGGTGCTGGAGCAGCATGCCCAGGGGCACGCCCGCCCGCTCGCAGGTCTCCACCACGCGCTCCGCCTCGGCGAGGCTGCGCGCGACTGGCTTCTCCAGGAGCACGCCCTTGCCTGCCGCCGCCAGCGTCCCGATGGGGCCGTCGCGCACGCTCGGCGGCGTGGCGACGATGGCGAAGTGAACGCCCGGGTCCGCCGCAACCGCGCCCAGGTCGGCGGTCAGCTCCGGGGCGGGACCGTCGTATGCGGCGGCGAGGGGCGCGGCCCGCTCGGGCCGCCGCGCCACGATCCAGCGCAGGCGCACGCGGTCCCCCAGCGCCGAGAGCGCGGCGACGTGGAGCGGGGCGATCATGCCCGCGCCCACCAATGCGACGCCGAGCGGCGCGGCGCCGGTCACGCGGAACCCATGCGGAGCAGGGGCAGCCTCACTCGTCGGGGACGACCGAGGCGTCGAAGTGGCCGATGTCGGGCTTGGCCGAGCCGAGGCGAATGTAGCCGAGCACGCGGTTTGCGCGCGTGGGGTCCACCACCAGCATCTCGCCCTCGTAGACCGAGAACTCGGTCAGCTCCTGGATGTTGGTGAAGTGCGAGATCACCAGCAGCGGCCCCTCCGCCTCGCCGCCCTCGCCGTCCCACGCCGAGATGCGCTCGCGCATGTCAGTGACGTTGGGCGCGCCCTGGAGCGAGAGGAGGAGGTTGAGGCTCGGGTCGGTGTCGACCTTGATGTCGCGCATGATCTCGGGGTCGACCCGCTCCATGCCGGCCACGATCGCGTCGAACGTCTCCTGGTTGCGGCACCACTGGCTGACCACCACCCGCGAGGGCACCAGCTCGTTGGCGACTAGGAGCGCGCCGAGGTCGCGCATCTGGGTCTTGCCGTCCTCGGTCATGATCCGCTGGTTGTCGCAGTCGTCGGGCGCGACGTCGGTGCGGTCGCGCTTCGACCAGTCCGTGGGGCCGTGGCGCATCAGGAGCACGATGTCGCTGCGGAACAGGTCGTCGAGCATCTGGTAGGGCTCGAAGCGCAGAACCTCCGAGACGCCCTCGCCGGCGGCGGCGGGCATCGTCATGGACATCTCGCCCAGGTGCGTGCCGATCTGCGCGATGGCGCCGCGAATGTCCCCGGTCTCCACTCGTTCGGTCTGCGCCGTGGCGGGCGCGGCGGCGAGGGCGACGCAGGCCGCGAGGAGCGGCGTAAGGACGGTTCGCATTGGGGGAATCCTCGAGGTTAGGCCAGAGCCATACATAGGGGGACGCCGGCCGGGTTCCATGCCCCCCGCCCGCGCCCTCAGAGCGCGCGGGCGACGATCTCGGCCAGCTGCAGCCAGACCGCCTCGTGGGCGGCGATGATGGCGGGGTAGCCGTCGCCCGCCACGGGGGCCGTGAGGGCGAAGGTCTCGATCTGCCCCGAGCGGGCCACCTCGTCGCGGATCGCGTAGAAGCCGGTGAAGCGCAGCGTGCCCGACGCCTGCACGATCATGTCCTCGACCGTGACCGTCACCTCGCGCTCCGGAAAGCCCGCGAGGGGCCAGGGCTCGACCCCCACCTCGGCGTCGGTGATCATGTTGAGGTGCCGCGCCAGCGACACCTGCAGCGCGCGGTCCGGCAGGTCGGCCCACAGCTTGTCGGTGTCCGTGACCAGGCTGCCGTCGGCGCGTTGGATCGGGATCTCCTGGTTGACCGCGTATTCCGGCATGGAGACCGCGTTCACCATGACCGTCTCGGCGGTTACGTTCACGCGCAGCTCCGAGCGCGCGGGGGGCGGGGCGAAGAACTCGGTGCCGTCGCCGCAGGCGGCCAGCAGGAGCGCCAGGAGGGGAAGGATCGCGCGCATGGGAAGGCCTCGCTTGGGTCGCGGTCGTGTCTGCGGGAGGGGACGGGCCGTGCGCAATGCACGGCCCGACCGGGCGCGCTGTTTTCGCCGCGACGCTAGCGTCCGAGCAACAGCGAGTTCGGATTGCGCTCGATGGTGCGCGACAGCGACGAGACGTCCTCGGCGGCCCGGGTCGCCGCGCGCAGGGTGGAGTAGAGCTCCTGCGCGATGCGGCTCTCGCTGTTGTAGGAGGCCAGCACCTCGGTGGCCGAGGTGGACAGCCCCTGCAGCCGCGCGAGCAGCGCCGGAAGGTCCGCCGCCGCGCCCTCGATGCCCCCCGCGGCGCTCGCGGCCGAGACGAGGGCCGCGTTCAGGTTGTCGAGCGCCCCGCCGGTGCGGATCGTCTCCACCGTGCGCCGCAGCTCCTCGAGCGTGTTCGAGAGCACCACGGGCACGTCGCCCGCCTCGTCCGACGACAGGAACAGGTCGGCGGTGACCATAAGGTCGGTGGTGGCGTTGACCAGTTCGTCCAGTGCGAGGTCGTTGGCCTTGGCCGAGAGCTGCGTGAGGTTGCCAGCCAGGACCTCGGCCTCCGCCAGCACGCGCTGGGCCGACGCGGACAGCTCCGGCAGCCCCTGCGTGGAGTCGGCCACCGACGTGGCCGCCTGCTCCGCCGCGGCGAGCGCCGAGGTGAGGGCGGCGGCGGCCTCGGCCTGCCGGATCTCGTCGGTAATCGCGCGGATGTCGGCGGTGATTAGTGGCAGGTCCGCGAGCAGCGCCTGGATCTCGGGCGCGCCGAGGATCGCGCGGGCGTCCTCCACGAGCCCCCGCGCGGCGGCGGGCAGGGCGCGGGCGCCCTCGCTGTCCAGGATGTCCGCGGCCCCGCCCACGGCGCGGTCGAGCGAGGCGCGCAAGGAAGCCAGATCGGCGGTCCCGGCGGCCACGTTCTCCGTGGCGGTCTCGATCGAGGCGAGCGAGGCCTCGATGCGCGCGGCGGCCTCGGGCGTGGCGACGCCCTCGGCCATGGTGCGCAGGCCCGCGGCCACGGCGGCGGTGTCCTGCAGGATCGCATCGATCTCCGGCCCGGCGAGCACGTCGCTCGCGCCGGCCAAGGCGTCGGTGGCCTCGGCGAGCGTGCCGCGCAGGGCGGCGGGCAGGGCCTGGGTGTCCTCGGAGGAGAGGATCGCGGCGGCGCCCTCGGCGGCGCGGTCGATCGAGGCGCGCAGGGTGCCGAGGTCGGCGGTGCCGGCCTCGACGTTGCGCGCCGTGGCCTCCACGGCGGCGAGCGCCTCCGTGAGGCCCGCGGAGAGGGCGGCCCCGTCGATGCCCTCGGCGATGGCGCGGGCCTCGGAGGCGGCGGCGGCCACGTCGGCGAGGATCGCCGCGATCTCGGGCGCGGCCAACGCGTCGCTGGCGCCCTGCAGCGCGGAGCGGGCGAGGCCGGGCAGGGCCTGCGTGTCCTCGGAGGCCAGCAGCGCCTCGGTGCCGTCCAGCGTCGACTGGAGGCTGGCGCGCAGGTCTCCCAGATCGCGGGTGCCCTTGGCGACGTTGCGCGCCACCGTGCGCAGGTCCTGCGCTGCGGCGGCCACGGCGGCGGCGGTCTCGGGGGTCGCGGCGCCCTCGGCCACGGTGCGCAACCCGGCGGCCACGGCGGCCGCGTCGGCGAGGATGGCTTCCAGCTGCGGGCCGGCGAAGGCGGTGCTCGCGCCCTCGAGCGTCTCGCGGGCGAGACCCGGGATCGCCTGGGTGTCGGCGGAGGCGAGCAGCGCGCGCGCGCCTTCCAGCGTGCCGTCGAGGGCGGCGCGCAGGGTGCCGAGGTCGGCAGTGCCCTCGGCCACGTTGCGGGCGGCGTCGTCGATGCCGGCCAGCGCGCCCTCGATGCGCTCGGCCACGGCGTCGGTGGCGATGCGCGCGGCGAGCTGGCGGATGTCGGTGGTGACCGCGGCGGTGGATTCCAGGATCGCCGCGATCTCGGGCGCGGCCAATACCGCGGTGCCGGCGTCCAGCGCGGCGCGCGCCGCGGCGGGCAGGGCCTGCGCGGCCTCCGAGGACACGAGGCGCCCGGCCTCGTCGAACAGCACCACGGCGCCGTCGGCGATCTCTCCCAGGCGCTCGGTGCCGGCGGCCACGTTGGCGACGGCGACGTTGGCGCCCTCCAGCGTGTCGGCGAGGGTGGCCACGATCTCGCGCTCGCGGATGCGCGCCGTGAGGGCGGCCACGTCAGCGGCGATGCTCTGGGCATCGAGCAGCACGGCGGCGGTCTCGGGCGCGGAGACGATGGCGCGCACGTCCGCGAGCAGCCCCTCGCCGCCGCGGATGGTGTCGAGCGCGGCGGAGGGGATGGCGCGGGTCGCCTCGTCGCCGGCGATGCGGTTGAGGTTCGCGAGGAGGTCGGTCGCCGACACCAGCAGCTCCTCGATGGGCAGCTCGTTGAAGCGCGACAGCACGCCCTCGGCGGTGGCGGTGAGCGATCCGCCCTCGGTCTCGATCGAGGGGATCACCGGGTTGTCGGCCACGCCCACTTCCAGCGCGGCGGGCGCGCCGCCCTCGACGGACACGAGGTCGACCGCCAGTTCGCCGCCGAGGATCGAGGTGGAGACGAGTTGCGCGCGCAGGCCGCGCTCCACGAGGGTGCCCACGAAGTCCACGCCGTCGAGGTCGCTCTCCATGGACTCGAGGCCCATGCGGCTGGGCTGGATCGCCATGACCGCCAGCAGCTGCACCTCGCCGTCCGGATCGTCGGGGCGCACGAAGCCGGTGATCGAGGTGACCACGCCCACGCGCACGCCGCCGAAGCGCACGGGCGCGCCCTCCGACAGGCCCGCCGCGGCGGCCGGGAACAGGGCGGAGAAGCGTACCGCGCGCGAGGTGGGCGCCTCGAAGGTGGAGGCGAGGGCGTCGTCGCGGTCGTCGAAGATGTCGAATACGTGGCCGCGGTCGATGGGCTGCCCGCCCGAGATCAGCGTATCGAACACGACGCCGCCCTCCAGGATGGCGGCGAGCGAGCCGACGTTCAGCTCCAGCCCCGAGCCGCCCAGGGCCACGGACACGCCCGAGGCATCCCAGAAGCGCGTGGCCGACGAGAGCTGGCGGTCGTAGGGCGCGCGGATGAAGGCGTCGAGGCGCACCTCGGAGCCGTCGGGCGAGAGCGAGGGGGTGGCAACCTCGCCCACCTCGATGCCGCGGTAGAGGATCGGCGCGCCGGCCTCGAGGCGGGCGCCGTCGGCGGCGCGCAGCACGATCGCGGTGCCGCGCACCCCGGGCGGCACGATGGGCGGCGTGTCGGTTCCCGCGAACACCACCTTGGGCACGCCGATCTCGCTGTCCCAGACGCCCTGGATGTAGGTGCCCGAGAGGATCGTGTTCAGGCCCGTGACGCCGCGCGCCGAGACCGAGGGCTGCACCACCCAGAAGGCGGCGTCCTCGTCGAGGAAGGGGGCGATGTCCTTGCTGACCCGGATGTAGACGTTCACCGAGGCGAGGTCGGGCGAGAAGCCCACGTCCTCGACCACGCCCACGGTCACCTCCTTGAAGCGCAGCGTGGTCTCGCCGGCGGTCACGCCCGAGGCGTCCGGGAAGGCGACCGCGATTAGCACGCCGCGGTTCGAGTAGGCCTGCCAGGCGATCGCCAGCGCGATCAGCACCGCGGCCATCGGCACGAGCCAGACCGCGGAGATGTTGCCGCGGCGGCGGCGCAGGGGCTCGGCGACGGGGGTGTGGGGCGTGGGATCGGTCATTCCGCGGCGACCTTGTCGATCTGGTCC